>JAGWWZ010000078.1 GCA_018970165.1 Planctomycetota bacterium | reverse complement strand
AACACTCCACAACCGCACCACCACGCAATGAACACCAACCAGAACCCTACTTGAGTTCTGGAAAAGCATGTGTAGGCGGAGCTTAGCGATGGTAACTTAGGCCACCACCGATTGAGCGAGGTGATGCCACAGTCGGCTGCTGGCGCGGATGCCACGATAAAAATCCTCCAAACAGAATTTCTCATTGGGGCTGTGGGCTCCATCGTCGTCGAGGCCCCATCCGATCAATAGTACGTCGCAATGCAGGGCATCGACCATCTGTGCGACGATCGGGATGGAACCTCCTTCGCGGATCAGGACCGGTTTGACATCGAATCCCTCTTCCACCGCTTTGACCGCCCCCTGCATGTAGGGAGAGTTTGGATTGACGACAACTCCGCGTCCACCGTGCAAGTCGATGACTTCCACGCGAACTCCCGGCGGTGTATGGTCCTTTAAGAAGGCGCGGAGTTGTTGTCCCACAGTTTTCGGATCTTGGTTGGGAACCAGTCGGAAGCTGATCTTGGCACCATTCCACGATGGGATAATGGTTTTGCCACCTTCTCCCTGGTAGCCACCGAGCAGGCCATGGACATCGAACGTCGGCCTCGCCCATCGACGTTCGAGTGTGTTGTATCCGACCTCGCCGGTTAGGGCCGCCACCCCTAGTTGTTCGGCGAACTTCTCATCGGAGAATCCCAAGCTATTCCACATGGCACGCTCGGATTCTACAAGAGGAACCACGGAGTCGTAGAAACCGGGCAATTGGATCTTGCCATCGGGTGTTTTGATTTCCGTCAGAATCCGCGCCAAGGCGAGAGCCGGATTGGTGACGGCACCACCGAAGGAGCCCGAGTGCAAATCCGCTTTCGGACCATGAACTCGCAACTCAAAGTAGGCGATACCCCGTAAACCGTAGGTGATGGCTGGCTGGCCTTTAGCATATTGCGAGGAGTCGCTGATCACGATCACATCGCACTCCAACCGTTTAGCGATCTCAGGAAGCTTCGCCTCGAGCACTTCGCTCCCCTGTTCCTCTTGGCCTTCGATGAGGAACTTGATTTGGAGCGGCAACTTCATCCCGCAGGCATGCCATGCCAAGACGCTCAGAACGTGGGTCAACATCTGCCCTTTGTCGTCCGTGGAGCCTCGAGCCACGATGTTTCCTTCTCGAATGACAGGTTCAAAGGGAGGGCTTTTCCATAGTTCGAGCGGGTCGGCGGGCTGGACATCATAATGGCCGTACACCAACACAACCGGTTGGCCGGGGACCGGAGGAGTCTCCGCGTACACCAGCGAGGGGCCATCGCCGGGGATCAGTTCCGTCTTGAGCCCCGCTCGCGACAAACGGTCCGCCACCCATTGGGCCGCCCGGTCCATCTCCGCCCGCTTCGTGCTGTCCGCAGAAACGCTGGGAATTCGCAGCAGTTCGAAGAGCTGATCGAGGTGAGTTTGACGATTATTCTCAAGATAGCGATCGAGGCCGGCAAAGTCGGTCATGATGGATTGGAGGATTTATAGGGAAAGTGCTTGCCAAAACAGTCAGTTCTACGCATACAATATAGCCGGTTTGTAGCGGTTGTGCGGAAGAGATGGGAATGCTTTTGCTCCGCCTGCAAGCAGTTAGTGTTTCAGGAGTCGATTCTCGCCATGTCTTCATCCAATGCAGCCGTTGCCCATCCAGAAGTCGAGCAACAGGCAGCCGCGTCCAAGCCCAAGCGTCAACCGCGATATCACGTCATCCTTTGGGACGATCCCGAGCATACGTATGCTTACGTGATCGCGATGATGCAAGAGTTGTTTCATATGTCCGAGACGCAAGGTCGTAAACTCGCGGAACAAGTCGACACGACCGGCCGAGCGATCTGCTTGACAACCACCCTCGAGCATGCGGAACTGAAGCGGGATCAAATCAAGGCCTATGGTCGAGACCCGAATAGCATGCGATCCAAGGGCAGCATGAGCGCGTCGATCGAACCCGCTACCTAAGTCGATCGATCGGCTCACTGATTCGATATCGAATCGGCCGGATACTTGATGGCGTTCTTGAGCATCTTGGCTTGGAACGCTTGCGACAGGTCGATTTCGAGAACGCTCGCCAAGCGAAGCAGATATGCGAGAACATCGGCCATCTCTTCGCCGATCTCGGCGGTTTGTGCAGGAGGCACTTCGTCTCGGACTTCGGTCCATTGAAAGTGCTCCATCAGTTCGGCTGCTTCGATTGCAACCGACATCGCTAAATTCTTGGGAGCATGAAACCGCTCCCAATGCCGTTCCGCCGCAAAGGTATCGACTAGCGACTGAAGGTCTGAAAGCGATTTGCTGTTAGTCATGATTTGCTCTAGAGGGTTGGTCCGATCGCCCAGGGTGTGAACTCATCATCGCCATAACCGAGCAACTCGCTTTTCGTTTTCTTGCCGCTTGCCGTTTCTAGGATCGCTTCGAACATACGATCCCCGGCTTGTTCGATCGACTCCTGATCGAGGATGGTCCCCATGTTGAGATCCATGTCTTCGGGCATCCGTTCGAAGAGAGAAGTGTTCGTGGCCACTTTGATGCTTGGCGCGGGCTTGCAACCAAAGCAACTGCCACGTCCCGTAGTGAACACGACGACATTGGCGCCGCTTGAGACCATCCCGGTAACACATACCGGATCGAAGCCGGGGGCATCCATGATGACCAGCCCCTTTCCGGGGATGGTGTCGGCGTAATCGATGACATTTTGGAGAGCGGTCGAGCCACCCTTGCTCGCTGCACCGAGCGATTTCTCGATGATCGTGGTCAGGCCTCCCGCCTTGTTTCCGATCGATGGGTTGTTGTCGATGTCTTCGCCGTAGTAATCGGTATATTCACGCCACCACTGAAGCTTGTCGAGCAACTTCCTCGCGACCGCTTCGGACTGGGCACGCTTGGTAAAGAGTTGCTCGGCGCCGTAAAGTTCTGTGGTTTCGGACAATATCGCAACGCCACCACATGCGACCACGCGATCCGCAGCAACGCCGAGCGCGGGGTTCGCGGTGATTCCCGAGTAGCCATCGGAACCTCCGCACTTGGTCGCCAACACCAATTCGCTTGCCGGAACGGTGGTGCGCTGCATGGCGTTGACCTGAGGCAACAGTTCCCGGACCAAATCGACGCCGCGACGAATCGTCGCACGCGTTCCACCCGTTTCCTGGATCGATAGCACGGGCACATCTTGAACGTGCGACCTGCCGTCGGGCGAATGCCATCGCATACCTGGCAGTTGCACTAGCTTTTGATTCTTTTGAAGATGGCCGAGTGTGTTTTGCTCACATCCCAGACCGATGAGTACATACGCGGCGATGTTGGGGTGCCTAGCGATACCTCCTAAAACGCGGCTCAGGGTGCGATGCTTGATCCCCTCATAAGCCATACCGCAACCGCTATCGTGCTTGAATGCGACCACACCATCGACGTTCGGGAAATCTTTCAGGGCCTCCGAATCGAATTGCCGCGCGACGGCGCCGGAGACTCCGGCGGAGCAGTTCACGGTCGAGATGATCGCGATGTAGTTTCGCGTGCCCACACTTCCGTTGCTGCGCACGTACCCTTGAAATGTTTTGTCACGGATCGGTTCAGGCAATTCCGGAGTTTGCGTCGCAAGGCCGGTGTAGTCGAGAGCGTGTTCACAGCGAAGGTTGTGATCGTGAATGTGATCACCTCGCGCGATCGGTTGGCTTGCCACACCGATCGGCCAACCGTACTTGAATACCTCTTGGCCGGGGGAACGTTCAGAGATCGAAAGTTTGTGGCCTGCAGGAATATCTTGCCGGACGACCACCGGAGTTGATCCATCGTGCAAATCGATGGATTCCCCTTTGGCAAAGCGTCGAAGGGCAACGATGCAGTGATCGTCGGGGCTCAGTTGGATCCAGGGCTTATTCTGCATCGTTGGTTTCGCTCGGGGATTTGCGTTCGGAAGTCAGACCGCAGAGGGCGGAGACGAGCACACTGTCTTCGGCGGGATCGACCGTTCGGAGAACCAAATCCACGTGATCCGAAAGGACATTTCCCCAGATCGCCGGAGTGTGATGGGCTAATTTTTCAGCGATCTGGGAAATGGTGATTCCTGCTTTCGGAGTGACACACAAGACCGCACTCTGCATATCGACTTCTTGCCAATTGCCGCTTCCTAGTTTGCAGGCTTGAGTAATGCATTCGACTTTGACCATCGCATCGGGAGTGTCGCACTGGGCGGCGATTCGCTTGGCGCGGTTTTCCAAATTCGCGAGTGAATTGCTCAGCATGGCGCCGACAGGAGTGGTGTTCCATGTCTCGCGCGTTTGGGACTGGCTGATCGCATCGGCGAGCAACAGGTGGGTCGCGCGCGAGGCAAGCATGCCGGTCCCTTCGGCCAATTTGCGAATCGATTGAATGATCTCTTTCTTTCCGATGAGCACCCCGCATTCGGGTCCTCCTAATAGATCGTTTCCAGGCAAGATGATGAGATCGGGGCCATGATCCCAGCGACGACTCAACGCGATGGATGCAATTCCAATATCCATCAAGTCATGCAACGAGGCATCGAACGCGACTTCGGCGACGAGGCAATGGTTCTCGTGAGCCCGGGCGATTCCTGCTTGGTAGGAAGCATCGCGTGTTCCACATGTCGTCAGCAAAAGCAGTTGCTTCGCTGCATCGAGACAGCGATCGAAATCGGACGCCAGGCACTCTCGATTCGAACCGATCTCTCGCACGGGGAGTCCGCACGCTTCAAGCATATCGGGAAGCATGCTGCCGCCGTACGATGGCCCCGATGGAATGCGGACCGAGCATTTCCTGGGCAGGACCACACGCTCGATACGGTCGGATGCTCGTAGCCCTTGTACTGCTAAATGAATCGCTATTCCCAAGTTGGGTGCAACGAGGGCATCGGCTGCACCCGTAGCACCGCAAAGTGCGGTTCGACAATGCCCCTCGATATCGGAATCCTCGGTGGTGTTGGCATGTATCAAGTTCAAAATCGCCATGGCATCTGGAGAGAGTTTCGATGCTGTCCACCGACCGCTGAAACACTCCCCTGTCGCATTGATTCCGGGAACGAGCAGTTTTCCCTGGTTCTCTACCCAGGGCTCGGTGGCGACGTCGATCCATCGTCCCGCTTGACGCAATAGCTCCTGAAGACTCGATAGAGATGGCACCTCGCGAATACCTAGCTTCTGAGCGGCTTCACGCAAAGCGTTGGTCAATACGGGTTGATTTACCAGTTGCGAGAGTTGTTTCATCGCCTCTGATGGCCCAAAACCGCGAAAGGGAGGAATCGGCATAGCTAACCTCGACCGGTGAGCCGCCATCGGCTCCGAAAAAGTAATGTCGTCAACGCAAGCAGCAAGGATGTCGCGATGACCGTAAAACCGAAGTAGGCAGCGACCAGCAACCAAGAACCGATCTTGGCTCGAGCCGTTGTCGTACCGGATTGCACCGATGTCATCGGAACGCTGTCGGCCGCCATCAACGGGCTGGTGATCCCGAAGAGACGGAGATTCTCAACGTTCGTATCCGGAGGTGCAAAGTTCCAGAATAAAAAATAAATCGCGATCGGCAAACCATACAGGATCAACAGCGTCACATAGCATGTCATCAAGGCGGTGCTGGTTCGGCGTACGACCGTCGATACGAACAAGGACAACACGGAGTTGAATACCGATGCGGCGATACAGATTCCGAAGTACGCGAGCATCGCTCTCCAGTTGCGAGATAGTTCCGGATTGATGCAGGCCAAGAGCATGGGAAACATAAGAAAGGCGGTCAATACGAACGACACGCGAAACCCCGATATCAACTTGCCCCAAAGAATTTGCGACGATGAGACCGTCGTCGTCAGGAGCAGGTCCAGCGTCTGCCGCTCTCGTTCGCTGGTGATGCTCCCCGCATTGAATACAGGGGCCGTCAACAGGCTAAATACCAGAACATAGCCGACGTAATACGATGCTAAATTCGGGAAAAGAAATAACAGAAACGCCATCAACGGAATGGCCAGGAGCATGCTCAACTGGATTACCAGTCGCAACATGAGTGTCCCCTGGCTAAAGAGTTCGGCGTGCATTTCCTTGTCATAGACCGGATTGGCTGAATCCTCCATGAGTTTGTTACGCCTCGGAGGAGCAAAGAGCTTATCGGGAAACTGATCCCGCTGAATGACCAACCCGACCGCTTCCCGCTGTTCCCGTTCCAAGTCGATTACTTCGCTTCCTTGGCTCCCGATATCCGGAGGATAAAGGAGCCGTCGCGCGGTCACCGACAACAGAAGAATACTCACCAGCAAGCTAGCCGCTGGCACCACGGTCACGGTCATCATCAATCGGAAATCGCCTCGCGATGATAGAGCCAGCCAAGCGAATACACCGATGACGAGAATCGGGAGAATCAATACGTAGCTCACCACCAGCGATGATGACGTGCGCTTGAAGTAACTCGAACAGAACAGGCTTATGGATCCGAACAGGAAGATCGCGAACACCAGCCCCATGTAGGCGGCAAGCAACTCGTAGATCGAAACGCCTCCGAGCGGCAAACAGAGCATGATGATCGGGAGCGACCCGAGTATCAGCACCACCAAATGAGTCAATGCCGCGATCAGTTTCCCAGATACGATCACCCATGGGCGAAGGGGACTGGCCAAGAGCATCTCGTACGTCTTGCGTTCCTTCTCACCCGTGATCGCTCCGGCAGTGAAGCTGGGGGCCATCAATGATGCGATCGCGAATTGGCCGACGAAGAAGAAATCGACCAGTCGTTGTGCGCTCGCCGATTCGCGGCTGAGATCGATTTTGACATCGCGCGGATAGGCGATCAGGACGACCGATGCCAGTGCGATCTGATAGAGCAACATCAAGGCGAATGCGCGAGGAGCGCGCAGATTCGTCAACAGTTCCCGTTGCATCACTGGGTTGTCGACTAAGAGCATGGGTATCCCCTCGCCTGTGAAAGCTGTTGCATCTTAGCGGTCGACCCACTCAACCGGTTGCGGCTCAATCTGTTCCGAGTAGGGAGATCCGCAGTCCTTGCGTCCACTTCCTTCGAATCGGCTGATCAACCGGACACTCATGTCGTGATCGCACGCAATCTGGCAACTGAGGCGAACTCCAGACACTCCCCTGGCAGCGAGGATATCCCGCTCTGCTACAGTGATCTGACTGGGTTCGCCAGCGAGGAATTCCACGCGGCATGTGGTACAGCGAGCTTTGCCGCCGCACGCGTGCAGTTGGTCGCTTCCCACTTCTTCTCTCAGCGCAGCAATCAGACGTTTCCCTTGTGGAACTTCGAATTCCCCTAAACCCTCAACAGTCAATTTCGGCATGATGGATTCTTTCTTGTGCAAGTGGCAATCTCAGTGTTTCGATCGTTTGGTGGTGAATGATCACTCGGGGACCATGGCTTGGCCTGTGATTTCATAACCAAGGTCCTGGATCATGTGATAATCTTCCTGAGGCGGTTGGCCTTCAGTAGTTAGATAATCGCCGACAAAGATGCTGTTGGCGACCAACAGGCCGAGAGGTTGCAGCGATCGCAGATGGCGTTCTCGCCCGCCGGCGATCCTCAGTTCGCTCGATGGATTGACGAATCGGAACATAGCGAGAGCCCGCAGACAATCGCGAGGAGAGAGATATTCCTTTTGCTCCATCGGCGTCCCATCGATCGCATGTAGGAAATTCAAAGGGATGGATTCCACCGACAATTCGCGGAGAGAAAAAGCCATCTCGACGATATCTTCGCGTCGCTCTCCCATGCCGATGATGCCACCGCTGCACAATTGCAACCCTGCTTTACGGACGTTTCGCAGGGTTTCCATTCGATCGTCAAAGGTGTGGGTGGTGCAGATCTTCTCATAGTAATCGCGGCTAGTATTCAAATTGTGATTGACCTTGTCGACACCCGCTGCCGCAAGTCGCTGAGCCTGCGACTCGTTGAGCAGCCCGAGGCAGGCACAGATATTCAATCCATACTTTTGTTTGATCTCAGGAACGATGGTTTCGATCGCCTTGATCTCCCGTTCGTTGGGAGCCCGACCGCTGATCACGATGCAGTACGTCTTGCTCTGACGCTCCGCGGCGATCCGTGCGCCGTCGAGAAGCTTTTCGCGACTGAGAATCGTGTACTTGGGGATAGGTGCATCGGAAACCTTCGATTGGCTGCAGTAGTGGCAGTCCTCGGGGCACAGGCCGCTCTTGGCATTCATCAAGAAGTAGAGCTGCACCGTCTTGCCGAAATAGTGCGTTCGAATCCGATTGGCTGCGGAAAGAATATCCATCAACTGATCGTCGTTCGCATCGAGGATCGCGAGGGCTTGCGATCGGTCGATGGCTTTCCCGGCCAACACATCCGCGGCCCATTGCATCCATAGGCCATCACACGTGAAGTTGGTACAGGCATCATGTTCGGTACAACCCTCAGGCCTGACTAAGGTCTGCGTCGAATCGGTTGCGTGCGGTGAGAGCATTGGCGGTTCTTATTGCGCGAGGATAGTCGAAAAAACAGGACTCGGATGTGCTCCGAATCTTAAGAAAGCGATTGTAAGGCAAAAACGCCGATCGGACAGCGGTTTGCGTTCTCGGAACATCCGCTACAGGCAGGTCCGAGGCAGAATTCCTTAGAAATGATGGCATTCAGGCCGATTTACTCGTGACTTGCCCCAACTCATTTTCTGCTCCCCTCTTGCACGTGAGAAAGATCTATCGATGGTGCATCCACGACCATTTCTCGATAGCGTGGAGGATCCACTCGACGATGAAGTCACCTCGATTTCCGATCGTCGACGTCGCAAGGATGGCGACCAATTGCAATCTCCCCTGGAAACCTATCTTCGGGAGATCAACGAAACCAAACTACTGACTGCCGAAGACGAACAGGTCTTGGCCCGTCAAATCGCTACAGGTGATGTTCTCGCGCGGGATCGCATGGTCCGAGCCAACCTTCGCTTGGTGGTTAACATCGCGCGAAGTTACGTCGGCAAGGGGCTTGCCCTTCAAGACTTGATCGAGGAAGGTAACCTCGGTTTGTTGCGAGCGGTGGAAGGCTTTGATCCAGATGTAGGGACGCGGTTCAGCACCTACGCCAGTTATTGGATCAAGCAATCGATCAAGCGAGCGTTGATCAACTCCGCGAAGACGATTCGGATTCCCGCTTACATGGTTGAGTTGCTCAGCAAGTGGCGGCGAGCCACCGCGAGGCTCAGCGAAGAACTTGGGCGGATGCCCACACAGGAAGAGGTCGCGAGAATCCTGGGGCTCCCCAAGAAAAAGCTGCCGATCATCAAGAAAGCGATCCAGATCTACAATGCCACTCCGCAAAGCGACCAATCCGAACAGGGATGGTCACTTGGCGAGATGGTGATGGATGAGAGACGCAAGAGTCCTGACGAAGAGTTGCTCGACCATGACGTCATGAAGACGGCGATGGAATTGCTCGGCACGCTCGATGATCGGGAGTCGACGGTTCTCAAGATGCGATTCGGGCTTGGCGACTCACCACCGCATACGCTTAAAGAAATTGGTGCTGAGTTAGGACTGACACGCGAGCGAGTTCGCCAGATCGAAACCGAAGCGCTGGCTCGCCTGCATCACGCGCTCAAGGATCCCAAGGAGCGGCTTGGGCTGGCCTAGGCTTCGCGCCGAGCCGGATCCAAAATCATGGGCCGCGTTGCTAATTGCAGATCGATCCGCCTGGGGAGGATCATCTGCGGTCTCCAGTGATTTTGACAGGCTCATCGCAACCAAACCGGCTCCCGGTCTTCGCGTCTCGACCCTCGAGCCAATCTCAACCCGACGCGTGAGCGAGGGATGGATTTACGTCGCTTGCGACGTCTTCCCGCGTGCGTCCTTCGCTCACGCGTCGGATTATGATAATCACTGGCAAAACAATGACAGCTAGTAATCACGACTGTTCCTATCCCAACCCGAAGCGTCAGCAAGGGATAGAGAACTCGAAACCGCCGAGATCGCCTATCCTGCCGAGTCAGGAATTTCTTGAAAAATGATGGTTGCAGGAGTGGTCTGCGGCCATGGGACATGCATACCATTCGGGCGTGCGGAGTCGAGAATGACTCTCGAAGCATTTCGGTTAAAATGATGGATCTAAGGTTTGTCCCTAGAGAGTGTCTTACCGGTTGCTTGTCGCATGAATACCGCACCTGATCGTTGGGCATCTGCCAGCGCATTGTTTTCTGATCCAGTCATTCAAGCTGTATTGGGTTTGTTGGTCTTGTCTATCGTTACGATGGTCGCATACTTCGCCCTGTCAAAGTTGCGCGATTCCAACACGAAAGACCGTTCCATCACCCATCTGCTGGAAAAGAATTTCGAAGAAATGCGGAGTGAAGGTGACATTAACGAACAGGAATTCCGAAAGATTAAGTCGTTGCTTTCCGGAGGGTCTCTCCCCGCCGCGTCTGCAGCGAAACCGACCGCCCCCCCTCCTGGCACATCTCAAGAAAACGATGTCAATTCATCGCCAAACTTGTGATATACTGCTGGAAGTGGTGGTGAATCTGAATCGGCCTGGGAGGCCGCTATCGCCTTGAGCGATTAAGCAACTTTACCCATCGGCTCGAAACTGTGGTCAAGGAAGCCCGGTTTGCACCCGCAATCGAAACTTTGCTTTGCGAAGATTCGAACGCAGGAGCTGACGATCGAGCTTCCCCAACGTGAACCACATTCCTGAAACGGAGTCGATCGCGACTCGTTTTGGGACAACCAAGGAGTCGAGAATGCCCTCAGGCAAGGATATGATGGCCGGCCGCCGTGGCGGCAATGGCGGTGCTGCGAAGAAGAATGCTTTCTGCTCGTTTTGCCGCAAGAGTTATCGGGATGTCGGCCCCTTAGTCGAAGGTCCTGGAGATGTTTACATCTGTGGCGAATGCATCGAATTGTGCCAGTCGATTCTCGACCAAGAGCAACGTCGACGCGGCCCCACCAAGAAACTCTTCAACGAAATCCCCTCCCCTCGAGAGATCGTTGAACACTTGGATCAATATGTGATCGGCCAGGTGCAAACCAAACGTTCGTTGGCGGTTGCTGTCCACAATCACTACAAACGATTGAGCGCGGAATGGGAGGGTGGCGAAATTGAAATCGAGAAATCGAATATTCTCTTGGTCGGCCCGACCGGTAGCGGCAAAACGCTGATGGCTCGCACCCTGGCCAAGATGCTCAATGTCCCGTTCGCCATCGGGGATGCGACCACCCTCACTGAGGCAGGGTACGTAGGCGAGGATGTCGAGAACCTTCTCCTGAAATTGCTGCATGCCGCCGACTTCGATATCGAAGCAGCCCAACGAGGGATCCTCTACATCGACGAAATCGACAAGATTGGCAAGACCAGTCAAAACGTCTCGATCACACGCGATGTGTCGGGTGAAGGGGTCCAGCAGGCACTCCTCAAAATGCTCGAAGGAACCGTTGCCAATGTTCCACCTCAGGGTGGACGTAAACATCCGGAGCAACAGTATATTCAGCTCGACACGACGAACATCTTGTTCATCTGTGGTGGCACTTTCGTCGGTGTCGAAGACATCATCAGTAAACGACTCGGCAAACGCTCGCTGGGCTTCGGCCCTGGATCGAGCATCAAAGGTGAAACGGACTCTGCGAAGCTCCTCGCTCAAATCCACTCCGACGACATCCTCGAGTTCGGCATGATTCCCGAATTGATCGGCCGACTCCCTGTCGTCACAGCACTTGCACCGCTGGACATCGAAGGCTTGGTCAAAGTCCTTACGGAACCCAAGAATGCCTTGGTTAAGCAATACCAAGCACTCTTCGGTATGGAGAACTGCGATCTGCAGTTCACCGAAGCGGCATTGCGAGCCATCGCGGAAAAAGCACACCGCAAGAACGTCGGTGCACGGGGTCTGCGAAGCATTGTCGAAGAGATCATGATGGATGTCATGTTCGATCTGCCCGAACAGGAAGAGGGTACCCTCTTCACCATCGACTTGGATCCCAACGATGGAAGCATCCGCCCAATCAAGTCCACTTCTAAGCGCAAAGAGAGCGCCTAGCGTCGGGACTCAATGGCTACCTGCTTCAACTAACCGCCGAGTCTTCGGACTCGGCGGCAATCTCGCGGCCGAATTCGTCCAGCTTGACGTCGGCAACAGCTGTCTTTTTCTTGGCTACATGCAACAGATCCTCATAGATCGGATTGGCTTCCGACTTCTGAATCGTCGCAACCGCATTGGCCACTTCCTTGAGATACCGAAGAAAGATGCTTCGGCGATTCCCCTGAGCCGCGATGGCTTGCCGTTTGCGAATGTAGCCTGCAAGCGACCGACCGATGGCCTGGATTCCCAGTCGCAATTCCTTTTCAATCTCCGGTGCGTTAGCGATGGCTTCCTTCGATTCGCTGGTGAATGGAACCCAAACGCTCGCCATGTGAACGATCAGAGTCACCGGTCCCGAGGGCAATGCCCCCTTGGACTGGGATAATCCATAGGGTCGCCAATTGGTGTTGAGGACCGCTTGGGTGATGGCACAGGCTCCTTGCTGGTATTGAAGAGGCACACGATTGGCAAAACGATAGATTTGCATCGATTGGCCTTCGGAGATGTTCACCTCTCGCAATGCGGTGTGCAACGCATCGATCTGATCCTTCTTGAGTTTTTGCGGACTACATCGAGTCGGCAACTTGGTTTCGGCGATGATCTTGTCGGCCGAATCCCCGCCGATGCCATTGAACGAATCGATCAGGAATTTACGGAGCGTCCGGGCATCGGATTGGTTAATCACTTCGACCAATTCCTCGCGAGTGATCTTTTGGGTTGCGACTGTACCGCCGTATGCCAAGGCGACTTCGATTTGAAATGGAGAACCGCGAAACACCGAAGGAGGACGGGTCACAGCATCGTGGAATTCACCCGGCACGATGGCCTTGAGTCCCGCATACAGTAGATCTCGCCCAATCGGTACGATGCAATCGGTCGACGGAGGACGGATCTTGGTCTCCTGCAATGATTGATACAGTCGTTCGGCTTCGGTCTGGCCAACTTTAATGGCCGAAGCCCGAGTGCTGAGTTTGGCTACTTCGCAAACCTTGCGAGCGACCGCAGGAGTTACACATGAAAACGAACTGGTCAAAAAGGAACTGAGAGTCGCCGACTTGTCATCGCCAAGCATGGTGATCAAGCGGCCGAGTTCCACCCCGTACGGATGCGGCTTGATTTCCTTGGCTTCGCGAGGCAACTCCGTAGTCGTACGAGGAATGGTTATCTTCTCGCCATCGGGGCTTTGCCAATGGATGGTCACGTGCGGGTTCGCGATCGCCGTCTGCTCTAGGTACTCGTCGACGCTCCCACGACTTCGTTTGTAGACACCCGTCAACTCGATCGTGACGCGAGTGCCCGATTCGACTTCTGGTCCCGGTTTGCCATCGCTCCCTGGATAATGGCTATCCCAAACGATGTCGTTGTCCCGCATGTGGGCGAGCCCTTTCTCGCCAGCCGGAATGTCGACACCCTCTCCTTTGCCATTGATGATCTCAGGTTGGTTCTTCTTCGTATCGACTTGCAGTAGGAAGTAATGGACCGGCGATTTTTTGCTGGTCTTGGAGAGGATCTGCATCGGACGACCGGTGGTCAACATGCCGTTCATCCCGGCGGCGCTGATGCCGATCCCTTGCTGGCCGCGACTCATTCGCAAGCGATGGAACTTGCTGCCATAGAGAAGCTTGCCGAAGATCAACGGGATCTGCTTCTTCACGATACCGGGTCCGTTGTCTTGGACTGCGACACGGAATCGACCGGCTTGGGTCTGGTCGATACGGACCCAGACTTCGGGCAGGATGCCAGCTTCTTCGCAGGCATCCAATGAGTTATCAACCGCTTCCTTAACCGTGGTCAGGAGCGCTTTGCGGGGGTTGTCGAAGCCGAGAAGGTGTCGGTTCTTGGCGAAAAACTCGCTAACGGAAACGTCCCGCTGCTTGGTCGCCATCGATTCGGCGGTGGCGCGACGGGATTTGTTCGAATTCGATGTCATGCTCGTCAATGATGCGTAACCAATCCTGGATGTCAGTCTGAACTCCCGCGATCCCACGGGTGCGACAAAGGTTAAAGGATAACAGCGGGATGGTCTATGAGGCCTAGCGAATTTCAGCCAGTCTTGGGGCTAGACCAAGGATTTTCGGTAGGATCGTTCCACCCGGTGTCCTTGCCCTGTTTCTCGGCCGGGACTGCCGCAGGACAACGGATTGGCTTCGGAATGCTATCGCGAATCGCCGAGCAGAGAAATTAAAGGTTTTCCCCTTTCCGCAGATACAGGAGTGCAAGGAATGCGACGGCTTGGATTGGTAAAGATGAGTTTGGCTGGCGGAGTTGCCATCGCCTCTCTAGGAATGATTTCCCAGGAAGCGAGCGCACAGTGCTCGACTTGCGGCGCAAACGCCGTTCCGTATGTGCCGGGGAACTCCTACGCGGGTTGCGGTGTGCGAGGACTGGTCGCATCGCATGCTGGCACCGGGGGAGGTGCAGGAGACCTCGGAGCCGAGACCTACGGTCAATACATCGGCAAGGGAACGCAACCTCTGTTCGATAACTACTTCACCCAAGGGAACGCGAACCAAGCCACCGCGGGCATGTACATCTCCCCGATCGGAGTTCCTGGATGGGTGGGACATACCTACTACACCTATCAGCCGCTCTACCCGCACCACTACCTCTATCAACACCATGATCGGTACCATTCGTATTACGACAATGGTCAAGGATTGAATCGGACGCACGCGAGTTACTCCGTACCGCCGATCCACACCACGCTCAAGCAAACATACAAGCGAATTCGATTGCCTCACCAGTAAGCCTGGCCGAGGAGATTAGCGATTTGATCGGGATCGGATCCTGATCCTCCAAACGATGGTTCAGATGAGCGTCAAGGACGATGCGCGACTGATCTTCAACCAATAATGAATGAAGTGAGAAGCGTATGAGTCAAAGATTCGTCCTGGGAAGCACTGCTCTTGCAGCAGCTCTTCTGATGTCTCAGATCGGTCTGGGGCAGGAAGTCATCGTCGGCGACTGCAACTCGGGCAATTGCCAAGGATCCGCGGGCCATCATTTCGGTGGTCGAGGTCTCGGCACAGGTGGCGGCCTGCTCGGTCCTAACACGGGTGAGCATGGAACACTGAAAGCCTGGGCTTGGCATTCCAGCTGGGGCGATTACTGGGCTCGCAACCAAGCCGCACAGCGACCTTGGCACGGCGGCTACTACTGGATGCGTACCGGCCAACCAACTGCGTTGGTGGTTCCCCCTGTTGTTACCATGCAACAACACTACTCGTGGGGTGTCTCGCAAAACACGATGACCCCGGTTTACCACCAGTTCGGTGGCGTACCTCCGAACGGCGCAGGTGGCGGAGCGTTCCGAGGAACACCGTATTGGCCAACGCACACTGAGCAATTCGGCGTCTATCCAGTGCGTGGCCCCTGGTAACGCGCGAGTCTCGCGATCACCTATTTGAAAAAGGGTGCTCTTCCGAGCACCCTTTTTTATTTTCTGGACTCTTAGTTGATGCCGAATCCTCTGGGTTCCGTGCGCCCAGCGAACCACCAAAAATAAAAGCCGAAGGGCGCGAGGCTAACAAAGCACAAAGGTGCAAGCACAACGATTGATTTTGGAGTAATCCACGTTTGTGTTACAATCACATTGTTAGTGGAAAGGAAATGAGATGCATCCAGCACTGACCATTGTCGGAGATCAACTCTGGAAGAGAATCGGGGAATCGATGGATCGAGTTGAGTTACGCCTAAGAAAAGCCGTATCGATCCTTGAGTCAACTTCGATTCCGTTCGCGATCGTTGGTGGGAATGCGGTCCGGGTTTGGGTCGCGCAAGTGGATCCCGGAGCGGTGCGTGCAACGAACGATGTCGATATCTTGATTCGTCCCGAGGACCTCGAGCAACTCAAGCAAGTCATGGCAGCCAACGGATACCACTATCGCAAAGCTGTTGGCTTGGACATGTTTCTCGAAGGAAAAGACGATTCCGTGCGGTATGCGATTCATATCGTCCTTGCGAATCGTATGGTCAAGCCAGACGACTTCGAGCCAAATCCGGATGTCGAGCCGACTGAATATGGCGATGGCATTCGTATCTTGCCACTCGAACGGCTTGTTCGCATGAAATTGAATTCCTTTCGACTGAAAGACCGGGTTCACCTCCTCGATATGGTTGAGGTTGGACTCGTTGACGAAAGCTGGGTCGCGAGATTCCCTCAGTCGCTAGGCGATCGACTGAAGTCACTGATCGATAACCCGGATCAATAGTCCGCCCCGTTGTTCTAGTTTGAATTCGACCTGTGCCCGTCCGTCAGACGCCTTCAGGACGAGGCGTGCCCTGCGCGGCCGAGCAACAAGAAAAGGACGGCCATCCGAATAGCGATTCCATTGGTGACTTGATCGAGGATCACCGACTGAGGGCCATCGGCGACCTCAGGAGTCAACTCGACTCCACGATTGATCGGGCCCGGGGCCATGATCAAGATCTCAGGCTTGCTGCGACGCAGTCGCTCTTGATTCATCGCGTACAACAGCGTGTATTCGTGTACGGATGGGAATGGTCGAATCGCTTGGCGTTCGAATTGGATGCGCAGCAGATTCAGGACATCGCAACGAGGCAAGATCTTATCGAGATCATAAGCGACTTCGACACCGAGCTTCTCCCAGTTCTTGGATACGAGTGTCGCAGGTCCACATACGATCACATGGGCTCCGAGTTTCAACAGTCCCCAGATATTGGATCGAGCCGTGCGGGAGTGGGCAATGTCGCCTACCAGTGCCACCGTGAGTCCTCGCAATGATCCGCGACGGCGTCGGATAGTAAGGATGTCGAGCAATCCTTGCGTCGGATGTTCATGCGGACCGTCTCCCGCGTTGATGACGCTGCAATTCAAGCTTCGAGATAGCAGATGGGGTGTGCCCGGAGAACTATGTCGCACCACAACCGCATCGACCAGCATCGCTTCGATCGTCTTCGCGGTATCGATGAGAGTCTCTCCTTTGGCAACGCTCGAACCCGAAGAGGAGAACTCGACCGTGTCGGCTCCCAATCGCTTGGCAGCGAGTGAAAAACTGTTTCGCGTCCGAGTGCTGTTTTCAAAAAAGAGGTTCGCGACCGTGCGGCCTTTGAGCAGATCGAGCTTGCGTCGCCCCTGGTGAGTTGCCTCTTGCAGTTTGTCGGCGTAGTCGAGAATCAATTCGATTTCCTGCGCCGTCAAGTGCTCCAAACCTAACAGATGGCGATGCTGCCACGAATCGGGAACTTGGATCTCTTCTTTCACTTGATCGCTGGTCAGCATGTACCCGTTGGCCCTTTGAATGAAAGTGAAAAGTTATCGCCCTCGGCAATCAAGCCGTTCGTTTCTCCACCATCGCGCGAACGCGATCTTCGTCGACAGGATGGATGATCCCTCGTTCGGTGACGATCGCGGTGATCAACTCGGCAGGCGTGACATCGAAAGCGGGATTGTACACCATGCAATCCGGGGGAGCGGTCCGACGGCCGAGCCCTTGGGTGATTTCTTCAGGCTTGCGCTGCTCAATCGGGATGGAATCGCCACCGATGATCGACAAATCAAAAGTACTCGTCGGGGCGGCGACATAAAAGGGGATATTGTGATGCCTTGCTGCGACGGCCACTCCATAGGTGCCGATCTTGTTGGCGGTATCTCCACGAGCCGTAATGCGATCCGCACCCACAATGACCGCTTGTATTTTCCCTTCTCGCATGACCTGGGCAGCCATCGAATCACAGATCAGCGTCGATGGCACGCCGTACTGCTGCAGTTCCCACATCGTCAACCGCGCTCCTTGCAGCAATGGCCGCGTTTCATCGGCAAAGACATGGATCTTTTTGCCAACCGCATGCGCAGTGATGATCGCGGCGAGCGCCGTACCATATTCTGAAGTCGCCAATCCCCCTGTGTTGCAATGGGTCAATACCCCAAAGCCTTCATCGAACAAACTCGCTCCATAATCACCGATCGCATGGCACATGCTCCGATCCTCGTCATGAATCAAGCGAGCCTCGCGCAGCAGCAGATTGCCGAGTTCCACTGCCGAGGCAACAGAAGGATTCGCATCGATCTTTCTTCGCATACGATCCAACGCCCAGAACAAATTCACCGCCGTCGGCCGACTGGTCGCAAGATAGTCGCACGCGTTGCGGGCAACCTGCGAGGCAACGGCCGTCGCGGCCCGATTGCGAATCGAGTCTTGCAACGCAACAACCACTCCATACGCGGCTGCAATACCAATGGCTGGCGCACCCCGTACTCTCAGAGCAACAATCGCTTCGTGAACTTCTTGAACCGAACCAAGGGGTCGCATTACCAAATTCAGCGGCAGCTCGGTCTGATCGAGAACTCGCATTTCACCGAGCGAATCACCACTCCAAGTGATCGAAGCATAGGGCGGAGCTTGACTCATCGGCGAGGACCTTGCTTTCTTCGATTCAAAATCGACTATTTAATTTGAATGATGATGTCAGATTGCCAGCCAACCGGGGAGAACGCCGCGGCCGGGGAGTTCGATCCATTGAACTTTTTCGATGCCTGGGCATCCCCTTAATGCTTCGAGCGCTTCTTGGGGAGGCCGCGAGTCGAGGTTCAGCACACCGATGGCATGTCCACCGGGTTGCTGCGATGCACGACCGACGGACATTTGCCCGATATTGACACCGTGTTCACCAAAAACGGTCCCCACGCGTCCGATGATCCCCGGGACGTCGTAGTGGGTGAACAGGAGCATGTGGCCGTCGAGGTAGGCCTCCAATCGATAATCATCGATCGAGATGAGTCTCGGCATGTTGTGGCCGAAGACGGTAACCCCTGCTTTGACTCGTTGGCCGCTACCGTCTACCTCGGCAGTGATGGAGGAACTGAAGGCGCCTGGCTCACGGCTGCGATGTTCAACTAGCTCGATGCCACGCTCGCGAAGGAGCATCGTCGAGTTGATGATGTTGACATCGTCGGCTAGTGCGCGTTCAAGCAGCCCTGCACAAAAGGCGGCGGTCAGCAGGTTGGTATCTTTGTCGGCGACTTCCCCCCGAAACTGTATTTGGCACGAACTGACGCTCCCGGTATGCCATTGCGTGAGGAGGAGTCCTAGACGATAGGTGGCATCGAGTGTGCCGCGCAGGGCATCGAGTGTTTTTGGATCGAGCGATGCGACGTTGACAGCATGTCGTATCTCTCCCGATTTGAAGAAATTCATCAGGAGCTGAATTCCTTCGATGGCGACTTGGGTTTGCGCTTCTTCGGTGCTGGCTCCGAGATGCGGAGTGCAGATCACACCGGGCAAGCCGAATAATGGACTCTGGGTGCAGGGTTCTTCTTCAAAGACATCGAGAGCGACGCCAGCGATGATTCCTTGTCGCAACCCTTCAGCGAGAGCCGCTTCCTCGTAGATTCCCCCTCGCGCACAGTTGACCAATCGGATTCCTCGTTTGAGGTTTGGCAATTGCTTCATGCCGACCAGATACTTGGTTTCATCGGTCAGTGGCGTGTGGACAGTGAGATAGTCCACTCGCGGAAGCATATCCGCGACCGAGTGGGCCTTTTCGATATGCATTTTGCTTGCCTGTTCATCCGACAGGAACGGATCGAAGGCAATGACTCGCATGCCGAAGGCCTGGCCGCGCGCGGCGACTTCGCGGCCGATGCGCCCCATACCGACCACGCCGAGTACTTTGTCGGCGAGTTGGGTCCCCATGAATGATTTCCGATCCCATTTGCCGCTGCACAGGCTCTGATAGGCGGGGGC
Source organism: Planctomycetota bacterium (assembly GCA_018970165.1). Lineage (GTDB taxonomy): Bacteria > Planctomycetota > Planctomycetia > Pirellulales > Pirellulaceae > JBKCUI01. The sequence continues at coordinate 5,464 of JAGWWZ010000078.1, read as the reverse complement.
AACGCAGCGAGACAGGGCCAACATCAGCGCGAACGTATGCTCGGCGGTGCTGAGGGTATTCCCCGCAGGAGTGTTCATCACGACAATCCCTTGGCGTGTTGCAGCGTTTTTGTCGATGTTGTCGGTTCCGACTCCGGCGCGAACGATCGCCTTGAGTCGTCGGTTCCCCTCGAGCGATTCGGCAGTGATTTTGACACCGCTACGGACGATTGCACCATCGAATTCGGCGAGGGATTTCTTCAGATCATCTCCCTTTAGCCCGTGCCGCTCCTCGTAGGAGAACTCGGGATCGCCAGAGAGCATCTCCAGCCCTTCGGGTGCGATCGGATCGAGGATCAGAATGCGAGTGGTCATCGTTATTTTCAAGCTATTGGGTTTGTGCTGGCGAATTCATCCATCCATTGAGCCAACGCCGCAGCGCCCTCGATGGGCATCGCATTGTAGATGCTGGCTCGTATCCCTCCGACGCTTCGATGTCCCTTCAAGGAATCGAGTGATCGCCGCTGGGCACCAGCCAGAAACTCCGATTCGAGTTTCTCGTTGGGAAGTGTGAATGTTGCGTTCATCAACGATCGATCTATCGGCCTTGCATGGCCTCGATACATTTGCGGGTGGCGATCCATCGCTTCGTAGACGATCGAAGCTTTCTGTTGATTGATCCGATGCATCACTTCCAAGCCTCCGACGGTGGTCTCAAGCCACTCCATCACCAAGCCCAACACATAGACCGCGAAAGTGGGGGGCGTATTCCACATCGAGTCCTCGTCCGCATGATGTTTGTAGTTGAGGTAGCCTGGCAAACTATCGCTCGATCGCTCGAGCAAATCGCGTCGGATGATGACAACCGTCACCCCAGCCGGCCCGGCGTTCTTCTGAGCGCACGCATAGATCAGTCCATATTTGGATACATCGAGTGGTCGATAGAGGAAATCCGACGAGCAGTCGCAGACGACCGGGCATTTTGCAACGGGGTCTGCCTGGAACTGGATCCCTTGGATGGTCTCGTTGCTCGTGTAGTGCAGATACGAAGCGTTGTCTGGAACCTGCAATTCATCCCATCGAGGCAATTGCGAATATCGATGTGAGGCTCCATCGTAGAGCAGCTCGACGGGTCCTTCTTTCTTGGCTTCCCCTAGCGCGTATTTGCCCCACGCTCCGGTGACGATGTACTGTGCTGGTTCGGATCGCGAGCGAAGCAGGTTCATCGGGATCATCGAGAACTGCAGCCTCGCGCCCCCTTGAAGAAACAGAACCTCATGGGTCGACGGGATCTTCAGCAATCGGATCAAGCGATCGCGAGCCGCATGTTGGATATCGATGAACTGCTTGCTGCGGTGCGAGATCTCCATCACCGAGGCGCCGCATCCTGGCAAACAGAGGATCTCATCGCGGATCCGTTCCAGAACCGGGACCGGCATCACGGCCGGTCCCGCAGAGAAATTGAAGAGCCGTTTTTCCTGAGAGTTCATCGACGATTCCTTGTGCGTTGGCGATTGAAGCGTCGATTTTACGCCAAAGCCGCTGATGCGAAAGGACCGATCCGGGGGCAAGCCCCCTCGCATTAGCCCTTTCGATCCGAACGCTGACGAATCGCCTCTTGAAGCCATTCCAAGGCGGTATCGCGGTCCCTTAGATGGTCGTCGAGCTGCAACGCCCGAGCCTCGCTGAGCAGTTCCGCAAACGCACGGCTTGGCTTGAGCCCCATTGCGATCAGGTCATCTCCGCGAATCCAAGGTGAAGGATCGAGTTGATTCCTCGGCCACTTCAGTCGTTCCCGACACAATTGGATGCCGAGCAACTCGTGGGAGTAAGCCTTGGCTAACGCTTCGGCAACATCGAGAGCCGGGGCGGCGAAACTCGAGATCAACAGCGGCTGAACCTCCGACCAAGGTCGTTGCGAGGCGGCGATCAGGGGCTCGGCCTGGCGAATCGCAAATCCTAAGGCGTCGACTTCCACGTTCGCCATCTTCCAGCGTTCCTTGAGCGCTTCGAGCAATGCATCGATAGCGTCCTCGGAACGATGTTCGAGAAACCAAGGGAGGGCGATCGCGGCGATACTGGAAGTCCAGTCGATGCGAGCCCCGGCAAGTTCCTTGAGCACCCGCAAATCGTGATGCCGATCTCCAAGCGAAGTCCATCGATGGTGGAGTTCGGGTAGGAGATATTCGGTCAGCCCGGTCTCGATCAGTTTTTCCCAAGCCCAGGCACGGCTAGGATGCTCCAGGATCTTTTTCAGTTCCACACCGATCCGTTCACCGCTAACGACGACGATCTGAGAAGCGAATTGTTCAATGGCTCGTTGGGTTTCCGATTCGAGTTCAAAGCCGAATCGACCGGCGAAGCGAACCGCTCGAAGCAATCGCAGCTTGTCCTCACGAAAACGGTCCGCAGGGACACCGATCGATCGCAGGACTCGCCGTTCCAGGTCGGCTTGACCACCGACGAAATCGATCACCTTTTTCGCGATCGGGTCATAGAATAAGCCGTTGATGGTGAAATCGCGGCGGCTGGCGTCTTCTTCCGGAGTCGCCAAGGCCACCCAATCCGGGCGGCGGCCATCGGAATAGGAGCCATCGGTGCGGAAGGAAGCGACTTCGACTTGGCAGGTTTGCCCTTGGATACGACGATGCACCAGCACGACACCGAACGCTTCGCCGACCGCGCGGGTATGCTCGGGACCGAACACAGCGCGGACTTGATTGGTGGTGGCGCTGGTTGCTACGTCGAAATCATGCGGTTCGGTTCCCATGAGTGCGTCCCGCACGCAGCCTCCCGCGAAATAGGCGGTATGGCCAGCGGATACGAGTCGATGCACCACTTGCTCGGCGAACTGAAGATCGACAGACTGTGAGTCGTACAAGGCTTGATCGGTGAATGTAAGGAACCTAATGCTCGAGGGAAGAGAATCAACATCATGACAGAGGATGCTTCGGCACGAAAGGACGCTGGCAGGCACGCTGTCGTCGGGATCATCCACGAGGAGGGACACTTTCTGGTGATCCGACGTTCGCAACTGGTGCGCGCTCCGGGGCTGATTTGTTTCCCCGGAGGTGGGATTGAGCCGGGTGAAGATTTCGAAACGGCGATCCAGCGCGAGTTCCTTGAAGAGTTGCAATTGCCTGTGCAAGTGCATCAGCATATTTGGACAACGGTAACTCGTTGGGGGACCCGTTTGGAGTGGTTGATATGTTCGCGAGACGTTTCTCTTGACCCGCAACCGAATCCTGACGAGGTTGCGGAGGTTTTGTGGATGCAACTGGATCACATGGCTCAGCGCGACGATTTGCTCGGCAGCATGCCCGACTTTATTGCAGCGGTCCGCGAAGGCCGATTCGGCCCATTCATCTAAACCCCAGTCGCTGCGGTTGTGGGTTATCTGAGAGAAATACCGAAGAGGTTGTAAAGATCCTAAGTGCTTATTGTGCCGTGCGTTGTTTGTCTTTGAAGAACTCCCATACGCGCTCAGCACCCGAGAACGCAGAGATGGGAGCGGTCCCTTGGCGACGGGCCCGTGTACCGGGCCAACCATGGGCACCGAGGGAATCGACAACGAACTCGGTCGTTGCGCCTTTGGTTGAAGCAGCGTACGTCGTCGTTGTGACGGTTCCCTGCGTGACGATCAGCTCCGGTTTCTGTGATCGGTTCACCTCCACCCAGAACTGAACTACTTCCTTCAATGGCTTATACGGAGCATCTTGAGCTCGACTGACCATCGCGTTGCGGCTCATTCCACCCTCGAGCGGCACTTCTTCATCCTTGGCTCCATTGATCATAAGAATCGGCAACGGAACCGCAGGCTTCTTCTCGAAGGTGAACATGGATGCAACCACCGGCGCGACGGCTGCCAAGCGTTCGGAGCGAGCCACCGCATACACATACGTCATCATCCCCCCATTCGATCCGCCGGTCATATAAATACGACTCGGGTCGGCATCATGGTCTTGGATGAGTTTATCGATCAATGTGTCGAGATAAGCGATATCATCCGCGTCCTTCACTTGCCGGCGCAATAGGAACCCGGTATTCCAAGCATGCCGGTTACCACCAAAATCGGTTCCTTCGCCGTACACCACCATGAAGCCATTGGCTTTGGCAACCGGGTCGAAACCCGAGTTGGCTCGCATGATCTCAGCGCTTCCCTGACCGCCGTGGAGCGCAATAACCACCGGCCTCTTCGTACCATCGGTGGGAGCATTAACAATCACCGCGCGTCGATCTTGCTGCTTGACTTGGAAGTTGATTTCCACTTCCGATTTGCGAGGTGGCGATGGAGTTTTCTTCGCTGGATCAAACGCTTGGCGGTAGAACTGCCAGTTCGAGTCGCCGAGCGATTCGAGAGTTTTCATCGGGTTGTGGTCGATTCCCTCCAGCACGGTCCACGTATACGGAATCGCGAGTTCCTGCAGGTGGAGATGAAAGGCGAGGTTGTTGCTGAACGTTTCATCTTGATCGCCGCACACCATACGGATGAGGGAGCCTTTAGTGATTGCCTCAGCATTTTCTTTCGCGAGACGACGGGGACTGACGCTCCTAAAGTATTCCTGATCACCGCCGTAGACTTTTTGCAGAACTTCTGCCGCGCGCAATCGTCCTGCACGAGGCGTCTGGATCAGTTCTGCTTGCAGAGGCCCGCCACCCATGATGGAGATCGCACGGAACAGGTCCGTATACTTGAATCCCAAGCGAGCCGATCCGTAGCCGCCCATGCTGTACCCGTCGAGCATTCGACCATCGCGCGATGCGATCGTTCGATAGGTTGCATCGATATGCGGGATGAGTTCCTTGACAATGATCGTCTCGATCGGGGCTGAACCATCTTTCCAATCGACGTACATACCCTCGGCGAGCCCGTTGACGAAGACGACCAAGCAGGGTGGTGTCTTTCCCGCTTCGATCGCGGCGTCGAATAACGCCGCGACTCGCGGGATACCAGGCAGTCCGCCTCCTGAACCGTGCAACCAGTAGACGACTGGGAATCGTCGTTGTGTATCCTGGTCGTAGACTGCAGGTTTGTAGATGTGGTAACTGACCTTGGTTTTCGCAGCGATACTGTCAAACATCTGAAACGAAACGCGTGGCGCCGATATCTCGGCAGTGACCCAAGCGAGGTCCGATTGCGAATCAGGGCGAGACTCCTGCGATTGAGCCGTAGCAGATGCAACGACTGCCGAGCAGAAAATTTGAATGGAAATCATCAGATGCCAAAAGCGGAATGAATTTCTTTTCATGCTTTAATCCTTGGTGCTCTGGTCGCGACCCTTCGAACGAGGATGTCGCTGGAAAAAATCCCACATCAAATCGTTAGCGGAAATGTCTGTCGTGGAGTCGCCCAAGCGAGGCAAGATGGGTGTTTGACCCGGCCAAGTATGGCCTCCTCCTACGATCTCAATCAGGACGACTTCGCTTCCGTCTTTACCTCCCAACCATGTGTGTTGTTTGACGCTCATGCCATCCTTGGCTTTGT
>JAGWWZ010000077.1 GCA_018970165.1 Planctomycetota bacterium | reverse complement strand
GATAAGGAACGCTGAGTCAAACCCCTCGCCCCCCGACCCCCTCTCCCCGCGGCGGGGCGAGGGGGAGAAAAAATGCGCTGACTCGCTCCGCCTGCGGTCTACGGCACCTCCGGTCGGGCTCCGCGACGCGACCTCCGTGCCTGCGACCCCAGGCTCCGCTCTACTGGACCTGCGCGGCTCCGCCTACTTGGGGATTCCGGATGGGGAACTCAGGGCAAGGCGGAAGCCGTAGTTGAGGCTGCGGTAGTCCGGCGTGAACCCGCCCCGGTCCGCCGACCGACAATCCGCGGCCACGTTGAACCAACCGCCGCCACGGAGCACCCGGTCCGAGCGCTGTGAGTCGTCCAAATTCCAACACCACTCCCAGACGTTGCCGTGCATGTCATGCAACCCCCAGGCGTTGGGAAGTTTCTTGCTACATGGAGACGCCAGCTTCGATGGATAAATCTGACAATAAGCCGCCAACAGTGACTCATTGCTCCCAGTGCTCCAATCGGTCTCACTCCCTGCCCGACATGCGTATTCCCATTCCAACTCTCTCGGCAATCGGTAGCCACTCGCTCCGTCGACTTCTTCCCACTGGTCCACTTTCTTCTCGCGATTATTGGTTCCCTCGATCTTTTCCTTACCTACCGAACGGTAAACAGGCGTGCGACCTTCCCGCCGACTCAGCCAATTGCAGTACATCACCGCATCGTACCAACTCACTTTCTGTGCCGGATGGTCCGGCGTTGGACTGACCTGGTCATTGGGTCTCGCTTCCTTCGCATCTTTCGGCTTCTCGCCGTCGTAAATGCTGTCGTCAAGAAAAGCCAAGAACTCCCCACGCGTCACCTCGCGATTTGCAAGCCAATACGGTTGTTCGGGTACCGTCAGATCGGCTGCTAGTTTCACAAAACGAGGATCGTTATGAAACACAAGAAAGCTGGGATCTCTCTGAATCTGACTTCGATCTGATTCATCACCATCACTCCAATGTTCAAGTATCGCAATTGCACGATCACTCCAAACGCGTTTTTCTTCTGCGGTCGCGCTATCATCTGCTGCAAAGCGAGCCAGCGTACGAGCTAATATGTATTGAGTCTCGGCGTCTGCGGATTCTTCGGATGCGAGTCCTTTTTCAAGCCGTTCGACGGCGTTCGCTTTACGACCAAGCCAAAGCAAAACGACGCTTTCTTTATAAATCCTTTCTTTGAGGCTCGGATCCGTTGCTTGCCATTCCGTGAGGGCCACGTTCGTTTCCTCGGATCGCTTCAGGCGAGCGAGTGTTAGCAAACGAAAGTCGAGAGAGTTTTTGCGCAGGTCTTTCATCGAATCGTCGAGTTGCGTTTTGAGAATGGTATCGAATTCCTCCAATGCTGCCTCGTACTGACCAAGTCCGTAGAACTTAGTACCTAGCTCATAACGAACTTCTGGCTTGTTTCGCTCTTCGTTAGGCATTTTTTGGATCTCGCTCAACCGCTGGCGATACGGCTCGAGCGGATCCGGTAGCGGCTTTAGCTCGACTGCGGGTGGTGTGATCCGCACGAACGTGACTCCTTGCGAGTTTACGAACCAGTTCCGGTCGTTGAGCATCTGCCTGGCGTCAGGGAGTGTCGGCTCGGGTAGTTCCCACTCGCGCATCAGCCACGCGACTGCACTATGCGTCGAACTGTCTGGGAGCGAATACCATTTCGTCGCAAGTTCGGCGATGCGAGTCTTATCGTTGCTCGAAATCTGCTTTACCGGTATCTGGCCTAGGCCCAAACAAACTGCCGAACGAAGGGCGGGATTGGTCGAATCTGTAACAGTTGCGACCAATGCTTCGCGATCAAGCTCCCATCTCCGAAACTCGTCGATGAACCAAGTGCGGGCACCATGATCGGGCCGCCCCTCAAATTCGCATGCATCGATTGGCAATCTAGTATCACCTAGCCCTAAGGCTGCCAGTGCTAATCTTGCTTTGCTTTTCCAGAGTTCTTCGCTGCGGCATTCGCTGGCGGCATGCTGTAGTTTCTCAATGGATCGTTGGCGATCGTTGCCTAACGCTGCAATCAGATTCGGAGTGTCGCGATCCTCGATTTCATCGATCTGTGAGATTAGGTCATCGATTTCGACTTGACCGAAACTGGCCAAACCAAACGCTAAGGAAAGTTTCTCTTTCGATTCCTTCGCATCGGCATACCGACGTTCCAAGTCGGGACCGATCAGTTCGGGTCGCTTCATGTCCAAAAGCTTTTCGATATTGACCGGTACGGAGGGGCCGAGCGTTTTTTGGAGGGTATCAAGAGTGTTAGTAATTTGTGCCTGAATGCTGCGCTCATGCTGCTGCTGGAACAGATAGCCGACCCCTCCAGTGAGGAGCGCGACCAGCAGAATCGAACTACCCCAATTTCGCGTATGGACCCGCGCTGCGGTCCGCATCAGGGACCGTTCCGGCACAGTCCATCGTTTTTTGTCGGTCCAGTAATGGATCTGGCACCACTCCACCAACGTCGGGAGCTGCTTGTTCTCTTGATTCGCACTCCACACGGCAGCCCGTTCGGCCAGTTTTAATTCCGCGCGGCCTTTCTTGGTCTCGCGCTGCTTGCGCGTCAGCCACTCTCGCAGCGAAGGGACAAGGTAATCGTGAGCGAGCTGATAGTAGAGCGATTGTCGCAATCGCTCGGGAGTGTCGACGGGTGACTCCGCTTCGGAACGATTGGGGACAATCGTTCTACCGTTGGGGGCTGTATCGGAACCGTTTGGGGCAGTCGCACTGCCATCGTCCACTGGAGTGATCAAGCGCAGGTTCTTGTCGAGGATCTCGATCAGCGATTGAAATTCACGCGGCTTGTGCTCGTACCCGGCCGCTTTCTGAAGCGATGCTGCGCTCTGCATCGAGCCCTTGATATCGGTGCCGATGGCTGGCAATAAGGTAGCCAACAGACCGCGGACGGCTTCTTGATGTTGCCGATGTTGGATCGGGGCATGACGCGACCCGAACATCTCCTCGAGGAACGTCACCCCGACCCCTTCGACCCCGCCCACCTCCTGCAACGTGGCCGTCGACCAGTTCCGCAGCTTCATCATGTCGGCCAAGACGGCGATCTGGACCGAGATCACCTTCTTGTCCTGCGATAAGCCTTCGATCGCTTGGCGGATGAATTCGCGCTGGTCCTCGGTCCAGTCCTTCGAACTGTCCGGCAGATTGCCATACGCCTTGCCAAACAGACCCAGGACCTTGGCCGCATGCTCGACGCTGAACAGGTCGACCATAGCGCTGTTCTCGCGCTCCAGGATCGGGATATCGAGTTCGGCCAGGAACCGGCTGACCGAGATCCAGAAATCCTCGCGCACCATGACGATCGATTGCACCGTCGCACCATCGCACTGCAACAGAGCATCGGTCAACGAAGCCTTGGCATAATCGGACTCGCCGAACAGCCATTGCTCGAACTGGTCCAGGACCAACAGCAGCTTGCCACCGCTGGGGACCAAGCGGCGACGGCGGATGTTGCTCAACACATCGCGCAGCGAACCCCCCTCGGCGTCGGGGATCGCCTTGCGCACCGCGCGCAGCAAACGGGTCTCGGTATCGTCTGGGGTGGCTTCGATGTAGACCGAGATGATTTTTGAACTCAATCGGGGCAGGAGGCCCGCTTTCATGAGCGACGATTTCCCGCAGCCCGACGGGCCGTAGATCAGTCCGACCTTGAAGGTCCGCTCCGAGTCGGTCTCTTCGATCCGGGTCTTCCAGAAGCGGAGCGCCTCGGGGATCCCTTCGCGATCGAAGGGGCCGGGGAGGAGGTCCAAAAAGAATCCCGCATCGGACGCATCGAACGAGCGAAGACCCTTGGGTACGATCTTGGTCGGGCCGGTCCGGTTCGAATCGGTATCGCGCGCGGTGGCATCGACGTTCCTGGGGGTCGCGTTCGAGGCCGGGGTGGGATGCGATGGGGTGTTGTTGGCCGGTGGCTCGATCGTGGAGGGACGAGTTGCCGGGGGCGCATGCTCCTGGGCCAGGAGCCATCGGATCTCCTCGGCGAAATCGCGTGCGACGGTGAAGCGATCGCTGGCGCGGCGAGCCAGGGCTTTCATGCAGATCCGCTCCAGATCGTGTGTGATCGAGTCGTCGAACAGGCGCGGTGATTTGACCTCTTCGGTCGCGATCAACTTCATCAGTTCCGTTTTGCTGCTCGATCGGAACGGGCGACGGCCGGTCAGGAGTTCGTACAACACGACGCCAAGGCTGTAGATATCGCTGCGGTAGTCGAGCCGATGGCCGAGGCCGCGGGCTTGTTCGGGGCTCATGTAAGCGGGTGTTCCTGCATCGTCCCCTTTGCGGCGCTGTTCGGTTTCCCGCAGCGCGATGCCAAAGTCGGTCAGATACGGGCGATCGGATCGATCGAGCAAGATGTTGGCCGGTTTGACATCGCGATGGACGAGCCCTTGCGAGTGGGCGTAATGGAGCGCGTCGGAGATCTGTTCGACGATGCGCAGCGACAGCGTTCGATTCGGGCGATCGCTTTCGATCCGGTCGGCGAGGTTGCTCCCTTCGATCAGTTTGGAGACGACGTAGAAGTCCCCTTGTTCGGTCGGACCGACATCAAGGACGGGGACGATGTGGGGATGATCGAGCTTGGCGACGATGCGTGCTTCGATGAGGAAGCTTTGACGCATATCCGGTTCGAGCGATTCGCTGCGGGTGACTTTGACGGCGACCTCGCGCTGCAGTTGTTCGTCGATTGCTCGGTAGACGGTCCCGAACCCGCCATGGCCGAGTCTGGAGAGAACGCGGTAGCGGCCGAAGGATTTGGGGAGTGGCGGTTCTTTGGGTACGAACGAACGGGTGGGATCAAGGAGCTTGGGGATGGCCGTGGGCTTGGACGGATCCGTGGGCTCGGACGGATCGTCGTCGCTTTGAGGCTGGGACATGGCGCGGGGGTCCGAGGCTGTAGTTAGGGATTCACCGAAGAAGATCCTCAGTATAACGAACGGGGAGGGGCGATGGCGAATGAGAAAGAGGGATTTCGTTTCACCCGCAGGCGAGGGATGCGGTGCGCGGTCGTACGGGCAAAAAAATGAAAACCGAAGACAGAACGATCGCTTGGCTTCCTCTCGCACGATTTCGTCGATTCGGATTCCTATTCCCCTAACTCCCATGAGTCTCATAACTCCCATGACCGTCGATCAACGTTCATCAACGGGTCCTGTTTCCCGGTGGCTATCTTTTGCCCTCCATCTTTTGCCATTCGGATTTCGACCGAGGCTCCTCCATCTATCGCGAGGCATCGGACTTCATCGACGAATCATCTTATAAAACGGACTTCCGGTCCGTGGCGGTGACACACGACGGACTGGGAAGTCCGTCGTACGGGCGAAAAATGGAGCTACCGATTGGATTTGCAGCTTGAGTATCCAGTTAACCAATTAATGCACCGAAGTATTTGCGAGCCCCTATGTGGCTGGCCCGAGTGAGGCGATGATCGAAACCAGAGCGCAAGCACCCTACGCGACCATCTTGCTCCCTTCTCCCCTGCGGGCCGAGGGGGAGTGGATTATTTTCGTGTGCGTGCTATCCGGTTTGAAGCGGAACGAGCCTTGCTACGTCTGCCACGGTTCCAACCGGGGGCTAGCGCCCGCGCGGCTGATGGGGATTGCCCGATCAGGGTAGAGCTTGGTTGCCAAAATCGTCTATGTAATCGTGGATGATTTCACTCAAACTCGGCGCATCGGGTAACCCGATGGCGATTCCTCGCGCACCGTCGACCTGCTTGGGCCATTGTCTGACAATGCTTTGGATCCTCGCGTCGGGCGATTCCTGTATCTCACCTAATACCACGCCCGTCTCCGCCGCAAACCTTTGCAACGCCTCCTTCGCCATACGCGGCGTAACACAACGCGCTGGTAACCCGATCGCTCGATCGTGACCGAGCACCGCTTGTGGTACTTCATGAAGGGCAATCAGTGAATCGATCACCGTGCGATATCCGGTCATCGGATGAGGTTGATCCCAATCGACAGGCAACAGGCAGACCTCTTGCTTCAACGGCTCGCGAAACATCCCGCTCGCCCAACTCGAGGCCGCGGTATTCGGTTTTCCTGGCCTAATAATCACGGTCGGCAAGCGAGCCGAGCGACCGTCGATATATCCCTTTCGTGAATAATCGTTGATCATCAGTTCTCCGATCACCTTGGTCATGCCATAGGTGGTCTGCGGCGTATGCTTGGTGCGGTCGTCGCATGGAGCGGGAAGTTCTCCACCGAAACAAGCGATGCTGCTCGAGAATACGACTTTCGGATTTCCTCCTACTTTGCACAGTGTATCCAACAGCAAACGCATTCCCAAAACATTGACTCGCCATGCTTCGTCGAATTGGTCCTCGCATTCGCCACTGACCATCGAGGCCAAGTGAAACACGGATAGGTTGGAATCTTTCCCGAGGGCCGCTTGCACCGAGGATTCCTCTTCGATGCTCCCTGATACACAGCGTACCGAAGGCAGGGAGTGATGCGGACTTTGGAAATGAGACCATATGGAATCCAAAGCTCCTGAATCAAAGCTGCGATCGAAGAGTGTGATCTCCTGGATAGCGCTTCGACTTCCATCGGCGAGGGTGAGTTCCCCAACACCGAGCAGTCGCTTGCACAATTGGCGTCCTAAAAAGCCTCCTCCACCTGTGATCACTACCCGCATCGCTTCTTGATCCTCGATTCGTGGTTCTCGACTACAGAGCTACAACTCCGTCTATAATGAGCAGCTATGACAACTCATGCTAAAACGACTAACAGTCTATCAGGTTGGACGATCGGTTTTGTGGGGCTAGGGAAGATGGGGTTCCCGATGGCAAGGCATTTGGCTGCTGCCGGTGCTCGCGTGATCGCATGGAATCGCAGCGAGGAACCGCTTGGGCGCGCGTCCGAATTTGGCATCGAACGGGCACACTCGCTCCCTGATCTTGCTCGCCAGGTGGGATCCGGCGTCATTTGCCTCAATCTGACAACAACCGATGTGGTGCTCGAAGTGGTTAGCGGTGATCATGGGCTGCTTCCCCACGCATCGCGCGAAACCTTGTTTATTGATTTCGGCACCACGGGAGTCGAGGCAACACGCGCGTTTTCTCAGCGAGCTTTGTGGTTGGATGCACCGGTATCCGGAGGTGAGGTCGGAGCGGAAGAGGCAACGCTGTCGATCATGGTGGGAGGAAGGGATGACGCGTTTCGTCGCGCTCTCCCCATCTTCGAGACGGTTGGAAAGCGGGTTACCTACATGGGTGCCTCGGGTGCAGGGCAAGTTACGAAACTAGCCAATCAGTTGATCGTTGCACAAACCATCGATGCGGTGGCCCAAGCATTGAGACTAGCGGAACTGGCAGGAGTCTCCAGTGAGCGGGTACGCGAAGCACTCATGGGAGGATTCGCAGATAGCCGGATCCTGCAACTGCATGGCGATCGGATGGTCCGCCGGGATTTCCGACCGGGAGGACGAGCCGAGTGGCAATTGAAAGATGTCCGGTTGATCTGCGAGTTGGCCCATCAAGTTGGTTTGCACTCGGAATCCCTCGATCATTGCCGATCTCTTTGGGAGCATTTCGTGGTTGAGGAAGGAAACGGAGACTTGGACCACTCGGGTTTGTTCCTTCACTATCTGAGAAGCGAGTCCCAGTCCTCCGGCGATTGAGCGATCGACCCTTGATATCGATCCTTGATATCGCCAAGAGGCAAAGCTCAGACCGGTAGCCGGGCGCTTTCCAAGGTTTTGGTGATCATCATGCTCTCGCGAGCGTAGACCGCGCGAAGCGAATCTTCCGTGATGCCAAAATGATCGCGCCATTCCCGAAGTGTTGCAGAATTGGAGAAACATCCCTCGTGCCGAGCGATATCCTGCACACCCATTCCTCGCCCCGCCTCGATTCCGAGATCGAAGGCCAACAACTTCTTGCCGTGAACGCGGAAGGGCTCTGGGTAAGAATGCGAAAACGCGTTTCGCAGGGTCACTGCATCTTCATGGCGAAAGGAGGAAGAGTTACCCATCGTGAATCCGACGACGAAGGCTTCGTCTTGATCGAGCAGTCCGCGACCCAAGAGAATGTGGATCGCATCATGCCAAGCCAGCGAAACGGCGCCGGGCAACGCGATCGTGCTCATGGGATCCTCGAACAATTGCACTTCCTTCGGTATTCCGACCTCTTCCACACCAGGGAGTGAGTCTAGCAAGGTTTGCATGGAGACATTTTCATTGTCGAGCCCGGGATACCACATGCCCCACAAACCGGAACCGTCACTCGATTCGATGAATTCGCCGCTCGGTGTGCGAAATAGAATCTCGGTTTGAATAAACAGTTCAAGACGTTCGCAAAGAGCGATCGGTCCATCGCTCTTCAAGATTGCGATCGACTCATTCAATTCCTGATCGACAGCGTTTGCGATTCTTTGTTCGAGTGATATTCGGTCGCTTGAATTCCTGCCTGAATCATCGGGGGGGACGCACCTTCCGGCGGCTTGGCTTGCCAACTGCGTTGGGCTTGGGAAGGCGGGATGAACGTTGCGAACTTCTCGTTCGTTCACGCGTTGCAAAAGGGTGGTGACTTCATGGGTCGGTTCGGTATCGCGGAGGATTTCCAGGATGATCTGTCGTTCCCACGCGATCGCCCATTGCGTTGCGCTGTACTCAAGTTCCTGATTCAGCGATGCCATGAGTGTTGGGTGGGATGGGCGTTTCGGCGGGCGTTGAGGAAGTGGTCCCTGGAACCACACGAGGTCCACCGATGGTGGAATCGACGATGCGTTTGAGGTCCTCGGAGTCGACGACTTCCACTTCCATCAGTCGTTGGGCGATCGCTTCGAGCGCGGCTCGCCGTTCGGTCAAAATGACTCTTGCTTTGTGGGATGCCTCATCGATCATGCGCTTGACTTCTTGATCGATTTCGCGAGCGGTTTGTTCGGAGTAATCGCGGCCGAACCCATCGCCGCCGCCGGAGGTGGCCAAAAAGGGAGATCGATTCCCTTCGCGATAATTGACGCGCCCCATGCGGCTCATACCGTACTCCATGACCATGCCGCGAGCGATGTCCGTTGCGCGTTGAAGGTCGTTTTGCGCACCGGTGCTGATGTCCCGGAAAACAATCTCTTCGGTGAGCGTACCGGCCAGCAAGACTTGCATTTGTGCTTCGAGTTCTGGTTGGGTGACCAGATAACGGTCAGCTTCTGGTCGTTGCATCGTGTAACCCAATGCAGCAACACCGCGCGGGATGATGGACACTTTGTGTACCGGATCGGTGTTGGGCAACGAATAGGCGACCAAGGCATGGCCGGCTTCATGGTACGCCACTCGCAGTTTCTCATCTTCGTTCATGATCCGCTTTTTCTTTTCCAACCCAGCAGCGGCGCGTTCCACGGCTTCGTTGAACTCATCTTGGCCAACATTGTTTTTTCCTTTGCGGGCCGCCAAGAGTGCCGCTTCGTTGACGAGATTGGCGAGGTCCGCTCCTACGAACCCCGGCGTGATCGCAGCGATCTGTTTCAACTCGACATCGGTAGCCAGCTTCACATTTTTGACGTGTACTTTGAGGATATCCTCGCGTCCTTGTTTGTCCGGACGGTCGACCAAGACGTGACGATCGAAACGACCGGCTCGCAGAAGTGCAGGGTCGAGTGTTTCAGGACGGTTGGTAGCCGCCATCACAATGACGCCTGAGTTGGCATCGAAACCATCCATCTCCACGAGCAATGCGTTGAGGGTCTGTTCTCGTTCGTCGTGAGAACCGACGATATTGCCAGCACGACTCTTGCCTAGAGCATCGAGTTCGTCGATGAAGATAATGCAGGGAGACTTGGCGACTGCTTGTTGAAACATATCGCGAACGCGTGCAGCACCGACACCGACGAACATTTCAACGAAGTCAGAACCGGACAACGAGAAAAACGGTACGCCTGCTTCTCCCGCAATGGCTTTAGCCAGCAGGGTCTTTCCAGTCCCTGGAGGGCCGACGAGCAATACGCCACGAGGAATGCGGCCACCGAGTTTTTGATACTTTTCGGGATGTCGCAGAAAGTCGACGATCTCTCGTACTTCTTCGACCGCTTCATCGATTCCTGCCACGTCGTTGAACGTGACTCCGATATCCTCTTGAGCATACAGCTTTCCTCGCGATCGCCCGAACTGCATCGGGGAACTGATCCCCCCCATTCTTCGCATGACAAAAAGAAAGATTGCACTGACCAGAAAGATCGGCAGAAAGAAGAACCAGAAGAACTGAGTCAGCATGCTTTGACCAGGGGCGTGACGCCATGCGATGTTGGCCGCGCTCAGTTTCTCTTTGAGTTCGGTGTTGGTCCCTTCGGAATTGTCTTTGATCGCTTGAAAGTCCCGTTGTACCGGGTTGGTCGGTTGACCATCTACGATCTTGGCGACCGTAACTTTGCCTCGAATCGTCTTTTCGTCGACTTCCACATCGCGAATCCGACTGAGCTCAAACTGCTGTTTCTCGTTGGTAATGGTGATCTTGCCCGTGATCTTGCCTTCGGGGTCGGCATCCAATTGCGATTGGGACGCATCCTGATAGCGGGTAGCTTCGATCAGGGCGATCAAGTCTGGATAGCGGATTTCCTGGAAAAGAGCTGTCGCTACGAAGCTGATGGCGGCCATGACCACCAAAACCCCAAGCAGCGTGTACATCAGCCAGGAGTTGCCCGATGAGGAATTTCCGCCCGAGCCAGAGCGTCGATCGGATTTGGGATCGTCAGCCATCTACAACCTTTGGGTCTTCAAAAGAAAAAACTCCGGACTGGATCCGGACCATCACAGACAAACCTTACCCCGTTATTATGCACCCGAGACAACGATTGAGCAGGGTTTGACGTTGAGGAATTGTAGTGCAAGACCTAGAATTTTAACGCTCGAGACGGCAGGATTTTGACGATGCTGCAGGTTGTGTGGCGCATATGGCACCATTTTGCACGGCGCAAAGGGAGTCGCTCGCACCAAACAGAGTCAGACACTTTGTGGAAACCATGTCGATTAATAAACCGTCTAGAGTTGCAATTCTCGGATCCACAGGAAGCATCGGTCGATCCGCGCTCGATGTCCTATCGCATCTGACGGAGGCATTTGAGCTGGCACTCATCTCCGGTCATGAGAGGCTTGATGAACTTCGTGAACAGTGCGTCCGTCACGAGCCGAAGCTCGCCGTCGTCACGGGACCGAGGACTTCTGCCGTAGATGCATGGCTCGCTGGTTCAAGTCTGGATTCTCAACGTCAGCATGGCATGTCATGCGTCATCGATGCGATTCGCGAGGGTGAGATCGACATTGTCGTGGCAGCCATCGTCGGGATCGCGGGACTCGAGTCCTCCTTGGCAGCCGCCCAGACCGGCAAGCGGCTTGCACTTGCCAATAAGGAGTCCTTGGTGGTAGCCGGTGAATTGCTAATGGAGGCAGCGAAACGATCCGGCGCCGAACTCATTCCCGTCGATAGCGAACACAGCGCTATCTTTCAATCGATCCATGCGGGCCGAAGTCATCGGGAAATTCATCGACTCATTCTCACCGCAAGCGGCGGGCCGCTGCGAGATTGGCCTATCGAATCCTTGGCCGATGCCACCGTCGACGATGCCTTGGCGCATCCCACATGGAATATGGGACGAAAAATCACCGTCGATTCCGCCACCATGATGAACAAAGCCCTAGAGGTCATCGAAGCCAAGTGGTTGTTCCAGATCAACCCGGAGCAAATCGAGGTCGTCATCCATCCGCAGTCGATCATTCATTCGATGGTGGAATTCTGCGATGGCTCGGTCATTGCCCAGTTGAGTCCGCCCGATATGCGGCTGCCGATTCAATACGCATTGACCTATCCAGAGCGAATGAATTCCCCCGCCCGGAAAATGGATTGGAGCCAAGCGTACCAACTGGATTGGAAACCGGTCGATCCGGAACGCTATCCGGCACTTGGCTTGGGTTTTGAGGTCGCTCGAAGGGGCGGAACCTGTGGTGCGGTACTCAACGCCGCCAACGAAGTTGCCGTAGAATTGTTTTTGCAAGGTAAGATACGCTTGACCGAGATCGCCACCGTGTGCAGATCCGTGCTGGCACATCACGATTTTTCCCCTTCGCCTACACTGGACGAACTGATGCGTTTGGACCAATGGTCGCGGAATGAAGTTTCACGTTGGATAAAAGTCACATGCTAGATTGCCTAATGCGGGGTAACGGTTTCTTCCACTTCGACTTGTCACAGGGGCTGATCCTGGCGGCCGAAGCATCGACTTGGGAATCCTGGCTCACCTTCTTTTACAGCATCCTCATGGGTGTTCTCGGTTTGGGATTCGTAATCTTTGTCCACGAGCTCGGGCATTTTCTCGCCGCGAAAGCATTCGGCGTCAAATGCGAAAAGTTCTATGTCGGCTTTGATGTCCCCATTTCCATTGGTCCTATTCGGCTCCCCTCCAAATTGGCCCACTTCCAATGGGGCGAAACCGAGTACGGGATCGGCATCATCCCCTTGGGCGGTTACGTCAAGATGCTCGGACAAGACGATGACCCACGTAGATTGAAAGAGGAAGCGGAACGGGTTCGTGAACAAGATCCCAACATGCCGGAAGGCCATTCGGAACGGGTCAAACTCAACCCCCGCTCTTTTCCAGCCAAACCGGTTTTCGCGAGGATGATCATCATCAGCGCCGGGGTCGTGATGAATCTCATCACCGGCGTATTGATGGCCGCGATCGCATTCATGATGGGGGTTCCCTACGAGCCAGCCGTGGTCGGCGCAGTCATGCCTGGCGATCCCGCTTGGAGGGCAGGTCTCCAACCTGGAGATCGAATCGTGCAAGTTGGCTCAATCACGGACAACCAACTCTCCTTCAACGATATGTCGCAGAAGGTCGCAATTGCAGGTATTCGCGATTCCAAGTCGCCCGTCCCCGTAGCCTATGAACGCGATGGAAAGAGAACCACTCTCGAAATCGTCGGCACCACAGCACATTCACCTGCCGACGCCAGGATCAAAGCCTTGAGACTCGGGATCATCGCGGCCAGGACCACGAAGGTCAACGATAAACATCCCTTCGAAACCTATATCCGGAAATCGAAGATCGACCTCGGTCCACTCCAAGCAGGGGACGTGATCCTTGGTGTCAACGGCACGCCGCTTCCAATCGATAGCGGAAATGAACTTCCCCTAGCCTATCAGCTCGATCGTGTACTGCACCCACGGCTCAATGAGACAGTGACTTTGCAGGTGCGCCGCACGAACGACAAGAAAGAACAACAGGTCGATGTCGAACTGAAGCCTCTACCCCTTAAGACCCTGGGTATCCGATTTGAGCCGCAAGGGATCGTTGCCATCGCAGAAGGATCGGTAGCGGAGAAAGCTGGGGTCCAGATTGGAGACAAGCCGATTCGATTCAACGGAAACCCCATCGAAGATGCCCTCGCAATGCCGCTCGTCATCGCAGGCATGGCGGGACAGAGCGTGACATTGGATCTGCAACGAGGCGAGTCGGAAATAGTCACCCTTTCATGGACAGTCCCACAACAGTTTCAGTTCGTCGAAACTGTCTCGCAATTCTCTCCTTCTGGGTTGGAACTCCCTGGATCGGGTATGACATACAAGATGACCGACCGCGTTCAAAGCGTTGCCCCCGATAGCTTGGCCGCCAAGAAAGGGATCGTCGCAGGGGATGTGATCAAGCAAGTACAGTTTCTATTTCAGACCGACCAGCAAAAGGATTTCCACAAGGAAGTACTCGGAGCGAAATCGTTCCTCGAAAAGACCCCTGTCGATGCCGCGCACAGCATTCAGTATTTCTTTGAATGGACCCAGTGGTTGCCAGTCGGACTGCCGATCGCGATCGATTTGGAACGAGAGGGGAAGATCAAATCGGTGGAAATCGCCGTGGAACAAGATCCGAAACTGCATTGGCCAGATCGCGGCCTCGCCCTCGTGCCATTGAGGAAGATGTATACAGCCGACGGTTTGATCCCCGCATTGTCTTTGGGAGGGGCTGAGGTTTGGCGACGGCTTGGCGATGTGGCCGAATTTCTAATGCTCTTGGTACGTGGCAAAGCCTTCAACGCAATCGGTGGACCGGGAACCATAGCGGTCCAAGCGACCGATGCAGCCTCCAGAGGCTTTTCTCCCCTGCTGATGTTCTTGACACTCCTGAGCGCCAACTTGGCGATCGTCAACTTTCTACCGATCCCCGCACTCGACGGGGGACACATGGTGTTCCTGACCGCCGAAGCTATCTTGGGGCGTCCGGTAGATGAGGAATTGCAGATGAAATTGACGTTGGGAGGGATCTTCGCCCTGCTCTGCTTGATGGGTTTGGCACTATTCAACGAATTCAGTTTCTTCTCAAGATATTTTACGGGCTAGTGTTGCTAGACAGTCGAGTTGAAAAACGTAGCCCATAGAATCCCAAGTAGATTCTGGCTACAATCTCGAAGTCATTTGGGGTGTGGTGTAATTGGTAGCACGACAGATTCTGACTCTGTTAGTTGGGGTTCGAGTCCCTACACCCCAATTGAGGTTTTTATAGGGTTTTTGCTGCTGTCACCTTTCTACTACCCTTTTGTGCTACCCTTTTAGCAACCTCCGGTACACCCGCGACTACTCCCATTACACTCCCGTCGCTTCCCTAAGTTAGAGGGGGGCTCTACCCGTGGTAACTGTTTCAGTACTGCGAATCGGGTCCGTGCGGGATGGGCTTTCCTCGTGTCGGGGTGCAACAAAAGCCTTCTTGGTTTATTTCAGACCGCCGGCCAGGGATTTCTCTCCAAGCTTTTCGCTACCGCCGATAAATGTTACTAAGCGACTCCGTGTACTGTTTTGACTGCATTTCATAGGCCTGCTCGCTCATGATCCGATCGACCTCCGCACCCATCGATTCCCACGACACGGGTCTGCAAAAGAAAGATCGAACTTCAAACCCGTTGCGAACTGCGGAACATCAGATTCAGGATGTATTCTCCGCAGTGTTAGCTGAGGTGGGAAAGCAAGGATATGTGTCAGCCCAACCCTATGCGGAGTCGACTCCGTTGGTCGAAGCGGTCGCGACGAGTTGGGAGCAATGGTTCAATGAGTTTTCATCGACGCGATATTCGTTCGTCGCCGAGAGCGGTAGCCCAAGTGTGCGTCCGAATAAAACTCAGGATGATCTTCGCGTCGACTATCGGCAGATCCTGACCAACGCCTACCAGCGGGGTGGATACGCCGATCCAAGTTCGTACTTGAAGTCGCTTTCTCAAGAGGAGCTCGCAACGATTCAGCAGGTGCATCATCTGGCGGATCCGATTTCCACCGGATCGTTATCCTCTGAGGCTGCTTTAAACTTGTTACTTCCGCCGGATGCGCAGGTCGATGAGAACCGCGATGGTTTGACGGCGGTCGGGGCTGCCTACACGTATCGATTCCCGGACAGCAATACTCCGGAGAACGTTCGTCTGGCGTGGGAGGCGACGACGAAGGATTTATCCGAGCAGGAACGCATGCTTCGTGTCATGCAAATAGGAATGCGTCTTCTCACGGCAAATATGCATTTCGATGCGAACGGACAGTACGTGCGATCCAGTCAACCGGGGGACGTCGACTGGGTGAACCCGCAGGCGACTACTGGATTCTCTTATCGGGGGATGGCCAACGATTGGCTGGATTATCTGAATCGATTCTCTGCACAGATACCACCCGACCAACTCCAACGGGACCTTCGGTTCTGGTCCTCGTTTCAGTCAAATCTCGGATTGTTTGGCGAATAAAAATCTGATTCCAAGATTGAACCGTTCCTGAGCGAACGTATACTTGGGCTCTCATTCTTAATGTGTTCGCCTTACTCACTTGCAGAAAACGCCATCAGAGGAATTCCATGGGAACGAACCTGGCCAAGTATCAGCCACTCTTTGGTTTGAGGAACTGGCTTCGATTGATCACGATTCTTGCAGCAACATCTGGTCTGTCGATCACAGTTCGGTATTCTGACGCGCAAGAGACCCAGGCGGCAGCAACACCCGGTTCGGTGATCGCGGAACTAGCGAAGGAAATCGAAAATGTGCAACCGTTTGTCGCGGGTGCTTGGACCAAGAAGTGGATCAGCGAGGTTGCACAGTTAGATAAGGTTCAGCCCAAGAAGATCAAGATCAAAGAACGAGAGATCTTGGTGGACGAGTCGTTGTTCTACTCTGGTCGTTATGGTTCGCCGTTGACCTATGCTCGCGCTTTCGATTTAGCCGAGAAGCATGGATTCGCACCCGATACTGGGGCAAAAGTATTCGACTTTGGTTATGGCAGCATCGGGCATCTTCGCATGCTCGCTCAGATGGGCTTGGATGTGACGGGAGTCGACGTCGATCCTTTGCTACCGAATATGTATACCAACAGTTCGGGTCCCTACAAAAAAGGGCGAGTTCAATTGCTCGATGGAAAGTTCCCTGCAGAAGAAGCATTGGTGCAAAGCGCAGGATCTGGCTACGACCTGTTTCTCTCTAAGAACACGCTCAAACGAGGCTACATCCATCCAGCCCGCGAACCTGCGAGCCCTCGGCATGTGATCGACTTGGGAGTCACCGATGAGAAGTTTCTCGAGCAGGTGGCTAGTATGCTCAAACCGGGCGGTTTATTCGTCATTTACAACTTTTGCCCAGCCAGGGCACCGGACGACAAACCGTACATCCCCTGGGCCGACGGAGAATGCCCCTTCTCCAAGGAGCAATTGGCAACCGCAGGTTTCGAAGTGCTGGAATACGACGTGGTCGACGACAAGCCTGCTCGTGAACTAGGGCATTTGCTCGGTTGGGACGCGCCCGGGGGTATGAACTTGGAAACCGACTTGTTCGCCTGGTACACCATCGTGAAAAAGAAATCGCAGTAACTCTGTGACAAGCCCTAGATCGTTGAAAGATTAGCACCGAACAATCACCATACTAGCCCTCGAATAACTTCGGTGCAGCAATATGTTCAGAATATCTGCAGGGTGTCTTTCACTCTGCGTTTGATTGATCCTAGTGGCGGAAGTGACGGTGGCCGGTGAAGATCATGGGGATGCGGTGCTCGTCACAGGCGGCGATCACTTCGTCGTCCTTGCGAGATCCCCCCGGCTGAATAATCGCGACCACTCCCGCCTTGGCCGCTCGATGGATCGAATCGGGGAATGGAAAGAATGCGTCCGAGGCGAGCACGCTCCCGTTGGTCCGATCTCCCGCCTTCGATATAGCGATCTCGACGCTGTCGACCCGGCTCATCTGGCCAGCCCCGACTCCAACCAAGGCCGCATCGCGAGCTAAGACAATCGCGTTGCTCTTCACATGTCGCACCATTTCCCATGCGAACGCGATGTCGTCCCACAAAGCATCTGCGATCGGGGCTTTCGTGACAGTCTTCCAATCGAGATTCGCCGGAGGCAGTGTATCGGCCTCTTGAACCAACACACCGCCACTGATGATTCGGAAATCCAACTGCATCGCTGGTGGCTGAACACTCCCAATAGCCATCAGTCGAACATTGTCCCGCCACTTGGGCTTGGTCGACAGAATCTGAAGAGCTTCTTTGGAGAACGATGGAGCAACAATCGCTTCGATGAATAGTCCCGGTTGGCACAAGACCTCGGCAGTGTCCGCTTCAACATGTTGGTTGAACCCGAGGATACCGCCAAAGGCACTCAAGGGATCGCCATTAAGAGCCTTGCGGCAGGCAAACGACAACCGATGTGCCGATGCCGCACCGCATGGATTGTTGTGTTTGATGACCACCGCAGATGGCTTCGCAAAACAACGAACAATCCCGTAGGCACTGTCGAGGTCCAACAGATTGTTGTAGGAGAGTTCCTTGCCGTGCAGTTTCTCCGCGCTGACCAACGAACCACCGGTGAAGGGCCTTGAGTAAAGTGCCGCTCGCTGATGCGGGTTCTCTCCATAACGCAGATCGTACGCCTTGGTCAGTTCGAGGCTCATCGAACCTGGCATGGGTGGATGGGCTGTCTCGGCGACCATCGTTTCCCTTTCAGCCCGTCCACCATTCTGCATGAGGTAACACGCGATTGCGGAATCATATGAAGCAGTGCTCGAAAAACACTCAGCCGCCAGTTGCAATCGCAAAGCATCGCTCGTTCCGCCGAGCGATTCGAGTTCATCCGCGATCCGCTCGTATTGGCTCGGAGAGGTTGCAACCGTCACAAACGCGTGGTTCTTAGCCGCTGCCCGAATCAAACTGGGACCACCGATGTCGATCTGCTCGATGGCTTCATGCAACTCGACATCCGGTTTCGCCACCGTTTCTTGAAATGGATACAGATTCACCACGACCAAATCAAAGGTGGCGATGCCGTGATCGCGAAGCGAGTTCAGATCCGCCTCGAGGTTGCGCCGGGCGAGGATCCCGCCGAAGATCTTGGGATGAAGTGTCTTGACCCGACCGTCCATCATTTCGGGAAAGCCGGTGTAATCGGCGACTTCGAGGGCCTGGATCCCGTGTTCGTTGAGGAATCGTCGCGTTCCGCCGGTGCTGTAGATCTCGACACCACGCTCCTGCAATCGCTTGGAAAACTCGGCCAAACCCGTTTTATCACTAACGCTGATCAATGCTCGGCGGATGGGGGCAGGAGTGCTCACGGAAGTCTTTATGTAAAGTCGTGCTTGGAGACTAGGGATCAAAAACGACGATTGACCCCAAGATCGTCGCCGAAGGACCGGAAAACCGCAAGCCACACTCTCAGGCAAGATCATTTCCAGGGCTTGCGATCTTGCTCAGGGCATCTTAAAACAATTCCCCTAAATGATCGTTCAAGGATGTTTTTTCCGTCATCCGAGCATGTCGCGGCTTCTGAAGCTTCCTTGCTTTGCGTGTTCCGCGTTCCGATGAATTCTTCCTCACACAAAAAATCTTTCCCTTCCGAGTCGATTCATGGCGAATATTGCGTTAGACGAAGGTATGGTAGCGGCAGATAACGTCGCGCGGGTTCTTGAACAAGCTCTCGATGCCGGAGACGGCTTGCTCCGCTTGACCCCCACATGGGTTCCGCGAAGCTTCCTGCACCCAGGCCGCCGCATCAAACTCCATCCCGATGACCTTTACGCGTTCGGCGCCAACCGAGGGGGGATCGATGAACGCTGGTTCGCGAGCACCACGGAAGCTGCCAACGAAGGACGCGTTTGGCACGAAGGACTCAGCTTCTGCCTCTTCGAAGGAAAGAAATTCCTACTCAAGGACGCCATTGCGGAACAAGGAAACAAACTGGTCGGCTCCGCGATCTTCGGGAAATACAACCGATGGCCGGTCTACTCGAAATTCTTCGACAACATGGGACCGATACCCCATCACATGCACCAATCTCAAGAAGATGCGGCGCTCGTGGGACAAGAAGGAAAGCCGGAGAGCTATTACTTCCCTCCCCAGTACAACAACGTCGATAACAATTTTTCGTACACCTTCATGGGACTCGAGCCAGGCACATCGAAAGACCAACTACGCAAGTGCCTCGAGAATTGGAATCGCGGAGACAACGGAATTCTCGATCTCTCTCGAGCGTACCGACTCAAGCGAGGAACTGGTTGGTTGATTCCACCAGGAGTGCTCCACGCACCAGGCTCGCTATGCACGTATGAGCCTCAATGGGGAAGCGATGTCTTCGGCATGTTCCAATCGATCGTCGAAGGTCGATATGTGCCGTGGTCCTTGTTGGTCAAAGATATGCCCAAGGACAAACATCAAGATCTCGATTTCATCATCGGCCAGTTAGACTGGGAGAAGAATGTCGATACCCACTTCAAAGATGCCAACTACATCGAACCGATCGTCGACAAGGCCAAGAGTGGGCCTGGATACACCGATCGCTGGATCGTGTATGGCACGATCGACGGCAAGCAACTGTTCAGCGCCAAAGAGTTGACTGTCGATCCGGGCGCCCGCTGCACGCTTCAAGACAACGCTGCAAGCGGCTGGACCACGGTTCAGGGCAAGGGGCGAATCGGCAAACTGAACCTGCAAACTCCCGCCATGATCCGCTTCGGCCAAAACACCGAAGACGAAGTTTTCATCAGCCACGATGCGGCAAGCCGCGGTGTGGTCGTCGAAAACACCGGCAGCGAACCACTGGTAGGCCTTCGCTACTTTGGCCCCGACGCCCATCCCAATCTGCCAGCAAACGGAGCTTGGCGAACCGCCTCTTAGGCGAAACAACTCCCACCTGTCATCCTCTCTTCATTAACAAATAACTGCACCGAAGTGACACAATGAAACAACATCCGAAACTTCACAATGCGATGTGGCCGGGATTGGTAGGTAAGGGAGACGGGCCTGGCCAAGAGCCCCCCATTTCGTTGACGCGGATGCTGGAACTGACCGCGGCAGCAAACGTCAACGGCCAGAAATTCGAAGGGATCGACTACTTTCTGTTCCTCCCTCACACCGATCCCAACGCCAGCGATGGCGACCTGCGAAAGATCGCCGATCAAATCGCCAGCTATGGATTCTCCGTCGGTTCCCTGGTCGCACCGGTCTGGCCGGGAACCGTGGGGGATTCTGCGATGGGGGATGACGCGGCCCGCGAAAAATTTCTGTCGGCAGTCAAGATGGCCTGCCGAATCGCAAACGTCTTCGAGAATCATGGCGTTCGCAAATACGGGGTGATTCGTATCGACAGCGCAGAGTTCGGGGTCGACAAGTGGCGTGCCAACCCCAAAGCCAACACCGCTCGGATCGTCGAGACATTCAAGCTCGCCGCAAAGATCGCCAAGGACCACGGTCAGCGACTCGCAGCCGAAGGGGAAATCTGCTGGGCCGGCATGCACAGCTGGCGTGATATGCTCGATGTCCTCGAAGGTGTCGGCATGCCCGAGGCGCTCGGGTTCCAAGCCGACTTGGCGCATACCTATCTCTACCTGCTCGGATACAACGCTCCTGAGTACGCCATGCTCGGATCGACCTATTCCGATGAGGAGTTTTACGCTGCATACAAACAGATGACCGACAAATTGCGACCTTGGACCATCGATTTCCACGTTGCACAAAACGATGGTCAAGTCCACGGCGCGGGTTCGCACGACAAAACCGGCAAGCACTGCCCTGCCGATGACCCGAACGGAAAGCTCGATGTTGTCCAGTGCGCTGGCTACTGGCTCCAAGACGCAACCGCTCGAGGTATCCAGCACATCTGTTGGGACGGTTGCATGTTCCCGAACGCAACCCTCGAGAATCCTGCGACATGGAACACGATCCTGTCGACCATGATCGCCGTTCGCAACGCGCATGGTTGGTGAAATCAACAAGAATTCACGACGCGGAACGTCGTACAGCCTTTCCTCGAATTCACGACGCGGAGCGTCGTGCCACTTTTCCTATCTGCCCAGCAGTAAGCACTGAGAAGATTTATCATGAAAGAACTTCGCATTGGAATGATCGGTTACGGGTTCATGGGCAAGGCTCATACGAACGCGTATTTGCAGGCCCCTCGCTTCTTCAAGAGCGACTATAAACCCGTCCTCAAGGCGCTCTGCGCTCGAAACGCTGAAAAGGCGCAGTCGTTCGCCAGCAACTGGGGCTATGAATCGGTTGAAACCGATTGGCGCAAACTGTTGCAAAGATCCGACATCGACGCGGTCGATATCTGCACTCCGAACAATATCCACAAGGAGATAGCGATCGAGGCGGCCAAGGCGGGCAAGATGATCTTGTGCGAAAAGCCCTTGGCGATGAACGCTGCCGAAGGTGAGGAGATGGTCGCTGCCGTGGAGAAGGCAGGCGTCGCCAACATGGTCTGGTACAACTACCGACGTGTACCTGCGGTGACTCTAGCCAAGCAAATCGTAGCTTCCGGCAAACTCGGAAAGATCTTCCACTACCGTGCGAACTTCCTGCAGGACTGGACGATCAACGCCGACGTGCCGCAGGGTGGGACCGCAACGTGGCGACTCGATGTCGATGCCGCCGGGAGCGGCGTGACCGGCGACTTGCTGGCTCACTGCATCGACACCGCAGTCTGGATCAACGGCTCGATTCAGGACGTCTCGGCCATGACCGAAACGTTCGTGAAGGAACGCGTTCACGCCGAAACGGGCAAGAAGCAACCTGTGGGTATCGACGATGCCTGCTCCTTCTTCTGCCACTTCACCAACGGATCGCTTGGGCTCTTTGAATCGACTCGCTACGCGCGAGGACACAAGGCCCTATACACCCTGGAAATCAATGGCGAGCACGCGAGTATCGCTTGGGACCTGCATGATCTGCACCGGCTCAAATTCTTCGACTACTCGGATGAATCGACCGTTCGCGGATGGCGAAGCATCCATGTTTCGGACGGCAACCAGCCCTACATGGGGAATTGGTGGGTACCCGGTCTGCAAATTGGTTATGAGCACTCGTTCATTCATCAGGT
Source organism: Planctomycetota bacterium (assembly GCA_018970165.1). Classification (GTDB taxonomy): domain Bacteria; phylum Planctomycetota; class Planctomycetia; order Pirellulales; family Pirellulaceae; genus JBKCUI01. Next base: position 2,901 of record JAGWWZ010000077.1, on the reverse strand, counting down.
GGCGGACTTCCTGCAGTCACTCAGCGGTGGCGAGCCAGCGCACCCGACGTTCCGAGATGCTCTCGAAACGCAAAGGGTATGCGACGCGGTCTTGGCCAGCGCCAAAGACCGACAGTGGAAGAATGTCTAATCAAGCGATCAAGACCAACAAGTAAGCCAAAGACTGCGGATCTCTAAACTCGTGAATCACAAGCCTGTCGCGATTTATCACGAACATCCGCACTGGTTTTTGCCTTTATTCGCAGAGCTTGAGCGAAGATCGATTCCCTACGTTCGATTGGATCCTCGTTCGAGCTCCTACGATCCCTCGGAGCCCGAGTCCCCTTATTCGCTCGTGTTCAACCGGATGAGCCCATCTGCCTATCTGCGGGATGGGTTGCAAGGGATGTTTTACACACTCTCATGGCTCGATCACTTGAACCGGTTAGGCGTGCCAGTCGTCAACGGTCTGCACGCATTTGCCATGGAGACGAGCAAGGCGAGGCAATTGACGCTGCTCGAGAGCTTGCAACTCGGGTATCCCAAGGCTCGCGTCCTGAACCACGCATCGCAAGCCGTCAGCGCGGTCAACGGGTTACGATTCCCGGTCGTGTTCAAAGCCAATATCGGAGGAAGCGGTGCTGGGATCGTTCGTTTCGACAATCTCGAGAGTTTGCAACGAGCGGTCGCGGCGGGGAGTCTCGATTTTGGTGTCGATCATACCGCCCTGTTGCAAGAGTACGTTCCCGCTCGAGATGGACATATCGTCCGGGTGGAATTGCTCGGCGGAAAATTCCTCTACGCGATCAAAGTCTATATCACCGGTGACACGTTCAATCTGTGTCCGGCCGATATCTGCCAACGGACCGACGGCGTGGAACTGCAGCGATCCGCATGCCCTCTGGATGCGCCAAAGACCGGACTCAAAGTCGAGGGATATCAACCGCCCCGCGAAATTATCGAAGCCTGCGAACGGATCATGCAGACCGCACAAATCGACGTCGGTGGCATCGAGTACATGATCGATGATCGTGACGGCCGCATCGTTTATTACGATATCAACGCTCTCTCGAATTTCGTGGCCGATGCAACCAATGTGGTCGGCTTCGATCCCTTTGTTCGCTTGGTCGACTACCTCCAACAGCGGATTGGGTGAGCCGTATGCGGTTTGGTTACTGGATGCCGGTCTTTGGAGGTTGGCTACGCAATGTCGAAGATGAACGTATGGAGGCGAGTTGGTCCTACGTCAAGAAGCTCGCCCAACGAAGCGAACAAATTGGATTCGATCTGAGTTTGATCGCCGAGTTGAACCTCAACGATATTAAGGGAGAGGACGCTCCCTCGCTCGATGCATGGTCGACAGCAGCGGCTCTGACTGCAGTCACCGACCGCTTGGAGATGATGGTTGCCGTTCGTCCGACGTTCCACAATCCCGCACTGCTCGCGAAACAAGCAGCGAACATCGATCACATCGGAGGTGGCGGTCGATTGTCCCTGAATGTCGTATCGAGTTGGTGGAGAGACGAAGCCGAGAAGTACGGCGTCTCGTTTGAGCAACATGACCGTCGTTACGATCGAACCTCCGAGTGGCTCGATGTGGTCGATATGCTCTGGACTCGCGATGGTGGCGATTACCAAGGGGATTTCTATCAGGTCAAAAACTCGGTGATGCAACCCAAACCGATCTCGCGGCCTAGACCTGTGATCTACGCCGGCGGGGAGTCTGATGCCGCAAAGGATTTGATCGCTCGCAAGTGCGATGCCTACGTTATGCATGGCGATCCCCCTAGCCGCGTGGCCGAAAAGATCGCCGACATGCGACGCCGGCGAGAATCGCTCGGATTGCCGCCAATGATTTATGGAGTCGCAGGATACTCGGTGGTTCGCGATAGCGAAGCCGAAGCGCACGCGGAAGTGGCCCGCATCACAGATGTGAAGCAGTCCGCTTCTGGTTACAAGAACTATCAGCAGTGGCTATCCGGAACCCAACTCGAGCAGCAAGTGAGCCTCGAGGATTACTCGGTGAGCAATCGGGGGTTGCGATCCGGTTTAGTCGGTACGCCAAAACAAGTTGCCGATCAGGTAGGTGCTTTCTCCGAAGCGGGAGTCGATTTGCTCCTGTTGCAATGCAGCCCTCAGTTGGAAGAGATGGAACGATTTGGTGAAGATGTGATTCAGCGGTGCTGAGATGGAGCCGTACGTGGCGAGCATGTGGTCGGTAGGTTTGACGATAGCCAACTCAATGCAGGCCCTCCAATATGGTCTGCAAACTGAACCGATAATCTCCTCAAGTGGACTTCAGAAGTACGGTGGGCTTGGGGCAGCAGATCCATTCGGTATTCAAGTAGGGGGTGTTTGGTATGTTTTCTTTGAAATGTTCACTCATTCCCCCAACGCCGTTATCGGGGTCGCATCCAGCGCAGACCTGGATCGCTGGGAGATCCACGGTGAATGCTTACGCGAAAAACACCATCTGTCCTACCCATTCGTATTTCGACATGGAGAAGAGATCTACATGGTGCCCGAGTCGAAGTCGGTTCGATATGTAGCTGCATATCGAGCTGTTGATTTTCCGATGCGATGGGAGCGATGCGCGACACTCGCTCGCGGGCGTTTGATGGATGCGACAATCGTTCCGTGGCAGGGACGATATTGGATATTGTCGGGATGGCATTCGTATTGGCTTAGGGCTTTTTGGTCCAATCATCCTCTTGGTCCCTACCGGCCCCATTGGCTCCCAATAGCGAGAACCTATTCCAAGAAAAATGTTCGGCCTGGCGGGAGAATTGTTTCGGTCAAAGGCCAACTAATTCGGCCAGTCCAAGACAACACCGAATGCTACGGCAAGCAATTACGGGCGATGGCGATCGAGCGACTGGATCGCGGTTGGTTCTCGGAAAAGCCGTTGCAGCAAACTCCTCT
>JAGWWZ010000261.1 GCA_018970165.1 Planctomycetota bacterium | reverse complement strand
AAAATGTGCACGCGCCAAATTGGGATACCGTTGGGAGTCCCATCGAACGGGGTGGGGGGTCTGGATCAATTTCCGGCTGGCATCGTGTCAATGACTTCTGTTTGCACAGCCCTTGTCGCTATCCTCTCGCATCTCCGCTAGCAACGACCTGATCTCATCGATCGCCATCCGCTCCCGTCGCACCAAATCCTGCTGGTCCTGATGCGTAGCTGTGACCTTGGCGGCGACATCCACGAACTTGGAGTAAGCACGAATACTGGTTTCCAGCCAGCCAAGTGCAGACCAGGACGGTGCTGGCGATCTGGCAAGTTTGAGGTGAACGACCGTTGCTCCGTCGGACTTCTCCTCAACAACCCACAATCGGTTCGCCTGACACCACGCTATCTCAGCCCCAAGAGATGCATTGGCAGGTAGCTGGCCCCATGACGCCGGAATATCGCTCAAGCCGGTAACGTTACCGCGATCGGTGGATCCCAGTTGGTCGTCCGAGTCATCCGTCCACTGAGCGCCTAAAGGCGGGGTACATGCGATCGAGTTCCGCGTAGGTCCACGCTTGGGCATCTGCCTTATTCATGCCCTTTTTCTTGGATTCCTTCATCAGGCTGTCACGGACTGGTTCGACTTCAGCCCAGCGACCATCTCGCTGCAATCGCTTGGTTACGCTCAGTGGATCAACCTCGCGAGAGGCTGTGGCTGCTGAATTACCCTGGGATTGCGAAGCTCCGTCCATGACTACTCCATTTTTGTTCGGGCCAATGTGCAAACGCTCATTATAGACCGTTAGCGGCTTTGAGCAAAATCATTGCTTGTCACCCGACTTCTCGCATGATCGCAATGGCTCTTTGCATGTCCCGTTCGGCGTAGACTTGTGTAACGTCCGCCGATGCATGCCCCAAGATGACTTGGGCGGCTTCCAACCCGAACCGTTTGCGAATCTCGGTTCCCGCCGAGTGTCGAAGTCGGTTCGGAGACCAGCGGTGATCGAATTGCCACTTCTCTAAATCGGCTCGTTGCTTGTCCGTCAATCGATCATGCCATTTCTTCATGGTTTCATCCTCACGTTGGCTTAGCGGTTCGGGTGGTAAGAAGGCGCTGTCGCAAGCACGGTGGATTGCACGGCGGTAAGTGTTGGCCGTGTAATGCTCACCGGCGGATCGTTGAGGTTTTCGCTTGCGATTTGTTCCGGGCCGGTTGCCGCACGAAAGTGGAGTCGTTCGATTCGAATGACGCTCCTCTCGGCGGTTCCTCTCCGAATCCTCTGGACTAAAGCAATGAGCTTCCTTTTCTCGCAACAGATACGGTCGCAGAATGTCCTGTCCTTTTGGTCCGATCGGGATGACTCGCTCCCGTCCGTGGTGCTCGGTTTTGTGTGTGCTGGGTCGGTACAACCAGACTTCACCCGACATATCCACATCGCAGGGGCACAGATTGCAAACGTCCTGAGGGCGACAACCTGTAATTCGCTGAAATCGCACCATATCCGCTACAACGCACGTCAGGTGTGGCAACGTGGCTTGAACGGTCGCATCGTCCACAGGCATCACGGGATCTGGCTCACGAGCGTCAGAACGGCCCTTGCGCAAGCCAGAAACGGCCATTAGCCCGTGGTACACATCGCGCCCAACCAGTTCATTTTCGACCGCCCACTTGAAGCACCTTCGAATCCTGCCGATCGACTTGTTGATGTGGCCACGACTCCAGCCTTTATCGACCATTCGTTGACGAACGGCTTTGAGCGCTAGGGGGCCGAAATCGTTGGCGATCTTGCGTCCGTACAGTTCTCGGACGATCTTCAGAGCTTCTACGATGCATCCGTACTCGCTTGTGACCCGACCGTCCTTGCGGTAGTAGTTCTCGGCGAATTTCCGATAGGCATTGAGGACTTCGACCACGGTGGAGTCGGCTTCGGTTTGCAACCGGCGACCGTTGGCAAGGAATTCGGCAATCAGACGGTCGTACTCGTCTTTGCTTTCCGCAGAGTTCCATTTGCCGAGGTAGAGATCTCGGCCATGGATGGTCACTACAGCTTGCCCGGTGGGCTTGTGACGACGGTAGGAAGGAACGCGGGGAACAGATGTTTTTGACATTGCATGCAACCTCCGATTTCACCGAATCCGGTAGACTACCGGATTTCATGGAATTTCAGGCTGCACTGCCGAACGTCGGCAGCTAACGTAAGTTCTTGTTTCAGCGTTATTTAGAAATAGTCGGGGTGACTGGATTCGAACCAGCGACCTCTTGGTCCCGAACCAAGCGCTCTACCAGGCTGAGCCACACCCCGCTCGCACGCAAAAAGTGTAATATCTTCAATGTTGTTCGCCTAGTCAGACCATCAAGAACTTCCCAACCATCAAATGCATCCAGCCTATTTCGATACACGATTTCGGTGTGGAACTGAGCCAGTTTGCTGGCCCGATTCCTTCGCGATTGTATCCGCATACGCGACGACAGGGGCATCTTGGAGCAGCGAACGCAATTCGGCTGCGGACGAGGCCTTGCGTCAAACGATTATTGAAAGAAATCTATGGTTGTGGCGGATCGAAGGCTACTCCCCGATCACTGGGCATGCCGAGCCGAGTTGGGCTACAATCATGCCGACTCACCAAGCCTGCGAACTGGGACGTTTCTTTCTGCAAGATGCCATTTATTGGGTGGAGCAAGGCCGACTTTTTGTAATCCAATGTTCTGAGCCGGACCGTCCGGTTTTCGTCGATTGTTTCTCGCAAAGGCTGGACCCCTGAGTTCTCTTTTCTCCGCTTCATACCGGGTTGATTCTCAACAACAAGGAAACAGATTATGCCGACAGCAATAGCGCCTCTTACCCATCGCACGGCTTGGAGGCAACTCAAGGAGCAGTGCGAGAGCCTTCGGCGAACTCATCTGCGTGAATTGTTTGCACAGGATACCAATCGTGCTGAACGATTCTCTCTTGAAGCGGTAGGTATCTTTCTGGACTATTCGAAGAATTTGATCGACGAAAGATGTCTTTCGAGTTTGCTTGAATTAGCTGAGGAAAGCGGCTTGAAGGATCGGATGGATTCCATGTTTCGGGGAGATCCCATCAACATCACCGAAAATCGGTCGGTCCTGCACATCGCGCTTCGTTCGCCACGGGACGCATCGATTGTGGTCGACGGGACGAATATAGTGCCTGAGGTCCATGGAGTCCTCGACCGGATGGAGCATTTCGCCAACCGCATTCGAAGTGGTGAATGGCGGGGACACAGCGGCAAGCCGATCCGGAACATTGTCAACATCGGAATCGGAGGATCGGATTTGGGGCCAGTCATGGCTTACGAAGCCCTTCGGTCTTATAGCGACCGATCGTTGACATTTCGATTTATCTCAAACATCGACGGCATCGATTTTTACGAGGCTACGCAAGATCTAGATCCGGCGGAAACGCTGTTCATCGTTTGCTCCAAAACGTTCACGACGCTGGAAACCATCACCAACGCTCAGACAGCTCGCACTTGGTTGCTTGATCGCTTGGGTAAACAAGCAGATGTTGCCAAACACTTTGTGGCCGTCTCGACCAACGCGGAGAAAGTTTCAGCGTTTGGAATCGATACGGAGAACATGTTCGGTTTTTGGGATTGGGTGGGTGGAAGGTATTCGATGGAATCTGCTATTGGACTCTCGACCATGATCGCAGTTGGTCCGGAGCATTTCCGATCGATGCTTCGAGGATTCCACGAGATGGACGAGCATTTTCGGACAGCCCCCTTCCGGCAAAATCTACCTGTTCTGATGGGCCTGTTAACACTTTGGTACACTAATTTCTTCGGGGCTCAGACGATCGCCGTTCTTCCGTACGAGAACTACTTGAAGAGATTCCCTGCTTACTTGCAGCAACTGATCATGGAGAGCAATGGCAAGTCGGTCACGCTTGACGGCCAGCGAGTCGACTACGCAACCAGCCCGGTTTACTGGGGAGAGCCAGGCACGAATGGTCAGCATTCCTTCTATCAACTCATCCATCAAGGAACGCACTTGATTCCCTGCGACTTCATCGCGTTTGCTGCGCCTGCTGTGCGGATCGGGCGTCATCATGATCTTCTAATCGCCAACGTTCTTGCGCAGTCTGAGGCATTAGCGTTTGGAAAGAGTGTCGAGCAGGTACGAAGCGAAGGAATTCCCGAATGGTTGGTTCCTCACCGTGTTTTTGAGGGCAATCGGCCGTCCAATACCCTTCTACTGGATCGGCTCACGCCGGAAGCCCTTGGCAAATTGGTCGCTCTCTACGAACACAGCGTGTTCGTTCAGGGAGCGATTTGGAATGTCAATCCGTTCGACCAGTGGGGGGTGGAATTGGGCAAAGCGCTCGCCCAGCGAATCATTCCGGAATTGGAATCAGCAGACGCCACTGATTTATCCCACGAT
>JAGWWZ010000260.1 GCA_018970165.1 Planctomycetota bacterium | reverse complement strand
GGAAACAACTCGACGTTGGTCCACATGCCGCACTGACCTCGCTGTTCAAATCGAAACTTCGACGGTGCGACCGGAAAACGAGCTTGCCCACTGGTCATGGTCGAGAGTCTCTGGCCACCCTGTACGCTAGGCGGCAAATCTTTGTCATAGAATTCCTGCAATGTCGGCTTGTAATCCCAGGTATCGATTTGCGACGGCCCCCCGTTCATATGCAAGTAGATGACGGCTTTCGCCTTGGCCGGGAAATGCGGCAAGCCGGGCAGCGGGGGATGCACCGTGAGTGGTTCGGTCCCATTGGCGAAAAGACTCTTCGCACCCATCGACTGGGTAGCCAAGATGCTCATAGCCAAACCGCCGAGACGCACGCCGGAGCGACCGAAAAAGTTTCGGCGATTGACTTCCATTTGAATCGGATGCATGGATTGCTTCCCTAATGAGTTATCAGTGGATTGAGCGATCAGTTACGTGAAAGGGTCTCGTCCATATTCAAAACCGTACTGGCCACGAGCGTGGCAGCAGCTAATTCCGCAGGTGCCAGTTGATCGTTCGGCTTGGTTTCCCCCTGCGAGATCAGGCGTTTTGCACTTTCGACATCCTGTTCGTAGCGGGTGCGGTGCTCGGCGTATTGCTGCACGAGAATCGCAGATTCCTCAAGCGATGGATCTCGGGACAGAACCGTGCGGAACAGGAATCGTACCGATGCGGGTACATCGTTCGAGTTCTCCGTCAGCATGCGTTGCCCCAGCGCGCGAGCGGCTTCGACATGCTGGATGTCATTGAGCAACTGCAACGCCTGCAGAGGCGTGTTGCTTCGCTCGCGTCGAGTGCACGACTGCTCGCGATTGGGTGCATCGAAGTTGACCATGAACGGAGGTGGTGCCGTTCGCTTGAAGAACGTGTACAGACTGCGGCGATAGAGCGCCGCTCCCTGATCCCTCTGGTACGCCCGGGTATTGGACCCGACGAACCCGACTGGTTCCCAGATGTTATTGGGCTGATAGGGCTTTACCCCCTTGCCACCCTGCCTGAGATCGATCAAGCCCCCGACAAACAAGGCATTGTCCCGAATTTGCTCGGCATCCAATCGCAAGCGAGGTCCTCTTGCGTGGAGTCGGTTCTCCGGATCCCTGTCGATCAGTTCCTTTGTCAGTCGTGAACTCTGGCGGAATGCGGCTGAGGTTACGATCGTCCGCATCAACTGCTTCACATCCCAACCGGAGTGAATAAAGGAAGTCGAGAGCCAATCGAGCAGTTCGGGGTGGGATGGCGGTTCGCCTTGAGTACCGAAATCGCCGCTGGTTTTCACCAGCCCGACGCCAAACATCTGTTGCCAGAATCGGTTCACTGCGACGCGAGCGGTCAGCGGATGATCGGGTGCTACCAACCATTGCGCCAGTTCCAGACGTGTCGCCGCAGCCCCGTCTCCACGAGGACGCAACGCTGGCAACACGGCTGGAACGCCAGGTTGAACAGGCTCCCCAGGCTGATTGTATTGACCGCGAAGCATGACGAAGCTCGGTCTCGGTTTCGGGTTATCGCGGTAGATGAACGTGCTGGGTATCGCATCGTAGTAGGCTTGGCGAGCGGACCGTGCCGCATCGACATTTGCAATCTGCGTTTGCACTGACGGTTTTGTATCAACACAAATTCGAGTGATGTAATGGTGCAGCAGTCGCGTACGTTTGCTCTCCTCTAAGTCATCCTTCGGTCCCCCCTTAGCGATCGCATTCAATTCGCCATCGAGACCAGGGGTATCTTTACCTTGAGCCGCCCGCCACCATGCCAGGAACGAGCGTTGCGGATCGCTTGCCGGATCGATGACACCCGCAACACCGACTCGATCCCAATAAACGGTTCCACCAAACTGCGTCAATGCAAAGCCGGTGATCGCATCTCCGCCCGCCAATCCAACTTGTTCTACCGGGAATTCCAGACGAACCCACTTGCCAGCCTCCGGCAGCGCGCCCATGTTCACGCGTTGGGTGGTATTAGCAGCTCCCCACGGTATCGCGTCATAATTCCCCCACATCGCGCGATGCAGCCAGCCATTCTTGAAAAACTGGATCATGATCGACTGCGGCATGTTGCTCGGATCGAGATAGACTTGAGCAAAGATCTTTCCTTGCTGAGGAATCGCGAGCGGTGTCTTAGCCTGATCCCATACATCTTGAGCAAGCCCCGGATCGGTTCGCTTCAAGGACTTTGACCCGCTGAATACAGGATTGTTTGCGTCCGAGGACACAAACATGGTTGGCTGGCCTGGGCTAGCGAACAGATTTCCATCCGGTGGAAACGCATCATCCATCCAGACGGTCTCTAGCGTCATCGGCTCGATGCGAGGTTCTGCTTTCGCAGGATCGTTGTAGGTAAGCTTCTGGACTGCTTGTTCGAGTTCGGCCACTGCTTGAGAGATTCGCTGGTCCATTTCAGCGAGCTTCTGTCCGTCGTCGGATTTCTCCAATTTCATCACTGGCTGTGTGAGCAGGGCATTGCCATCCATCGCGGGATCTGCAGACGCGTTGAAGAACGCGTACATCGAGTAAAACTCTTTCGCCGAGATCGGATCAAATTTGTGGTCGTGACATACCGCACATCCAGCCGTCAATCCCATCCAAGTCGCCGCCATCGTAGACGTGCGATCCACAGCATAACGATAGTAATACTCATCATCGATCGAGCCGCCCTCGCTGGTGGTTACGTTGCATCGATTGAATCCCGTTGCGGTGAGTTGATCTTGCGATGGATTAGGGAGCAGGTCACCAGCCAATTGCTCGATGGTGAACTGATCGAAGGTTTGATTGCGATTAAAGCTATTTACGACCCAATCGCGATAGGCCCACATTTGGCGTTCGTTGTCGAGGTGTAACCCGTGCGTATCGGCATAACGCGCAATGTCCAACCAATGTCTAGCCATCTCTTCGCCGTAATGAATCGATTTCAAATAGCGATCCACCATCTTCTCGTACGCGTCAGCGGAATCATCTCCCAAATACGTTTCGAGTTCTTGAAGGGTCGGCGGCAAGCCGGTCAATGCGAAGGCGACGCGGCGAATCAGCACGGACTTATCCGCCTCAGGTGCCATGCTCAAGCTCTCTCGCCCCAACCTTTCCGCGAGGAAGGCATCGATCGGATTGCGTCCGCCACTAGGCATCGCTGGTACATTGGCATGAGCAATCGGCTCGAACGCCCAGTGCTTCTGGTATGCCGCCCCCTGTTCAATCCATTTCTTGATCCGCTCGATCTCGCTGGGATCAAGTTCCTTATGACTCTCTGGCGGCGGCATCTTGAGATCGGGATCCTGGCTCAGAATCCGCTGCCACGCGGCGCTCTCGTTCAAGTTCCCAGGTACAATCGCTGTAACACCATCGCGCGGGCTCGTTGCCCCTTCCTGAGTGTCGAGACGAAGACCGGACTCCCGTTTCTTTTCATCAAAGCCATGACAAGCGAAACACTTGTCGGCAAGGATGGGGCGAATGTCTCGGTTGAAGGTCAATGCATCCTCCGCACGTGCGGACGAGAAAACGCACATGCTGAGAGTCAACGTCCAAGGCAAAATAAGACCGGCCAAGATGCAACGGTAGGCCATCGTGAGATCCTAACAGGAGGGAAATATCGGTAAGAGCCAGTCCATTGTACTCGATTCGACCCACTAGCGAATCGCCTTCGAGTCCCCGATACCCCTGCAATTCTAAGAACCAGAGGAGCTAATTTGTGCCACCCACTCATTGTTCCGGTACTCGAAGCGTTCATCCAGCCATGGCTTCGGCTTTTAACGCCCGGAGGGCTGGCATTTTGACCGCCGTGGCTTAGCGAGCCACGGTCTGTTCCTACTTGTGCATGAAAGGCCTGAAAGGCGGACACAGTAACTGCCGTTCGCAAGCTCCCAATAGTAACACGAGTCGTAATTGTCAGATACTTGCCGTAGTCAGACAGACGCACCCTACGCGTTGCTTGCCCTCGATCCACTCAATTCAGAGACTGGGTAGCTCGCAAGTCCGATCTCGGCATACCACTCTCGACGCATTACCCAACCGTCGCAAAGATCCGGCGCACTGCCCGCTGGCCTCGACGCCAGCGGTGCTGATGCGCCGACGCGTCTCGCGCTAACGCGTCTGGCATCCCGGCAGCGCTTCCTTGGTAGTACTTGTTGAATCTCCACACCAAGTCCAACCACAACGAGCCATCGATCCCCAATCGCTTCAAGATCGACGCTACTTCAGGTGTCGCAGTCGGCTTCGCAACGCTCGGTCGATTGCTCCCAGTCCACACCAGCAGAGCCAAGTAATCTTTGAGCGACATCGACAAAAACCCCTTGTCGCTGGCTCGGACCGGAGTCGAACTGACCTGCGGGCCTGGTTTGCCTTGCTCGTCGAGCGTCAACGGAGATAGCCACGCATCGCGCAAGA
>JAGWWZ010000076.1 GCA_018970165.1 Planctomycetota bacterium | reverse complement strand
GTATCGAGCCGCTCCAATTCAAGGAGAGAAATGAAATCCTCGCATTTGCTCTTCGCAAGCATGCAGGAATTCTCTATGACCAGAAAACCAACTCGCAACTAGCGGTAGACCTAGCATCGCGAGCTCTTGAGCTCTATCGAGGCGACGCGAAGCTCGGCAAAGATGGATCTTTCGAATGGTTTAGAGCCCACGTCACGCTGGCCAGAGCCTGTTTGCAAGATGGCCAACTAGAGCGTTCTTTTGAATTGCTCAACACGGCTGAAAAAATGATCTCATCATTCAGCGGAAAAGATAAGCTGTTCCTGAAAGATGATATCCAAGACCAGAAAGCCAATTGGTATCTCCTTGCCGGTGACATCCCGAACGCCGTACTCTGCTGCGAAAAAAGACTGGACTATGCCAAGACAGACGCGGAGTTGTATCCTGATATTGCTCGAAGCTTCATTTCGTGCGCAGAAAGCGGGCAAACTACAGGAGTGGATGCATCGATCGTCGAATCCTGTTTCGCGCAGGCCGTAGATGCGCTTTCCAAAGCTCTGCGGAAAGGGAAAATCTCCGTCGAGACGGTCAAGAAATCCATGAGATTTGCGATACTCTTCGATCGCGATGACTTTAAAGCGATTCTCGAGCGCGAAGAGTCTGAGAAGTAGTTCGTTGGCGGTTTTGCAGTTTTTCAGCAACTAGATAGATCCGTTGCAACGACGCGATCTGCGGCTCTGCAACTTTTCAATTCTCTAGTCGAACGATATACGCGGGTTCATCTTGTTCGTGCCCAGTCAGCGGGATCAAGGCAGCATCCATCGAGCCATCTTCGTGGAGAATCGCTTTCGCACCGCTTCCGGTATCGACAAATGCACTCTCTCGCTCAAAATCCAGGCCTCGTTCGAAAAGCTCTTCGACAACCTCTTTTGAAATCTTGGGATCGAGCCACATTTTGCCCGAACTGGAATCAGGCTGGTCATCATCAAATGCAAAAGTGCCGAATCTTGGTAACGTCGTGGCTTTTTTTGCGGACAAGTTGAAATCGATCGCGTTGACCATGAGTTGAAACGCGGCCTCGAGAAGCGAGGAATTGAAGGTTCAGGAAACGATTCTGAGTCGTCCATCTTGGAACACCAAGTGCGACGACATCGGGGTAAGTCGCCGCTCTCCCGGGCGCGTCGCACTCCCAACATGAGCAAGAGCGTTCGTCAATGGAATTCCATCCACGAACACGCCATCTCCCCAAGGAAGTGAGTTGATGGTATTCGTCCCTGTGATTGCCACGTCGATGCGGTAAGTCAACCGGAAGCTCATGCCTTACGCGCTCACAGATCTTGACATGTTTGTTGATCGTGATGAAGGAACATCGTCGGCAATCGCCGAGATCACATACGCAGAAATCCACAAGAACAGAAAGGAAAAGGGGATCGTTTGAATCATAGTTGCGGTCGGTATCGGTCACTCTTTGGTGGTTGCGGTACAGCAGATGTCTTTCCTGCCATGCCATTCATGTTGGATATTGCGCATGAGCAATGCACAGTCAAAACCGATCGTTCCTGTTGGAAACTTCGTTGTTTCGTCGAAAAACGTGGATACGATCCGATCGATCTGAAGTGGTTCTACACGCCAATGGGAACAGCATAGTTCAAGGCCATCGTATCGTCCCGGTGTGCCGGTGACGGAGTACCCTAAGGATCCGTTGGCAAAGAAACTAGACGCTTCAGCCAGGCTCGTAAAAACCGAGGAGTCTGGGAGTCGATTGGATCGAGTCCCCGCAACATGGAGATGCATCGAGCCATCTCTGCTCGTCGCTTCCACGGAGTAGCTTTCTTCCGTTTCCGTGACTTGAAAATCAGCGCGGTGGTGTTCGCCTGGAAACAGTCGACCGCCCGCGAGAGAGTTCAAGATGGAACTGCTGTCACGGCGAGGTATGTACACCCCGCTGCGGGTCTTGCCGTTCTCATCCCATTCGACGGCTATGCGATGAGCGGCATTCTCGGAGCGGATGCCGATGGGTAACGGAAAAATTTTTGGGCGAATGCGACTCAAACGAATCAGGCAGATTCCTGCGATCGCATACCCGTTGAACAATTGAGGTCGAAAGGGAGTTGGCAGGATGCGTGAAATCGCTTCGGGAGCTACATGGTAATTGGCGAGGATTCGTCGTTCGATGACACCCTTGATGACGGGAATTCGCATCAGCTTGCTCCGCAAACATTGTCTGTTGTTCTGAGCTTCATACAAAACTTGTGGAGTGCATCCACGGCTCCTTGGGGTGATACCTGCAAGACCAAGTGGGGCCCCGGAAGTACCACAACTTCGACATCCGACCGCAAGGACTGAATAAAGCGTAAGCAACTCGGGCGAATCACCAAGTCGCTCGAGGCTCTCAGGTACAACAGCGGCACCGAGCAATCCTGCAATTCACCGCTCACATCGACGCTTGCAACGGCGTTCGCGCGAGCTGCAAAAGCTTTCGGAGTCACCGTTCGTACCGCCTCTCTGAGCATGCGACCTAAGGTGCCGAAACCGTGCCTTCCGAGCAACACCAACGACAGCAACCACAATGGTTGAAAACGAAACATCCATGGTCGAACGGCTCCTCGCCATCGTTCAGGCACCGGCAGAGGAAATTTCGCAAAGGATACGCACAGCACCACACCCTTGAGGTTCGGTGGCCGACGCGAGGCGAGCATCAGAGCCAACGGGCCTGAAAACGACTCTCCTACCACTACGAACGATTCGCTCGGAACTGCCGCCTCGACCCAAGTCAATAACGCTTCGTAGCCAAACGCTTGGTCCGTTGGGTAGGAAACAATAACGGCCTTCAGTTCGGATGGTAGAACCTTGGTTAGCGGTTCGAACAAGCGCCCCGTTCCATCCATTCCGGGTAATAACAATAGATGCATTGCGCCCCTGCTTTCTGCTACGGTATCAGCTGGTCGAGAGATAAGTGTAGATGTCGGGATGAAAACTTCGGCGCAGTCAGTTGTTAGACACAGCTCTCGCAACGTGGATGACTTCGGCGAACTTGGTGCACCGAAAAAATTCCTAGGGATGGTCCCAGACCGCTTTTTGATATCGATAGGCCGGTTTGATCGCAACATCACGAAAGGGTTCTTGGTAGAGCGGGGTCGCCGAGGAGGAGAACGGGGGAACGAGCCACATCCATTTGCCAAACGGCTCCCTACCAGCTGCTTGCTCATTTCTGCAAAACTCCAGAAATTCGTGGCAAACATTGTGGTGATCTGCCATTTTAACTCCTGCACGATCATATGAATGCAGGACCGCTTCATGAAGCATTAGCATCGCTTTGTCTCGCCAGAGCGTCCGGTCGTTAGAAATATCCAGCCCCATCGACTCTGCAATCTCCGGGAGCAAATTGTAGCGGTTGGAGTCGGTGAGATTTCGAGCAGCGACTTCGCAGTCGAGATACCATCCATTAAACGGTATGAAGCGGTACATCATTCCGCCCGCATCCAACGCCATATCCGACACGGCTGGCAAAGCGTACCACTTCAGCTTTCGTCGAGATAACCATGGGTGCTGCGGATGGCTCAATTGAACTTCTCGTCTGCAATCCTCCGGAAGTTCGTACAGCTTCGGACCATGCTCTTGCGTCTGAATGACCAAAGGTAGGAGATCGAAGTCTGTTCCCTCAGGCTCCCAGCCAAGGGTCATGATTTTTTGGGTCAATGTATTCTGAGCCGGGTCGCCAATCTGCTTGCCTGACCGCAACCTAATTCCCGCATAGCGCAGCAACTGCGGGTTCCAGATTCGCGGACCTGGGGATTGCCGAGTTCCCGGCGAAAACACGGTGATCGCTGGTCGCAAGTCTCCTCCGTTCCAGGCGAACCGCATATGCTCGAATAGCGATTGAGCAATCGCGTCGGGATGGGATACATCGCGGCAATCGCGCAGATGCAATCCTTTCCAGTACAATCGACCTACGCAACGAGCTGCATTCCTCCAAGCAACCCTCGCTGCAAATCCAAGTTCCTCTGCTGTTTTGAACCAAGTCCCTTGTTCTTGAATTTGCTCCGTTACCAGTTCGATGCGTTCTGCTAAGTTGCAGCGTCCAGGTTGCTCCGCCTCGAACTCCTCCAGAAACTTGATTGCCTGTTGAACGGGAG
Source organism: Planctomycetota bacterium (assembly GCA_018970165.1). GTDB lineage: Bacteria > Planctomycetota > Planctomycetia > Pirellulales > Pirellulaceae > JBKCUI01. Next base: position 21,311 of record JAGWWZ010000076.1, on the reverse strand, counting down.
GCAAATCGGTCTTGAGTTGCACTTGGTGATCCAAGGGACACTTCGGGGTGAAGTCCTTCTGCCGCCATGCTCCGGGAGTCGCGCCGCTCCCCTGGCCTCTTTGCGCATGCAAGAAACTGTCGGTTCGAACCTTAACGCTTGGCAATTCTTTCAGGCTGTCCATCACCATCCGATTGAATTCACCTGGGCCGCAGACTATGACCTCACATTGACCGATATTGGAGATTTGGCGTTGGATGATTTCCGATGACAGCCTATTACCGTGGCTTGAGCAGAACTCCTCCAGTCGAATTTGTCCTGATTGAGACAAATCCCGCAATTCGTTCAGATAGGGTGCCGAGTTCTCAATTCGATAGCCGTACATGATGGTTGTTGGACGCAGGTCTGCTATTCGTCTTGCGGCCGCGATCGCCGGTGTTACTCCGATGCCAGCTACGACATAAATGAGCGGAGCATTATCAGCGGGGTTGGGGCACACATCTCCTTCGGGTGCAAAGACCCGTGCCAACGTGCCATCCGACGTTTGTTTCAGCCAATTCGAGAAGAATCCGCCATCTTCAATCTTGACTCCGATTTCATATTGGCCTTCCTTGCAGCTTGTCAGCGTGTAGGGGCGACCGATCCACACACCATCGATCAGGGCATCGATCCGAATGAATTGGCCGACTTTTGCTGCTGGCAATCGCTCATGAGCTACCGAATCCAGGAAGACCCGAAAGGATCCCTCTGCCAAAGGTTGCTTGCTGAGTCGACACAGATACATGTCCTGCTTCCCCAAGAACATGGGCAATCGGCCTCGACATCCTCCACATACGCCTCCTGCCCCCGTTAACTTGATCAACTCCTCGACAGTACTCGCTCTTTTCGCTGCCTGGGAAAGTGTCGCGCAAGTAGCATTGGTGCAGGCGCATACAATTTCCGAGCTCGAGGCCGTTCGGAGCGTGGAAGATTCCTGCAATAGCTCACCAGTGGTCACGAAAGCTCGACGCTGCAAATCGCTCAGTCGTCCGCTGCGGAGTACCAAATTCATGGCACTCGACAGTCCCTTCCAATCCGAGGGGCTTCGGACGCCGACTAACTCATCGCTCGGCGATACGAGGAGGACAACTTTTCCATCCGCAGAAACAACGGTTGTCGCATCTCCGAGCGCCACCTGTTTCGCTACTTCTAGAGAGGATCGGTCAGGGAACAATCGAACGCGGACCCTTGCTCCGTTTAGCAATCGATAGTCGCTAATCACACACGGCACACCATCGACATGTGCCATGCTTCGATAGACGGTGCCGAACTGCGGTAATTCATGAGCAGATTCCAATGCGGTAAGGATGGTTCCACCGGACCCCTTGCGCTCGATGTATCCCTTCAAAACCTCCGCATCAATCTCTAGGACTTCGATGTTGCTTGCGCTGACAGCGGTCTCTGTACGGTTCGCCCCCGACATCACCTCCTTAGCGCCAAAGATCAATCCGGCCCGTATCGTTTCATGGGAATAGTTGGAGCCTGATCGAAACAAACTGACACTTCCGGATAGTAGGAAGAACGCGCATTGCGATTTTTCGCCCACCGAGAAAAGTGTTGTTCCTGGCGGATGCTGTCGGACGTTAGCCTTATCCGTCGGATGCATATCTGTGAACTCGCTAATCTCCTCGGCGAGCGCCAGAAGTTTATTCCTCGCATATCGCGCAGCAGATACGCTTAGGGTTTCGCTGGCTGATGCGTCAAGCTGAAGCAACTCGCGGAAACACTGGCCAGACAGCGCGCCAATTTCGCACTCCCCGAGCGTCAGTATCGTTGCGCTCCGAAACTTACGATCGTGACGAAAAACCTGTTCACCCATCAGCATGCCGACTTGGTCTACCGCTTCAATCAAACGGAGTCGACCGTCGGACTCTTGGGTGTAGATGCCGCAGCTGCCGCTGCAAAGCACGTACAGTTCTTGCGCTGTTTCACCTTCCGAGCACAGAACGGCTCCGGTATCGTAGCGCCGCAATCGCAGGGTGCTCATCAGCCGATCGATCTGTTCGCGGCTTGATTGCAGGAAAAGCCCAACCACCGATTTTAGAACTGTTTTTGCCAGCGGGCTCGTTAGCCCATCTTTCAACTCTACCCAGCCGTCTGATCGAGTCATTTTCAATCCGTTTGATGAAGATGGTTAGTTCGACCCATTGCCGCAATCGTTTCGACATGGCAAATCCGAAAATCCTCTCGGTGCGACCACCGAATACTAGAACACCAAACTGCTGGCGGACCAATGCTCATTGAGTTCGTGCAGACTTGAAGTCAAATGGGCCTTGAAATTATCTGGATAGAAACGAATACGAATTCTCTCGTTTGTTCCCGTTACTTGCAACCTCACCCCCTTTTGCCTCGACTTTGCAGGTTTGCAGGATCGGAGTTGCCTATCCACCCAGCATCAAGCTCATTTTCGATGTTAAGCGATTTCGACACTCACACGATTCATCTGACCTTCGCAGAACGGTTTCCATGCCGGACATACCGGCTCCTTGCGAAGCTTCAAGCGGCGACGCGATGATACCGACGAGCCGAACGGACTTTTGCGAACCTGGGGCGTACGTTTCTCGGTGCGCGTCAACACTAACGTCGACACAACTCGGCGGTTCTAAGCGATCGTGCAAAAAATCGTTGGTTCCGTTGGCGTCTACGTAATGAGTACAATGTGAACCGGTTCTATTTTGATTCCGCTGCGGCGGGGTTTTCGCCCAATGACTCTCACGATGAATCGATGACACGCCTGCACGTAATCCTGTTGTCCCTGATCGCATGCTCGCTACCCTTCTTGGCATGTTCCCGATCGTCGCCGGAGATGAGCGGAAAAGTAGTCGGGGTAGCGGACGGCGACACCATTCGAGTTCTCGTCGATCGACAAGAAGTAGCGGTTCGTTTGGAAGGGATTGATGCACCCGAAACGAAGCAGAGTTTTGGGAGTCAATCCAAGCAAGCACTCTCGCAGATGGTCTTTGGTCGCATGGTGGCGGTCAGGTACTCAACGGAGGATCGCGCTGGCCGTATCGTCGGGATGGTGATGATGAATGGAGAGGATATAAACGCCAAAATGATCGAAGATGGTTGGGCATGGCATTATCGAGAATACGGGGAGGATCCGCGTTTCGCAGACTTGGAAAGAAAAGCAAAACTGGCAAAACGCGGAATCTGGATTGATCCCATTCCGCTTCCGCCATGGGAGTTCAGGGCAAGACAAAAAAGAGAACAGGGAGAGCCACCGACACTCTTCTGGCTAAACACATCTTCCAACGTTCGTCACAACCAAAATTGCGAGCACTTTAAAAGAGGAAAAAACGGGCGTATGTGTAGCGCAAGCGAAGGGAAAGCCTGCGGTATCTGTGGCGGATGAGACAATCCTTTATCAAACAGACTCGCAGCGACAGAAACGGATCATTGATTCCTGGAAACGCTGCGAGAGCGCGTAGCTTGCATGTAGGCAAGAAGTTTTTCAAGAGAACCGCCATGCAAGTTTCCAAAGTTGGGTTCTGGTAGGAATTGAAATTGTTAATATGTACCCCTGGATTTGATTCTCTATTTTGGATCGAAGCCATATGCCTGCTTCATGCCTCACACGGGATTCACCACTATGAAACAAAGAACCTGCCTAGCACTTGTCAGCATTTTGACCTTGTCGCTCGTGCTTGGGTGCCAGAATGGTGCCACAACCTCTCCGACCGAATCGTCCAATTTGAAACCACTGGCCGTCATGTACGGTCGATTCATTAGCTCCAATCAGGGACGAGGCCCCAAGGATGAACAGGAACTCAAGGAATTTATCAAGAGTCAACCGAGCCAGGAATTAAGCAACTTGGGTGTGACGGACGTGGAAAGCCTTTTTGTTTCAGCCAGAGATAAAAAACCCTACAAGCTCAAATTCGATCCTGTCCCCGCTGTACCCGGTCAGACAAGCAACATCTTTGCATGGGAACAAGTCGGTATCCAGGGAAAACGTTACGTCGCTGGCACTCTTGGCGAAATTATGGAAGTTGATGAAAACAAATTCCGTCAATTAGTTCCAAACCCTTGATCCCGATCAAAACCGGATCCCGATTAGAAATCGTCTGGGATGATGCTACCATCGTCCCTCAAGCCGAGTCGGTTGAAGACGAGCGGATCGATAGTGAAGGGCATGTAGCGTACGCTTCCATCAGCCAGCAAGATATTCATGCCGTCGTTGTGAGCACTTCCGAACCGATAGCCTTCCCATCCCCCCTGATTGTCGTACCGCTTGTCAGAGTTCGGAGCGAATCCGGTGTATCGAACGACATCGGGATCCCATCCATCTGCCCAACCAGCATCATCGTGCCAATCGCCAGTCCTATATCGTATCGGATTCAGTTGCTTTTCCCCGACGACGATCGTGTTGCTGGTGCCGTCAGTTATGTTCGACATCTTGCTCTTCCCGCCTCTCCACACCCCGAGTGCATCAACGCCTCCGCGTACGATGACTCCTCGATAGTTGGCTCGAACCCAATCCATACCCCACGTATCGCCAAACCAGAACTGATCCCAACTGTTGGGGGCATCAGCAGGAGTTGCAGACGCATAGTCCATCAAGTACCGTCCACCCTGCGAGTTAACAGCTACGGATCCTCGTCGCGAAGGGCAGAAGAATATCGTAGGTCCACCTTGGTAACGAAGGATGTCAACATTCTTGTTGATGTTCTGGTTCGCTAAGCTGGCTTGCTCAACAAACGGCAAGATGTGTGTTGCCCAGCTCCCAACGGAACCCCATGGATTGAATCCACCGGGCGGGAAGTATTTGTGGGCGTCATGGTGCATGTGAATCGCAAGCCCCTGCTGCTTCAGATTATTGGAGCACTGCATGCGTCGGGCTGCCTCGCGGGCAGCCTGAACTGCTGGTAGCAGCAAACCGACCAAAATCCCGATAATGGCAATCACCACCAAGAGTTCTACAAGAGTGAACCCCCGTCGAGCGGCAGTTAATCTAACGTTGTTTTCGGACATGGGCAGAAACTCCAACGGCTTTGATTCTTGACAGATGATAAGCACATCATTCAAGAATATCGGCAGAAACTGGGCAAAGGCAAGTCGGAACCTCGCAATATTAGCTGCAACGGGGTAGAAATTAATCTGAACCCCCATTTTCAGGCGTAGATTCTCACCTAGATGCTTCTTGAAGAGCAAAGAGTATGTGCAGTTTTTTCTGTTGATCTAGTAAGACGGAGCGTTCATCGAGTTGCGGTGGATCCTCTGTCGTAAGTGGAGCCTCCTGCGGATGCGTCCCCCAAAGAATCACTTCGCCATCGCAGACTCGATATCCGAAAGGCTTGCCTCCCCAAGGCTTCCATCGGTCCGAATCGAAACCGACCCCTTTCAAGGATTCTAAATCCTCTGGGTATCGACCAAACCGCTTCTGGTACAGGCGGATCGCGAGTGCGGTCCTGATCAATCGCTCTTGAACCGCGTTCAGCAACAATGCTTCGACCATCGTGATTACGCTCGGAGTCAACCTTGCGGTAATCGCCCAATCCGTCTTCTCCCATGTTTCGGCACTGCGCACCCGATTATCGATTTCCTTGGAATGCTCCAACGACTGAAACTGCAAAACATCAATGTCCCAGACGTCGAAGTTTTCTACCGCCTCGTAAAACTCGAGCAAGTGAACGATGTCGCGATTCGTTGTTTGAACAAGTAATTCGAGCGGGGTTCGCTCGGAATAGCTCGTCATATCGAAGCCTGGATACTTCACCAGGTTCTCGGCAACCTCAATCATGGCGGATCGTTCGCCTTGTGCCATCTGCGGTAGCCGATGCAAAGCAATCTCTTCGCTCGACATGGTCCTCAACAACTGATCGATCTGCTCCTCGTTCAAGACATCTTGTTCGATGGCCTGATGGATCGTTCGCAAAGCTTGTTCATGCAAAACGATGTTAGCGAGCTGGCTCACGAACAAAGGCTCCTTGCTGCACAATTGCGCAACTCCGAGCATGGCGTTGATGGTCGAGTAGCAGGTCTGCGGCTCCCGATCGATCAAGGCTGCATGGAACTCGATCGCTAGAAGTTGTTGCACCCGCTTCAGGTCCTGCAAGTGAGGGAGTTGGGTGTTTATCGAGTCGAAGGACTTCACAAACTGAATGGGAACGCGTCTGGCAGCAAGCTCGCGAATGCGTCTGCGTAGAAGTTCCGTATTCTCGATCAAGTTCCGTTCTGCTTTTTCGGTCTGTGAATCGAGCCCGGCGACACCAGTGCACCATTGCGAAAATTCCTGAGATCGCATTTCTAAAAAAATACTCTGCCACGCCGCCACATCGGTCGCGTCGGTCATGGACTGATACCACCGAGTCAAACTCGCATTGTCGACGGGTGCGCCTCGCGCGCGCAGTGCCGCGTACTTGTCCCGCAAGATCTTGCGATCCCCACTTTCACGAACCCCCCACGCGATCAAGAGACCTGAAATAGCCAAAATGAGAAGGATAGTAAGCACTCCGAAGATGCGAAGGCAGATCTTTGCTCGCGAACGGAACGATGCGGAATTCATCATCGGGCTGTTCTTCCTTGGCGTTACTTTCCCCGCGACTTTCACTGCGATGCAGATGCCCCAACCAACTCGAACCGCTGATCGCAAGGCTCAACACTTACTGTTTAGGGGCCCGAAACCGCAGGTGGAACCACTTGCGCAAAGACTCTTCGGATTCCTCTTCTATTTCGGGTGGTTCATCGGATGTAATGGGGCCATCTTGTGGAATAGTTGCCCACAACACGACTTCACCATCCCGATTGAGATAACCAAACGGTTTGCCTCCCCACGGCTTGGCCACTCGCGAATCCAAACCGACGTCGAGGAGTTGCTCGAGGTTTTCGGGAAAGCGGCCATGACGTTTTTGGTAAATGCGAATCGCGAGACCATGTCGGATGAATCGCTCCCTGACAACGTCACGAACCAGCGCTTCGGCCAGCGCTGAAAATGCGGGCATCATTAGGCTTGTCAATATCCAATCCATCTGGGCTAGTCCCGCTCGGCTGATTTGACTCTGCAGGTTTGCGTCGTTGCTGGCCGCTAGGGTCCTCAATTGATCGATATCTGAAACGTTGAGATCCTCCATGGATTCAAAAACCTCGAGAAGATGAATGATGTCGCGGTTGGTGGGTATGCCCACGATAGATCCGAGAGAACCCATCGGCTTGTTTGCCTCTTCAAAAACCCCTGATTCCAAGGGGTTTTTGGCTGCTTCCAGCGCGATTACTCGCTCTCCCGCAATCATCTTGGACAAACGCGATAAGGGGAGTTCCTCGCTGGACATCCTATCCAACAGACTCACGAGATCCTCTTCGGTCAGGACGTCATACTCGATTGCGCGTTGAATGTTATGCATCGCGATCCCACGGATAGCGAGATTGACCAGTTGACTCACCATAAAAGGGTCTTCTCGGCATACCAAGGCCAGATCGAGTTGCGCTTCAATGGACGCGAGGCAAGCTTTGGAATCCCGATCAGCAAATGCGACCTGGAACTCCGTTGAGAGAAGACGCTGCACATCCCTCATGCTCTGAATCTCGTTCAACTGCGTCTGTATCCCATTGAAATCTTGCAGGAACTGAACTGCGCTTCGCTTCATCGTGAGTTCATGAATACGTCGCCGCAGATCGACTGTTTTTGCGATCAAGTTGCGTTCAGCAGCCTCCCCGGTCCATGAGGAATCGGTCCACGCGGTTCCCTCGACTGTTGGGTCAAAGAGTTCGATCCCTTTGCACCATTCCTTAAACTCCGTCGATTTCAGTTCGGCAAAGACCTGTTGCCAAGCCGGTGCATCGGATGGATCGGTTCTCGAACGATATTGTGCGAGAAGGGTTTCATTGTCGATCGGAGCCCCGCGTTCTTTGAGGTCGTTAATCATCTTTCGCAGGAACTTGCCGTCTCGACTCTGCCGGGAGGCCCAGATGGAGAATACCCCCGCGCATGGCAGTATTAGCAAGGCGACCAACGCCCAGAAGATCCACATGCAACCCCGTTTACCTGAACCATCCGAGCTTGACTTCATCAGCGACGACTCCTTTACATCAGAGAACTCAGGGTGGACTGAATGGCACGCATCTCATCGCGTAAACCCTGTAGGCCGCGCTTCAACAGACCCGCGACCGCCATTTCGGACTTGTCCATCTTTTGCGAGATTTCTTTGAGCGACATTCCTTCCAGATAACGCATGCGGATGGCGTCCCGCTGTGTGTCGGGGATTTGTTCCATGCAATTAGCTAGTACGACTGCTGCTTCGTCCCGCATCAACCGTTGGCTGGGAGTCGAGGTCTCGGCGGGAAGCATGTTCGCCAACTGAACCTCGCTCCCGTTGTCGCCTGCCGGAGACGCAATGCTTACTTCCCGTCGCGCGGAACGTTTTTGAGTTGCCAAGTGCTCTTGATGGGCGGTGGAGATATTGTTTTTCAGAATGTTCCGCAGCCACGCAAGGAAAGATTCCACGGTGTCGCCCCGAAAGGAATGGAAGTCTCTCGATGCTTCCAAAAATGTAGCCTGTACTACATCCGAAAAGTCCATTCGGCCCTGGATGCGGTCATCGAGCATGCGTTGGGCGATGACATTCAAGTAGGGGCGGAATCGGTTGAGCAATTCGCCGCGGGCGTTCTCGTCCCCCTGCTTGGCTGCTATCAGTTTGTCCTGAGAGTCAAAGAGCATGCAGTACCGTCAAGGTGAGATCGCGACAGAATCGCCACTGGTCGCAGGAGATGCTGGAGGAATGGGTGGCGGGGGTACTTGAGCGATCGATAGTACGTAATTCACCAAATGCCATAAGTCGTCGGGTTGAAGCCCCGTATCTTGACTCGATGCGGCCAACGATGCGGCGGGCATCGGGCTTCCAGCAATGCCATATCGAATGCGTCGATAGATATCCATCGGGTCGCGTCCACCGCGCAGATGTCCTTCGACAATGCTTCGAGGCTTGAGATGCTGCGGCTTCATACCGCCGAGCGCCATCAGCGGAGCGATCTCGTCGATGTTGTCGGGGTTCAGTCCGATCTTTGCCGTCCACTCTTTGGTCCAGTCGTCGTAATCGGGAAGTTTAGTGCCGGCGCCGGTGCCACCCTCGCCATGACATTGCGAGCAAGCAGCGATCGGTCCTACAAAGAGCTCTTTCCCCTTTTGAATCGATTCGGCCAGTTGTTCGGCGGTCTCTGGCGTTTCGGAACCCACCAGCGGAAACGCCGGTCGCTCGAATTCCTCGGTCGCATCATTGGCATCGACCCAACGATCCGCGATGTTGGTCAACAGTTCTTCCTTGTCGCCGTCGTTTTCCATCGCTGCATCTTGCAACAGCGACCGCTCGAATTCACCGCGAACGGAAAGGAACACAGCATAGTCGACCAGCGCATGGATTTCGTCGTCGCTCAGTTTGTCGAAGATCGGCATTTGCGAGCCGGACAAACCTTTTCTCAAGATGCGAACGAAGTCAGACTTGAGAGGTTTGGCAGACCGTGGGTTCGATTTGTACTTGAACCATCCCGGTCGAAAATCGCGAGGGTAGGGGTTTTGACTGGCCGCTACCAAGCCGCGTCCCTGTCCGGTCAGCCCATGGCACGACGCGCATTGCTGCGTCACGTACAACCCGGGCGAGCCTGGCTCTCCAGCGGCCAGTTTCAGGTTCGCTTCAGTGAACAGTTCATCATAGGGTGCTTCGCGGAGCGCTTCCGGGATCTTCGGTGCATCGGGTGTTCCAAACCACTCCTTCATCAGGTCCTTGCTCTCGACCAAGGCCGTTTGCATCTCCGTGTCTTGGCTGATCTTCATCACCTCCGCAAACAAGAAGTTGGGTTCGTGATGGTTCGCTTCGCGGATCGGTTCGCGGCAACCGATCGCGCTCAGTGCGATGATAACCAAACTGCATACGCTGCTGCCATTCCTGAAGGACATCTTCATGGTGGACAAATCGTTCCTTCTACTGCGAGGGCTTTTTGCGAGTGTAGGCGTTTGCGAGAGGATTAAAACGAAAAGGTTGATTGCTTGCCTATTGATTCCTGATCGATGAGCAAGCGTCTCCGGTTAAGGTTTCATGGTTCGGATGGCGATGTCTTTCCATCGGACTTGGAACGGTCCTTGGTCGACGCCGATCGAATGAACTTGCAGGCCGATGAAGCCCGTCTTGTGCGAAAGTGCATCGGTCATATCCTCGACGAGATTGCCGTTGATCCAGGTTTGAATGCGGTTGCCTTGAGCTCGGATGTAGTATTGGTTCCATTCCCCCTGCTTGAAATGTCGGTGGGGTGGTTGCGTTGGAGAGATCCAGTTGCGGCCGGTTGCCTCCCCATAAACATAACCTGCGGTTCCACCCGTCGACTCGATTTCGACCTGCGGCCCATGGACGCGGCCGGAGTCTCGTTCGGGAATACTCTTGGATCGAATTTGAACGCCAGAGTTGAGCGGGTCATCGACTTTGACTTGGAACCTCAGCTCGAAATCGTCGTATTCCTTGGCAGTGCAAAGGAACGAGTTCGGACTGTGCTTCGACGTGGTACCGACAATGGTGGCATCCACTACGCGGTACACAGCCCAGCCGTTTTTCTGCTGCCATCCGGAAAGGTCCGACCCGTTAAACAAAGGCTGCCATCCTTCCCCCGATGGGACGGGCATTCCGTTGGGATTCTCGTTGCGCACCACATCCTGGGCTTGGGATACGACCGACCAACCGGCCAGTGTGTTCGCGGAAACCAGCACCGCCAGCGCTGCAAATCGGAAAGTCGCAAATTGCGAAGTTGCAAATCGGAAAAAGGAACGCATGAGGACCTCATGAATCATTTGCTTGCACTAAAATAAACGTTCTCGACCCACAACTTCATTTTATCCCAACCGAACCTGTGCTACCAGCACTCGAGAATCGCATGCAAACACCGTCCCCTTACGGTTCCTTCCCGAACACTCGATTGCGAAGAATGCGAAGATGGCCATGGTCTCGCACGATGGTCCAGGAAACGCATCTGACCCCGGCCAACCTGATTTGGCCGATTTTCGTCAAAGAAGGGTCTGGATCGGCGGAACCGATTGCATCGATGCCAGGGGTGGAGCGGGTGAGCGTCGATCTGGCGGTCGAGCATGCCGCGGAAGCGGTTGAATTAGGGATTTCATGTATCGCGATTTTTCCTGTAACTCCTGCACATCTCAAAAGCGACGACGGTCGTCATTCGCTCGACCCAGACAATTTGATTTGCCGCGCGACGAAGGGGATTCGGGATCGATGCGGGGATTCGCTGGGAATTGTTTGCGACGTGGCGCTCGACCCATACACCACCCATGGGCATGACGGCGTCGTTATCGACAATGATGTCGCGAACGATATCACCGTCGATATTTTGTGCGGGCAAGCGATCAATCAAGCCCGAGCCGGGTGCACCGTCATTGCTCCCTCCGACATGATGGATGGTCGCATCGGAAGAATACGCAAGGCCCTGGATGCAGAGGGGTTTACGCACGTCGCCATCATGAGTTACGCCGCGAAGTACGCATCGGCGTTTTATGGGCCCTTTCGCGATGCGGTCGGTTCTGCCAAAAACCTTGGCGGAGCAACGAAGAAAACCTACCAGATGGATCCCTGCAACACCGATGAAGCCCTGCGCGAGGTGGCGTTGGATATCGATGAAGGGGCGGACATCGTCATGGTCAAGCCAGGAATGCCGTACCTGGACATTGTGCGACGACTGCATGACAACTTTTCATTGCCAATCGCGGTCTATCAAGTCTCCGGCGAGTACGCGATGTTGAAACTAGCTTCCCAAGCGGGTTCCCTCGACGAACGAACCGCGGTTATGGAAAGCATGATCGCCTTTCGCCGCGCAGGGGCCTGCAGTATCCTCACCTACTTTGCGAAACGAGTTGCTCAGTGGCTGCAATGACCAAACCCTATCGCGTTGTCATTACCGACCTGATTGTTGAACCCCTGACCTTCGAACGAAAGGTACTCGGTGAGATAGCCGAGGTCGTTGCGCTCGATGTCCTGAGCGAAGCGGAGTTGGTCGGTCGTATCGAAGAGGCCGACGCCATCATGGTCTATCATTACTTTCGATTCACCAAAGCTTCGATTGACCGATTGCAGCGCTGCAAAGTGATTGTGCGGCCAGGTGTCGGCTACGACGGGATCGATATCGGTGCTGCTCGGGCTCGCGGCATCCCGGTGTGCAACGTTCCTGATTACGGCACCGAAGAGGTAGCGGACTCTGCGGTTGCCATGGCTGTCAGTCTCGCTCGCGGATCCCACTTCCTCAACAGTCGTCTGAAACGCGGCATAGGAGCTTGGAATGTCGATCAGGCGCTTCCCGTTCCACGACTTCGAGGTCGCAGATTTGGGATCATCGGTTGCGGACGTATCGGGACAGCCGCGGCATTGCGGGCGAAAGCCTTCGGATTCGATGTGGCGTTTTATGATCCGTATCTCAAAGACGGAGTCGATAAGGCGCTCGGAATCGCGAGGGAAATGAGTCTTGCTCGGTTGCTCGCCACATCGCACATCGTCAGTCTTCACTGCCCCCTAACCCAAGAAACCCGCAATTTGATCGGAGAACGGGAGATCGCAGGGATGCCAAAAGGTTCGTTTTTGATCAATACCAGCCGCGGGGGCGTGGTGGATACGCTTGCAGTAATCGATGCGTTGGCCAAGGGGCATCTGGCGGGAGCGGCCATCGACGTTTTGGAAAAGGAGCCTCCCGAAGTTGATAGCCCGGTTTTGGCTGCTTGGCGAAATCCTGATCATCCAGCCCACGACCGATTGCTGCTGAACCCCCACACCGCATTCTATTGCGATGAAGGATGCGAGGAATTTCGCACCAAAGGCTCGCTGGAAGTATTGCGGGCTTTGACCGGCGAACCCTTGCGAAACGTGGTTAACTGACCTGTTCGAGCTTGGACTCGAGGATCGCCACCCGTTTCTTCAAGGCCTCAACTTCTTCCACCGATGCGGCTCCCATTTTTTCAAGAGCAGCTCGCACCTGGTCCTCCACTGCGCGATTGAACGCATCGCTCGCGGATTCCGTTGCCTTGCGAATCTCGTTTTTCACCAACCCCATTTGGATAAACGCATGGTCGACCTGTTTGTCGAATTGCTCGCCAAATGTTTTCTTGGCTTGCTCGCTTCGCTCGTTCATCTCATTAGCGAACTCTTTCGCTTGTTGTTCCGTCAACGGAATGTGCTTGCCGACTTCCGACACGATTTCCGAAACTTTCTCCTGCGTGAGACTCGCTAGTCCAATGCTAGAGAATAGTCCTTGCTTGATCAGTTCGAGCATATTCATATTCGTTCACTCGGAAACAGTATCAGGTTGATTAGTGGGACGGATTACCTGCGGGCGAGCAGCAATCGATGCAGTATGACGTCGATCGAATGAGAAAGCCGATTGTGCTGACAGTCATTCGCACAGTCATTCGCAAAGTCATTCGCATGCAACTATTCTTGTCTTCGTACGTTTCGCAACGAGGAACGGATTGTACTGGATGTTGAGTCGGTGACCATACCTTGAGCAGGTAGAAAACACGCGAGGAGTTTGATGGACCTTGCGTTGCGAGACCAGAAATTCCGAACGTCCATCGAAATCAAACACCGACGAACGATGAGAGCGCAACTCCAAACAAGTTTTCCACTCGATCGCAAACGATCTCCATTGAACAATCTTTCTGATCAACACAACGGATCCCTTCGATCTTTACTGCATCTTCACCGGTTCATCTAAAAACTTTCGGCAAGTCCCCCGGAAACAATTTGACGGCTTAGCTAGCAAATCTACAATCGCCACCCGCATCGGAAACCAAGCGGGGACGAAACCGCGAGGTCGGCGATGCAACGACAGGAGGGTTCCTGTCGCATCGGATGAACCACTCGTCAACACGAGCGAAGATCGCAAGGCTACAGGAGAACGCGATGCGGAGAGCGCCGGAGAATGGAGGGGAGAGTCACAAGACGCTGCTCGACACGGTTGCATCGGCTTTACGGCAGCGATTGGGCAAAGATCGGATGGAGTTGTGGTTTGGCTCCGGGACGCGATGGAGTTTGGTCGACACGCGTACGATCGGAATCGAAGTACCAAGCGAATTCCTGGCTAATTGCATCAACACGATGTTCCGGGCGGATCTGCAAGGGGTACTGGCCCAATGCGCTGGCCCGGAGTGGGGGTGTGTGGTCGCCGCCAAAAAGAGGGGAAAAGGATCCTTTTCGGCGTCCGACGCTCCCGAGGGGACCGACATTGCGTACCATAGGGATTCCGTCGTAGGCGACAGAGCATCGTCTGCGGAGATTCCATCTGAGTCGACTTGTCCTTCCTCGTCCGATCCCGCAACCGTGACCGCCGTTCCATCCCTTTCCAATTCAAACCCAAGCACGGCATCGCCGGAGTCGCGTCAAGATGATGCGACATCGAACGCGGCTGGGTTGCGCGTGGTGCGTGCGGATGCTCCCGATCCGGATCTAGACCGTCTGATTTCGCTGAGAAAGCAAAACGAGCGACGATGGGAAGAGTTTATCCCTGGGGAGCATAATCGCTTGGCATACACCGGCGCCGAGATGGTCCTCGAGCGCCCTGGCCAGATCAGTCCGTTGTTGATTTATGGTCCGCATGGAGTAGGCAAGTCACATTTGGCAAGTGCTTTGGCGCATCGCCTACGTCAGCAGTATCGCATGCGGCGCGTGCTGTCTTTGACTGGTGAGCAATTCACCATCGAATACACCGAGAGTGCTCGAGGTGGCGGCTTTGCCAACTTTCGCAAAAAATATCGAGACGTCGAGGCGCTGGTGATCGACGATGTCCATTTCTGTTTGGGTAAGACAGGAACGCTCGCGGAGCTGCGCAACACGATCGATATGTTGTTGCGGGAGCGTCGTCAGGTGATTTTGGTAGCCGATCGCGGGCTCAATGAACTGATGGGTTTGGGTACCGACCTGTACGCGAGACTATCTGGGGGAATGTGTTGCGGTATCGAGCCGGTGGATCTTGAGACCCGTCAAAAACTACTACAGCGCATATGCCAACGGCGGAATCTGAATGTCGCCAACGAAGTGTTGCATGAGTTGGCGGCTCAATGCGGCGGAGACGCTCGCATTCTGCAAGGGGTTGTCCATCGCCTAGCAGCACAGCAGCGATTGCAGGAATCCCCGCTGAGCAAAGAGGACGCATTCCGATGCACCGGTGATTTGGTCAGAGCTAGCCAACCGGTCGTTCGATTGCCTGATATCGATCGTGTCGTGTGCGAAGCCTTCGGGCTCGACGATGAAACGTTACGTACCAAAACGAAGTGTCAGAGCATCAGTCAACCGCGGATGTTGGCGATGTTCCTGGCCCGCAAGTACACGCGAACTGCTCTTTCCGAAATCGGCGAGTATTTCGGCAAGCGACGTCACTCGACTGTCATCTCCGCTCATCGAAAAGTCGAAGAGTGGTTAGCGAGCAACGACTCGATCAGTTTCGGTCGCAATAAGGTCCAGGTGTCCGAGATTCTTAGGAACCTCGAGACGATTCTGCAAGTCGGCTAGACTGTTGACCTGTGTTTAAAAGGGGAGTCGAGTCGTCCCTTTGCTTTGAACCGACGTTTGAACCGATGAGAGCATTTCCCAGGAGCCATCGACCAAACTTTCCAACGTTCGATCGACGTAATTGAGGCTGTGCGTCATCTTTTGCGCGGCGCGGGAAGGAAGCAATCCAAGGGAATCGAACCACACCGGGTGGACCATGCCCAGGGCCGCACAGATCACATCGCGGCTCAATTCGGGAAAGAGCATCTCGGTGGATCCGTGCTTGCGAATCCAAGTTCTGTTGCCTGCCAACAACAGGGACCAAACGGTTTCCGAAGCGTTGCCCAACGCTCGATGGCTGTACTCATCGGCGAATTCGGTTGCTCGCTCGGCGCTGAATGCATATTCCAGTCGAGTCTCTGATGAGGAAAAGAAACCGATCAGCATATCGGTCCAATGCTCCAAATAGCATCGAAGTCGGTTGAGGCGTTGCGCTTCATCGACTCCGGAATCAACACCTGCGAGAATCCATTGGAGGGATCGCTTGCGAACTTCGAGATGGTTATTAAAGACGTTGTGCAGGATTGCGCGGCTATCGCAATCGACCAATCGACCCTCAAGTTGCGTTGCGACTGCGGTGCATACACGAGCCAAAGGCTCGGACATCAGGATCTCTTCCAACAGAATGCTGCCACGTTTCCATGCCGAGGTGCGAGCCGATTGTACGGTGGATATCAGCCAGGGCTCCAATTGAGTCATAAGATGATTCCAGGCATCAAAGCGGACTCGATTTCGGAGCCAGTATTCCTGAACCGCTTGCTCCTTCATCGGTTTGTGGGCTTCGGCCATCATGGCGCCGTGAAACCCCCACATGCTTGCTGATTCAACGAGCCAACCTGGATTCATCATCGTGTTGCAAGGCCTTGTGAGTTGCGAATCTTGTGAGTTGCGGAGTGAATAGCGTGGGGAACCTGCCATTCCTCCAAGATCCTTGCCCAGCCCATGAAACTCAATGCTTCGGGGGTGCTAATGGTGCCTACGTTCTCAAACCAAGGTGTCGCGATCCGCATCGGCGACACAACCGGCATTGTCCGCGCTTTAACCACATCCGATTCCCTTCGCGCGCCCTGGCGAGTCGTCGCGGGGGAGTCGATGCTCGCGACTGGCCAAATCATGAGCCGGGTTTATAATTCTGAGAGTTTTTTGCTTCTATGCACGCACGGAAGATAAGGGAGTCCATCATGGCCCAGCTACGATCGGCGATCGCTTTATCGCTCATCTTTATTGGTTTCCAAGGAACGGCGGACGCCAAGCAGTACACGCGGCATGTGAACGGTCGCGAAGTGGTGGTGCACACCAATCCGATTCCCGTTCTCATGCATCGTGCGGTTCCTCCCCAGCATGGCCGCCACATCACCCAGCGAGAGCTCCGCACGAGCCAAATTCCCCAGGCAGGGCGCTACGGTAACCGTATTCTCCCTTAACGGTTGTCCTCTAGGGGGGCTTCCCGAGGAGACATAGTCATAGAGCCGAGTTGTCTCGGAACCGAAGTATTCGCTATGACCATGACTGCCATGATCGACCCTCCAACTCATCACTGCACAGACTCCGATCCACCCAAGGCGAAAGTATCGGTTAAGAATACCGAGGATCGCGATGCTCAGGCAGATTTGCTTGCTCGCGATCGGCCGCTTCTCAAATCGTCGATATGCCTGGCGTGTCGGGCCCACAGAACGATCATTTCGGGAAAAGGCTCAGTCTTTTTACTCTGCCAATCGGATCAAACGCCCGAGTCCTGGCCCAAATATCCTCCGCAACCATTGCGGGCGTGCCCGTACTTTGAATCCCGCGAGCCTAACGCTCGGGTGGAGACGCAATCGTAGACTGCACGGGCTTGTAACGATGCGATGTATTGAATCTCGTGAACTGGATTGGATGTTAGGTCCCTGGGCTTAGATCATTGGGATCGGCCGAACGATCATCCTTTTCCGCCTCGCGCGAGGGATCGCCGATGCTCTCGCGGTAGACCTTCCGTCCTTTCGCATATTGCTGTTTATTGGGAGTTCTTTCGCGCAACCAAGCGTCGATATTCTCAGCGGTCGGCGGCGATTCACCGCACATAGTCGCGAGCCTCTCCAGCTGTTTGCGGCACCAACCGCATCCGGTTCCAGCGCCGCCGCAATCGTGCAGTTGGCTCGCTACATGGACTTTGTGGATGCGGATGTAGTTGAGAACCTTTCGCCAGGAGACATGGAAGCACAAACAAAGCTCGTCATCTGCTTCCATAGCGTTTGCTCAACTCGGTTCCTGCCGGTACTTGTCCAGTTTTCGATAAAGAGTGCGAGCACCGATGTCGAGGATCTTGGCTGCTTCTTCCCGATTGCCAGCGGTCATCCTGAGGGTCTCCTCGATGGCCCAGCGTTCGATGTCGTCCATGGTCTTGCCGATCAGTTCACTGGGCCCCTGGGCGACCGTTCCCTCGCCCCCGTCAAGCGGCGGCGCCGTGACAGATTCCGGCATATTCGGGGCACCGAGCGACGGTTCGTCGGTCAACTCAGGTGGCAGATCGTCGACATCGAGCTTGCCATCGGTGTCGAGCACGACCATGGTTTCGACAAAATTTCGAAGTTGCCGAATGTTGCCCGGCCATGAGTATGCATAGAACTTCCGAGTGACTGCCGGTGTGAAATTGCACGGGCCGCGATTGTGGCGTCTAATGAACTGTTTGCGAAAGTGATCCATCAGCGGAACAATGTCATCGCGTCGATCCCGTAAGGGAGGCAAGTGGACCGTGACCACCTTCAGTCGAAAGTACAAATCGTTGCGAAACTGGCCATCGGTGATCATTTGTTCGAGCGGGCGATTGGTGGCCGAAACCAACCGGACATTGACTTTGATCGGTTTGTTATCCCCGACTCGCGTGATTTGATGTTCCTCGAGGACTCGCAGCAGTTTGATCTGGGTACTCATCGGCATGTCCCCGACTTCATCGAGGAATAACGTGCCGCCGTCAGCGTACTGGAATGCTCCTTCGCGATCAGTCACCGCATCGGTGAACGAGCCTCGCACGTGCCCGAACAATTCGCTTTCGACCAGGTTCTCCGAGACGGCTCGCACATTGAGCGCAACCATACGTTTGTTTTTGCGAGGGCTGTTCTGATGGATCGCGCGAGCGATCATTTCTTTCCCCGTACCGCTTTCCCCGGTGATTAAAACGGTGGCATCGGTCGGAGCGATGCGTTTGAGGCGATCGATGACTTGCTGCATGCCCGGGCTGACGAATACGATCCCTTCGAAGCCGAACTTTTCATCGAGTCTTCGGCGCAGTTCGAGATTGGTTTGCTTCAGTTGAACCGCTTCCACCGCCTTGGCCGCGATCGCTCGTAAACGAGCGGGCGTGATCGGTTTTTCGAGAAAATTGAAAGCCCCCAACTGCATTGCCTCGACCGCCTTGGTGACCGTTGCATGGCCGGTAATCATGATCACCTGCGATTCTGGAAGCATATGTTTCGCAAGTGCCAGGATCTGCATCCCATCGACATCGTTCATCACCAAGTCGGTGATGATGACGTCGTATGTGTTCTGCTCGAGCATTCGCTTGCCATCCGGTCCGGCGGTCGCGACATCGCAACGGTAGCCGACTCTTTCCAGGCTCTCGGTCATCGCTCGGGCGTGGGCAGGATCATTATCAACGACGAGAAACGCGAATTGACGCGGATCCCAATCCGGAGGAAGCCCAGACTCCGTGGGGTTCCGCGAAGCGATATTGGCGTCGTCGTTCTGCATGATTTCCAGTATACTCGTCCAGCCTCAAAGAGGATTATTCTCAACAATCTCGACGATTTGAAAAGGACCATTGATTATGGCGGATGGGAAGGTGTGTCGCGGTGTCCGCGGAGCCACTACCGTCGAAGCGAACTCTCGAGACGCAATTCTCAAGGCCACTCGGCAGTTGCTCGCGCTCATCGTCCGTCGCAACAATATCGATCCCAAGGATGTCGCGAGTGCGATTTTTACGGTGACCCGGGACTTGAATGCGGAGTTCCCCGCCCTGGCAGCCCGTCAAATGGGCTGGCTCGATGTCCCCCTGTTGTGCGGTTACGAAATCGAAGTTCCCGGCGGATTGATGTCCTGCGTTCGAATCCTGGTGCATTGGAATACCGATCGCGACCAGAACGAAATCCATCATGTGTACATCCATGATGCCGTCGCCCTCCGCCCCGATCTGTGTCGATTACCCCCCGTCGACTGGCACGAACTGGAATCGTGGATCACCGAGCAAATGGCGAAACCCAAAGACTGAACGCCACGCCATGAAGCTCCATTGGAAGCCGAATCTCTCCACCAGCGCCCTGCACGCGGCCGAAGCTTGCTGGCAACATCCGGAACAGGTCAATGATTCGGAAGTACTCGCTACGATGCGACCGTATGCGGAACGGCTCGGCAGGTGGATCATCGATCAACATCCGGTCGAGCCGCAAGGCTTCTGGGAAACGTTGATTGTGACCGGGTCGGCCATCGACTCCAACCGGGAACTAGCTTCCGCAGTCCTTACGAATCGGCAGGTGCAGGACGGGGACGGTTCACGAGGATCGCTGCTGGCCGACCTCATCACCGATGTGGAAGCTGCGTTCCGACAATTGTTTCCCAGGTACGACGAGCAAAGCGCATTTCGCTTTCGGCCCCTGCAGGAGCAATGGCTAGGATACGGTCGAGGTTTGATGAACCTATGGAAGTGTTTGGTCCATCAAGACGCGTTGGCCGATGCTTGCACGGTTATCGGCCTGCAACCGATTCTTGGCGGATTCGGCAAGGCGCATCCGGATCGAGATTTGGTCCGGATCGAAGCTGTATTGACCAACGCGCGACCAGAACTCCCCGAAGTCATTCGATTGGGTTGGCTGCTCGTGCAACTAGAACAAAAGTCCAACGAAATATTTCGGAGCGAGGCCTCAACCGATGCGCCGGTCCTGATCCCGCTAGCAACGCTTCCTGCCATTCTGGCCGCTGGCCAGGAACTCGAATTGACCCGATGCGATGTCGCCCATGTCGCCTTGGCGTTTAGGCATTGGCATATCAGCGGTCCCTTGGTGACTGCTGACATCACGGAATCTCCGACAGAGCTTGCAAACTTGCTGATCGAATGGTGGCATTCCAGCGAGCGGTCGCAGGCCTCTTGGCAAACGGCAGTCCGAATGCTTGCAAATAGGCTGTTCGCCTAGTGAGTAGGTAGGTGGCATTTCGCACAGTGCGCAAGATCGCCGCAGATAGTCCTGCTATTACCGGTACCAAAGTCTCGGCGTACGAGTATCAGCATTGTCTTGCAACCCTTCCTTATGCAAATATCCGAGGGGTTTGAACCGGGAAGCTAGCAGGTCGATCTTTGCGGACACAATCGTGTTGGCTGGAGTGGCGATGCACATAGGATGAGCAGGATCATGATCGTCAGAGTTTCCGAGCGATCCGTGCATGTTGTTTTCGCGTGGATCAGTCTGGTTGTGATCTCCGTGGGTACGCTTGGCTGTACCGCTCCGTTGATCGAGCGAGCAGCCTTGCCGTTGATCAAGCGCACGGCTGTTGGTTCGATCATCACTCGCAGGAAGCAGCCGAAAACGGATTCGAAAATTTTCCGATCCGACTTAGCGGTCATGCCGTTTGCCGAGATCGACGATGATCGCATCACCATTCGTTACGTCCGCGACTGCCGTTATCGATCCGAGGACGATCACGATGTCCGTTATTACGACCTGAGTTTTCGCCTTGAGGATGTTAGACGAGTCGACTTCATTGTGGTGCCATTCAAGGAAACGGCGTTATTGGCTCACACTATGT
>JAGWWZ010000259.1 GCA_018970165.1 Planctomycetota bacterium | reverse complement strand
CGCTTGCGAGCACACGGCACACAAGCCATCCAATGGTGGAACACCACACTTGAGACCGCGGCTGTGATGGCGATGGAGTGCCGTCACGCGATGGAACTATCGCGACAATCCGCAATGCTACGGGACCGACAACTACTTGAGAAGCTTTCGCCCGATGAACTGTCCAAGGCTCAACACCGAATGGCGGCAATCATGAGGCGCACTCTACATGAGGACGTCAGTTCGCAGTTCTACGAAGCTTTGCCGGGAAGCGGCCTGTTCGGATGGCATTTGGTCGACCATATCACCGAAATAGCTTCCGAGCGCTCGGTGAACGCATTAACGCAATTCAAAAGTGAGTTACCCGGTGCCATGGCCGATACCAATCGGCAACTCACGGTCACTGTGGATTCGGCAAAGTAATCAAGTTTTTCTAAGTTCAAGTTGTTCGAAGTTGTAAAAATGGAGCGGTAATGATGAGTGAAGAATTTGAAATCACCGAAAATACGGACGCTTATGCCATGGACCTCGATGGCGATGGAATGGCAGAGACACTCGCTGTCGATGCTGACGGAGATGGACTCATTGATGCACTAGCCATGGACACCAATGGCGACGGGCAACTAGACACCTATGCCATAGATACCAATGGGGATGGCACTCTGGACGTCGCTGGGCAAGACGTGAATGGAGATGGAACTATCGACGTTTATGCCTTTGACACAAATAGCGACGGCCGATTTGAAACGGTCGCTTTAGACGCAAACGGCGATGGTCATATCGATCATCTTGCCAAGGATTCCAACGGTGACGGAGTTATGGATAGGCATATCGCTGATTCCAACTACGATGGGCGGCCTGATACCTATGCAGCAGACCACAATGGCGATGGTTTCGCCGATGTGTTCGTCGCGGATATCAATGGCGATGGGGCCGCCGATATCGCAATGGTCGACTCTAACTCCGACGGCACTTTAGATCGTATCGCAGTCGATGACAGTTCATCCAAGCGTGATCCATTCTCCTACATCGATGACGGAAGAAGGTTGAGCTAAAATTGAGATCGATATCAGTGGGTAAGGGTTGGATCGATTACCTGCCTTCCTTGTCCAACAACTCATCGATTAGTCGATCGAGTTCCTCTCGGTCGACATTCATCTTGGCCGCAGCGAGAGCGAAGAGCCGCTTTTCTACCTCGCTCAGTTGGCCATCGGCCGCCATGACTCGCATGAGATCCCCAAGCATCGACAATTGCTCTTTGCGGTCGGTCGGAAGCTTGAGCGAGGCTTCATCACTAAGGGCGAATTGAACAGCCTTCCCCAAGTCGGCTTCTTCGAGACCAAGATCTGCGCATCGGTCGACCAAGAGGGCGATCTCCCGTTCGGTAAGCGATCCGTCTGCGGATGCCATGATGACGAGGTTTTTCAGGTGATCGAGATGTCGCATAATCGCTCTTTCGACGCGTAGCCAGTGGATTCTTGAACTCTGCGTATTGTGAACTAAATCGCCCCATTGTGCATGGGGTAGAGACAGGTCTAGACTCGCAAATTTTCATCGATCTCGCACAAAGCAACCAACCAAATCACCTATTTCCCCGTCCTTAACCACAATCGGCATGAACCACCGTCTTGCCACATACATTGAGCCAGCGCGTCATTCGGTGAACCCTGAAATTTTTTGCCCTACATTTTTTGCCAACCATCTTGTATCAGGCATGCGCTTAGTGCCTCACGGAAACAAGGGCGGGCCTCGCCCACGGGCCTGAAATGCCTGCCCTTGCTTTTTCTTCACTCAGCGCGAATAACGTAAGGAAGATCTCTGGCTCGGTATTCCGTGATCGGCGCTTCGCTCGCCAGCGTTACCTCGGCGGGAAAGATGACTGCTTTTTGTTTTTCCTCTGGGATCCACAAGCGATCGACCGGTGGCAGCACAAAATAGCCGGACGGATCCCCGACGAACATCGATCCGCCGCCTGGCAATCCGAAGTGGGAACCGATCTCGGTCCCAAACGTTTTGGGATCGTGAGAAACCAAACCTATCTCGCTTGCATACAGAATATCGCCTTCGTCAAAGGCTTCTGCTGAGGCGTTGGCTAACGTATGCCGCGCGATCAGTTCTCCGATATTCCCCGCAGGGATGACTGAGCGTTGAAGCTTGGCGAAACAGCAGGGACGTAGACGAGTTAGTACCAGCTACTCAGCACGCCCTTCGAAGACTCAGGGACGTGCCACCCATCAGGGACGTGCCACCGATCCGCCGACCCTGAATGTTTTGCCCCACATTTTTTGCCCGCCATCCGCCATCTTGCGCCGCCTACCTTCACACCCCCACACCTGATTCCCCCACCTCAAAAACCAAAAAATACGCAAACTGGGTAAATTTTGCGGTCATTGTGATTGAAATGTACCAAATATGTGGGATATTCATTCGTATCTAGACGCAATTCAGCCATAATAAAAGCTGAATACAGTCGGTTCTTGGCGATAGCCAGACTTAATTGACGGAAAACCGTCATTACACGAATGATTCCTTCCAATTCTCTCCAAGGTTCGACGGCCCGGCGGGCCAAGTTGCGCGATCTGATTCGCCAGCATGGCTTCGTTTCCGTACCTGACCTGCGAGCCGCGATGGATGTCAGCGAATCGACCATCCGTCGCGATCTGGAATCGCTCGAGGAATCCGGCGAAGCCAAACGAACCCACGGCGGCGTCTTCTTTACTGGCCCCAGCTCGACTGTTCGGCAATTCCAAAGCCAACGCGCCGATGACGACGAGACCTGGGAAAAGAAACGACTCATCGCCCTCGCCGCCGCAGCCCTGGTGGAAGACCACGACACACTGCTGCTCGATGGTGGCAGCACGACCTATGAATTGGCTCGCCAACTCGTCGGCCGCCCGCTGCAAATCGTGACCAACTCCCTTCCGGTCGCCAACCTCTTCTCGACCCAAGACGCGGTCGATCTGGTTCTCCTCGGCGGAGCGATCCATCATCGGACCGGGGTCACCCATGGTCCGTTCACCGATCAGATGCTCGAAGCGATCAATGTTCAAAAAGCATTTCTCAGCGTTGCCGGAGTGAACATGAAAGGTTTCTTCAACAGCAACATGCTGCTGGTGGAAACCGAGCGGTGCATGATGCGAGCCGCCGATCGCACGATCATCGTGGCCGACAGCACCAAATTCGGTCGCTCGAGCCTGGCTCGCATGTGCGAGTGGTCGGATGTGGCCACCCTTGTGGTCGATGACGCGCTCGCCGAGGCGTGGCGCGATCACGCGAAACAATCCAATACCCAACTCATTCTTGCCAGCGAACCTAACCCTCAAGAACGTCAAGCATCATGAGCTCTGCGACAACTCAAATCGATCCCCAACACATTGAAGCCATGGTCCGCGCCGCGATTGCCAAAGCCCTCGGCGGTGCAGCACAGGAATCAGGATCTTCGTATGTCCCCAAACTGGTGGTCAGCATCTCGGCCCGCCACGTTCACTTGACCGACGAGCATGTCGAAAAGCTTTTCGGTCCGGGTAAGAAACTGACTCCCGAGAAAGACCTCTACCAAGACGGCTTCTATGCCGCTGCCGAGACGGTCATGATCGTCGGCCCACGCCGAAGGATGCTTCCCAACGTACGAGTGCTCGGCCCAACCCGAAAGGCGAGCCAAGTTGAACTCGCCTTCACCGACACGATCTCGCTAGGCATCGACGCTCCGGTTCGCCATAGCGGCGATATCAAAGGGACTCCCGGCTGCGTGTTGGTCGGTCCAGCGGGTGCGGTCGAACTGCACGAAGGAGTGATCCGCGCGGCTCGCCATGTTCACATCAACCCGCGCGACAGCGCGTACTACGGAGTCAAGAACGGAGACTTCATGTCCCTGACAGTCAAGAGCCCGCAATGCTCGGTCACTTTTGACGAGGTGCTGGTGCGTGAAGATCCGAATTCGAAGCTTGAGGTCCACATCGACACCGATGAAGGGAACGCCTGCGATTTGGATCACGCGACCACGATTGAATTGAAGCGACTCGAGCCGTGCAAGTGCCATGGGCACTGATCGGCGGCGAGGGTCGCATCCCCTGTGTTTCTGTTTTGTTTCTCTCATTTCGGAGTTTGTATCTTATGGCAAAAAACAATGATGCTCTCGGCATGATCGAGACCAAGGGCTTCATCGCCCTGGTCGAAGCGGTCGACGCAATGATGAAAGCCGCCAACGTGACGTTCCTCGGCTGGGACAAAGTCGGTAGCGGATTGGTATCGGCCTTCGTTACCGGCGACGTCGCTGCGGTCAAGGCTGCGACCGATGCGGGCGCTGCTGCGGCAGGTCGGATCGGACAAGTATTGAGCGTGCAAGTCATCGCTCGCCCGCACGAAGACCTGGGCAAGGTTCTCAAGGTCTCGGCACCCAAGGCTTCCGCTGAGTAATTTCCTCTCCTCGTATCAACATCC
>JAGWWZ010000075.1 GCA_018970165.1 Planctomycetota bacterium | reverse complement strand
CGGTTGATGCAGTTCGGTGAAGCATTCGCGCACACGTTGGGCTGTCTTGTCATCTTGGGTTCGCTGCTTTGGATCGACGTCAAGAACCGCATCAAACTGTGGCGCGTGGTTGCGTTCGTGATGATTTGCGCAGCTACGGCGAATGCGGCGAAATACTTCATTCCCCGTTCTCGCCCGTACACGTATCAAGAAGTCTTTCCAGAGTCGACTTGGGAAACGTTTGGTAGCCCGCTGACCAAGTCTTGGTTTGACGAAGCGGTTCGTAGTTTTCCGTCAGGACACTCGGCGACAGCCGTTGCCATGGCAATCGGGTTATCCTATGTGTACCCTCGAGGTCGCTGGCTGTTCATGTCTCTAGCGCTTCTAGCGATCGCGCAGCGTCTGTTCTCGGCCGCCCACTACGCATCCGACCTTGCGGCGGGCGCTACCATCACCTGCGCGTTAACTTTTGCTTGGATTTGGCTCGCAAGCCGCAAACATCAGCAGATCGACCGAACCATTGATAAGGCTCTCCGTGGCGAAACGTTGTCCTAGGCAGCGTGGTCAGTTGGAAAACGGAAAAAGTGCCCTTCTGCCGTGGCCTCGGACTTGTGTTACAATTTGGCGAACCAGGATCCTCATACGGTCATGGCGCCTAAACGCACGCTGAATCCCGCCTTGCTGAACAAGCCAATGCTTAGCAATTCGAAATAGCAGAACAGACTAGTAGTAACTTGGAAAACTAGAGGGCACGCATCCTATGTCCGACGAAAACGGCAACCAATCCGAACTTCAACCAAAGTCCTTGGCGTCTACAGAACCTGAGGTGAAGCTCTGGGAGGGTGGGTTCTCTCCGAAGGCGATGTACGGAACTTGGCTGGTATCCGCCTTGGTTTCGCTTGGCATCCTTCTCGCTTTGATTCTGATTCCCTGGCCGAAGGTGGTCGAAATTCCCCTGACGGCTGTTTGGGGATTCGGAATCGGGATCATCATCCTTTGGTGGATCATTGCATTCGGTTCGTTCATCTACCGGCGGATATCGATCTTCTACGAGTTGTCTTCGCAACGCTTCATCCATACCAGCGGAATCCTCGTTCGCACCACAGATCGCATTGACGTGATCGATATCGATGACGTTTCATACACGCAAGGGATCGTCCAGAGGATGCTGGGAGTCGGAACGGTAAATTTGGTGAGCAAGGATCAAAGCCATCCCAAGCTGGTACTTCGAGGGATCGACCAAGTTGCAAAGGTCTCAGGGCTCATCGATGATGCTCGACGCAAGGAACGCAAAAAACGCAGCTTGCACATCGATGCTAGCTAACTCTATCCGCTGATGACGCATTGGATGAATGCCGAACCTCCTGATTCCTGTATTGTCATTCATCCACTCGACCTAGCTCATCGAGTATCGGATCTTCAACCCGATTCCGCCATCGGTCTCAGAGGGTGGATGCACATTCGGGATCGCGTTGCCGAAGTTATCCACCAGCGGATCCGTTCTGAGTTTAAGCAACTGATCAACGAATACCCTTTTTTCGATCCTGATCGAAATCAAGAGAAGGGATTCTTCTCAGACCCGAGGAGAGTTGCTCCGTGCAAATCGGGTGCGATCATTGACATGCTCGATGCTCTTCTGCTCAAAGCCCAATACCGACGGTTGCAGCCAGCCGAGATATCCAGAGCCTTGCAAACTGCGACCGCTTGGGGATTGAAGCTCAATGTTCGCTTTAAAGACTTCCGACGATTGCGAGTCTACGCTCGAGGGAACGACATCGAGCGCCGATCTCGGCGGGAGTGGTATCTCGCCTTCTTGCGCAGACATCTCTCCGTTCCCGTCTACCGTCAATTGGTGGTTCTTTTCGAGCCGCGCACGGAGAAAGCGGATTCAAGGTCCGCATTGTGCTTGCGAATGTTCAAGAATGTCCCCCATGCTGATTTGGATATGCTTCTTCCCGGCACCGTTCGAATCAATTGGGCGGATTCCAGTCGTATCGGAATACCGACCCTATGGGGATTCGCAATGCTGGTTAGCAAGCTTGCACGCAATCTGTGGCTGCTGGCATTGTTCGGAGCTGTGAAGCTGCTTACGTCGTTTACGTTTGTTGCTGCGGTGATCATTGCTGCGGCCGTGTACGGATTCAAGATTTTCTTCTCCTACCGCAATGCGCGCAACCGCCACTTGCTCAATGTCACCCGCAACCTTTATTATCAAACGCTATCCAACAATAGCGGAGTACTGCTTCGGCTTGTCGAGGAAGCGGAGCAGCAGCAGGCATGTCAAGCATTTCTTGTGATACATGTTCTAGAAAAACAACATCCTCAACCGATGACCATGCCGCACATCGATTCGGAGTGTGAGTCCTTAGTTGCACGACTCGCCCTCGGATCGATCAATTTCGACGTCCGAGGTTCCGTGGAGTTTTTGCTGAGGATGGGGCTCGTCGAGCCTGTGGATGATTCTTGGCGCCTTGCAGGTGAGATTCTTGAAGCCATTTGAGAATTCGCTTTGCCGATGCATTCCATGCCAAGTCTTGTAACTCGCTCTCATCAATCCAAAGGCCACTGTCGACGTTGTTTTCTGGAGCGGGGGCATGGATGCAATCGGCTCGTAACTCCCCCAGGAAAGATAACAACTGTATCCGATAACGCGTTACTGCATGGCGTAACGACTGCTTCGTATCGACTAGATCGACATGAATTCGAAACCGTTCGAATATCGATTGCGTAATAGACACCACGACTTCGGTACTACCTGTGCATTGGGTGACATCGAAGCGAGGGAAATCCCAAAGCCCAGCCCATCGCTCCGATTTGCCGCAGCGCCGAACAAGCCACTGCGCCGAAGTGTTCCGGATCAAGACAACAGCTTCGGTTAATTCCGTGTAGCTCTTTTTCGGTTTGGGAGAGGGTATCGTATCTGTATCTCCGCGCTGACCGGTTGGGCAGAAGGCGAGGAGCGGACAGGCGTCGCACCTAGGGTTGCGAGGCGTACATATCTGAGAACCTATTTCCATCATCGCCTGATTGAATTCGCCGCAGTTTTTTGCCGGGACGATCTCGCCTGCATACTGCCAGATAGCCTTCTGACCCTCACTCGAATCCACCGGTCCTTCCCAGTGCAGCAAGCGTGCATAGAGCCGTTGCGTGTTGGCTTCGACAATCCCCAATCGAGCATCCAGGCCAAAGCTGAGAATTGCATGGGCTGTGTAGCGGCCTATGCCAGGTAAAGAGAGTACGTTTTCCAATTGCTGGGGGAACAAGCCCGCATGTTCTTCCACGATCTTCTTGGCAGCAGCATGCAGTTGTCGGGCTCGTCGATAGTAGCCTAGCCCGGCCCATAGGCGATACACATCATCCTCGGCCGCTGATGCGAGAGATGTCGGGTTTGGGAAACGGGTGAGGAATCTATCGTAGTAGGGGATTACGGTAGCGACCTGAGTCTGCTGGAGCATGATCTCACTGATCCAGATCGAATAGAGATCACTGGTTCGTCGCCAAGGCAAATCCCGTTGGTGTTTGCGATACCAAGCGAGCGCCGGCTTTGCTAGTTTCCCGCTAGGATTGGTCGCCACGTTAGCGGTTCAGCTCCGAGGGTCGCCGCCCCAGAGTCACTTCCACTTTCATCGGAGAATATGCATCGAGTCTCGGGCCATCCGGTCCATTGCCTCGACCGTTCGGTCGGCGGAATGTCATGACCGGTCGTTCGAATTCGACGACGACTTTTTCACCATCGGCGGACTTCGCCAATTCGCGCCGGAGTTCATCAAAATTGCTGATCGATACTCCATCGATGCGAAGAAGTTTGTCGAGGTTTCTGATCCCCGAGCGATCGGCAGGCCCATTCGGGACCACTTCACGAATGATCAGGGAACTGGGTTCGCATTGGATGCCTAGGAACCCACCTCTACCGACAAACACGTTCGCCGAATCGATCCGGGCAACCAAATCCTTAGCACCCTGTGCACTGATCTTCGTCCCGAACAATTGCATATCGCCGAAGACAGGCAACTGCTCAAGGATCGCGATGCTCGAATCGTCGATGGGGGTATATAAAATCTCAAGAAGCTTCAAATCGGGCGCGTTCAAGAGACACTCCAAGTCGGACGCCTGGAGGGTCGTGTCGATGATTTGCAGGCTGTTTAGCCTCGACATTCTCGAAACTTGATTCAGGATTGCATGATTGATGTGCGGACCATCGAGCTTTACGAATTGCACATCGAACACCCACTTCAATAGAACAAGATCCTCTTCTTTGCCTGAGAAACGGCTGTCGATGACTAGTGCGTTTCGAACCTCGATGGTGCGGGTTAATACAGAGAGATATCTGGTTTCGACGGTAATTCCCACCCGGCTCAATCGGTCGATGGCTAAGTCACGCATCTGAACCGATATGCTCTCCAGTATCCGTTGGGCAACGACAGCGCGGTGAGTCGTCCTGTCGTTTGCGATTCGTTCCAAGCTTGCATACGCTTTCATTCCAGGCTCTGTAAACGCTTCCGAAGCAACGAAACCGAGAAATTGTAAAAGCTGTTCTGCGTTGGAGTCCTTCGCCGATTCGGCTGATTCCAAGACCAATGGCAGGGCGGCAGTCAGGTGTCGGCTGATTCTTCGGCTGGCCGATTCGCGCGCAGCGTAATTCTCGCTCGCGAGCTCCTCGATCCATTTTTTGATCTGCTCTTCGGACGGTTGGGTGGCTTCGGGCAGTCGGCTCTTGTCATCCTCGACTAACACGACATCTTGGGCGTTCGATTCGGAACTAGCGACCATCGCAGACGAGCATGCGACAACGCCTGCGAGAATCAAGTTCCGCACGGGTTTCTTTCGTTCGGTGGGTGTGCAAGACAGAGACATCATAGCTCCTCTCCCTGAGGCAAGTCGTCCAGAGACTCGACCCCCAATATCTCAAGGAACCGTGTTGTCGTAAAGTAACGCGGGATATCACTTGGGCTTTGCTGTTCAATGCGGATTAAAGTTTTCTTTATCAAGTAGCTCAGGGTTGCTCCTGCGTTTTGCCCCCACATCGCCTCCAATTCATTCTTCGTGATCCCAGGCCGGTAGGCAATCAGCGACAAACAATCGATTGAATTCTGTGATAGAGCGGTATCTCGAGGTGTAGCTTGCAGTCGGTCTAACTCCATCTCGATCGATTCCAATAACTGCATGGAACACTGACCGTCCTCGCATACGATATGCCATGGATGCCCGCTGCGATGGTAGGTCTCGTTGAGTTCATGGATGGTTTTCTCGATTTCGCTCGCGGACATTCCGTGCAAAATGTCTTCTAGGGCGGTCATCGAAAGATTTGCTTGGAGCGGAGAGCCCACGAACAAAATAGCTTCCAGGATAGCTGCTGGAGTCAGCGGAACGGCACTCGATTCGGATCGTCGATAATCCATTTCGTCGCGAGCGGGCTCTGGAATCGCATCCCTCGAAGGACTAGCGGCCGAAAGCGCGGGCCCTTTCGACATCTGCATTGCATCCTCAAACGCACGTCGCAGATCATCCAAGGAGATCGCTTCGGATTCCGAACTTGTGGTGCCTGTGTCCGTCGCGGATGGGTGCTGGTTGATCAAGTCGGTGGGGTGAACTTGGGAATGAGGATCCGACAAGGGAATTACGTCTCGCAATCCGCCGGTTCCTTCTCCCATGTTTTGTCTCCATTACCACCCTGGGGCTGACATAGGGGATCATTTTACGGACTAACCCCCGAGCTGAATTGTTGCAATCCTGGGTTCTCTTGGGAAGTGTGCGTGGCAAACAGGGTTCAACGCAAGTCGGAAAAACGATTAATTCTGTCGCTGAATTGCGAAAATGGCATGATTTCATTGGATTCGTGCTTTCAAACAGACATGTCCTATTCGCTCCAAAGCAAGTTAAAATGGAGCACTCTGAGGATGAACAAGGTTGGTACTGGCTGCCTCCGGGTCTTCACTCCACCAGTTCTTGTCAGACCTTATGCCTTTCCCTCCACAACGATCAGCACGGAGCACCGCGTTTTGTCTCTACTGAATATTTTTCGGATAGCGATCGCCGCGTTGAACAAGAACAAGATGCGCGCCGGACTTACGATCCTCGGCGTGGTGATCGGTATCGCTGCGGTTACCGCCATGGTATCGATAGGAACGTCGGCGAGCGAGCTGGTTCAGGGCGAGTTCCGCAACCTAGGCACAAATGTCATCGTGATCTCTCCAGGGAGTCGCCAGACACGAGGGGCCCGTTCGGGCCAGATACCTACTCTGACAGCCGCAGACATTCAGGCGATCTCCAAAGAGTGCCCCAGTGTCTTGGCTGCGTCTCCTATTGTCGGCGCAGTCGGGCAAGTCATCAGTGGCAACAACAACTGGCGACCGCGTGAACTAGTCGGTGTTGGCTCCGACTACTTGGTGGTTCGAAACTGGCAAATGATTGCTGGCGGATTTTTCTCCGAAGCGGATATCAACAACGCCAATAAAGTTTGTGTCATTGGAGCGACCGTTTCCAAGAAGTTATTTCAAACCGCGAACCCGATGGGGCAGACGGTTCGTATAAAAAATATCCCATTCGAGATCGTCGGAGTGCTAGCTTCCAAGGGTGCCAACATCGTGGGTGATGACCAGGATGATGTGGTGCTAATGCCCTACACCACCGTGCGAAAACGCTTGCAGGGTTCTAACTTTAACAATGTCGATGTCGCGCTTGCATCAGCGAAATCGACAGAACTGATGGCTGTTGCATCGGCGGAGATCCGATCCGTCATGATGGATCGCCATCGCATCGGGATGGGTCAACCCCCCGATTTTGAAGTGGCTAACACAACCGAGATAGCCGGAGCTTTCAGTATCGTCACCGGCACGCTGACCGCGATGCTTGCCTCTATCGCAGGAATATCGCTTGTGGTGGGAGGTGTTGGTATCATGAACATCATGCTCGTTTCGGTTACGGAGCGGACGCGTGAGATCGGGATTCGGATGGCGGTGGGTGCCCGACCGATGGATATCCTGATGCAGTTCCTGGTGGAAGCGATGGTTCTGTCGATCATCGGGGGGGCGATTGGTGTCTCGCTGGGAATCGGTGGTTCGGTAGCCCTGACCTCCGCGATCAATGCAATCTCGTCTGGTCGTGATTGGCCGATCATCATCAATTATCTGGCCGCGGTGGTCAGCTTGATCTTTTCCGCTTGTGTTGGGATCGGCTTTGGCTTTTATCCGGCATGGAGAGCCAGTCGCCTCGACCCAATCGATGCACTCCGATACGAATAACCCAAAGTTATCGAGGTAGATTTGACAAATTCAGCTCTAACGCTGACCATATTGAAACAGCCCGTTCCTCGCCTTGTGGACGGTTTTGTATCGCCGTAGATTGGAAGCATCGCAGGCTTGTGAACGACGAAGAAGAGTTGATCCGATTGGCCCTAGAAGGCCAGAGTACGGCGTTTGAGACGTTGGTGCTGAGGTACCAGGACCGTCTCTATACCGCCATGATCAGCATCGTCGGAAATGCCGATGAGGCCGAGGATGTGGTCCAAGAATCATTCATCCAAGCCTATCTGAAACTCGACACGTTTCAGCAAAACAGCAGATTCTTTACTTGGATCTACCGAATCGCCTTCAACTTTGCCTTGGCCCGAAGGCGGCGCAATCGCGGTGTGGTGTCGCTCGATGAATCGAGAGAAAACACCGGCAATGAACCGATCTCCGACGGCGATTCTCCCGACGATCGATTGTCACGCCATGAGGACGTGCAGTTGGTCCATCAAGCCCTTGCACTCCTCTCCGAGGATCATAAGTCCATTCTCGTTCTCCGCGAAATGGAAGATCTGTCCTATGAGGAAATCGCGGATGTTTTGAACATCTCGATAGGAACCGTCCGCTCACGGCTGAATCGGGCACGCGCTGCGCTGAAAACCCAACTCGAGCAATTCCCAGAGTGGAACCCGAACAGCTGAGTGCCATCGGCCTGAATCTGGGGTATGATTTGTGAATCTGGGGCGACCTAGAGGCTCGTAAGAGTATGTGCCAGTGAAGGTTTTCGATCAGGAGCAAAGCTATGTATACGAATTCTTCGAATGACAAGCCACAACATGCCTTGCAGTGGGATCGTCGCCGCTTCATTCATGCCACTTCCACTGCGGCAGCCATCGCTGGTACGCTCGGCAGTCAGCCACTATTGGCTTTGCAGGAAACAACCAAAACTCCAGAAACCCTGGTAAAGCTTCTCTACGAATCCCTCACCCCACGTCAAAAGGAAGTGGTCTGTTTCGATTGGCAGCACACCACCAAGGATCAAGGACTCCTTCGTACGCGTGTCGCCAACAATTGGAAAATCACCAAGCCAACCATCCTGAGCGATTTCTACACACGCGACCAACAAGCCCTCGTACGCGACATTTTTCGAGGGATTATCCATCCCGATTGGCACGATCGCTTCGATAAGCAACTCAAGGATGATATGGGTGGATTCGGCGTCGGGCAAAGCCTCGCAATCTTCGGAACTCCGGGGAGTCAGCAATTTGAGTTTGTGCTGACCGGCCGACACACCACCCTTCGATGCGATGGAAACACGCAAGAGCATGTGGCCCTCGGCGGTCCAATTTTCTACGGCCACGCAGCCGGAACCGACGATGAATCAGCCACCCACCCCGGCAATGTCTTTTGGGAACAGGCGGTCGCAGCGAACAAGGTCTATCAAATGCTCGATGGCCGTCAGCGCAAACTCGCAGAGGTCGCTGAGACTCCCGACGAAGAAGCGGTTGCTTTCCGCGCGAGTGGGTACTCCGGTATTCCCGTCTCGGAACTGTCCCAAGATCAGAAGTCTGAACTGGTCCGAACGTTGAACAAATTGATAGAGCCCTTCCGCACCACTGATCGCGATGAAGTTCAGCAATGTCTCGTCAAACAAGGTGGCATTGATCGACTTCATCTCGCTTTCTATACCGACGAGGATATCGGAGACGACAAGGTGTGGGACAACTGGCGACTGGAAGGCCCGAGTTTCGTATGGCATTTCCGCGGAGCACCGCACGTCCATGTGTGGGTCAACATCGCGGACGATCCCAGTGTTCCACTGAACGCTTGATGCCTACTTCAAGACACCATCTTCCTTGCTCGCCGTAGAACTACCTGTGGCGAGCTAGCCGCGTTTCATCAACTCTTCATAAACACCCGGTGACCATCGCTGTACATTGATGTGGGTTGGTGCTCATCGCTATGTTCACCGATAACGCCCCCATTCGATCACGACATCTTCAGGACAGGTCCATGCGATTCGGAAAACCTTTGGCAATTGGTCTCGCATTATCTCTTTCATCGTTCCACCACTTCTCCACGGCTCAGGATCCCACTCCTGAAGCAGTCGGTCGTTCGGATAGCCAATCCCTGATGACTCCTGTGCATCAGCGTATCACGCCTTATGGGAATTGGGTGCAGTTACCTGGAATGCGTCCCCAGGCGATCGCAATATCCCCACACGGACAATTCGGAGTCAGTTCTGGAAAGACGAATCAATTAGTAGTCTTTGTGCCAGATACCGGCGAAATACTGAAATATGTTGACATGCCGAGCGACGCAAAAGCAGTCGATTCGTTTCCCAACGCAGCAAATAACCTCAAACCTGATAAGAATGCTCTTCTCAGCTTCACCGGATTGATCTTCTCCAGAGACGGCAAAGAGATCTATCTCAGCAATGTGCAGGGTTCGATCAAAGTCTTCTCGGTCGAAGGTGACCGCACGGTCAAGCCATCGCATGTGCTGAAATTGCCCGATGCCGATGCGCCAAAACGCAAGCAGGAGATACCCAGCGGTATCGCTTTCTCTCCATCTGGCGACCGTCTGTATGTATGTGGGAACCTGTCGAATCGCCTTCTCGAACTCGAACCGGCGACCGGAAAAACTCTTCGGACATTCGACGTCGGAGTCGCCCCCTACGATGTTGTGATCGTCGATGGCAAGGCTTATGTCAGTAACTGGGGAGGCCGTCGTCCTGAGGCGGGCGACCTGACCGGTCCTGCTGGAAAAGGGACGACGGTGCGGGTCGACCCAGTTCGCCACATCGCCAACGAAGGATCGGTCAGCATCATCGATTTAGAGTCCGGTGCGGTGAAGGAATTGATCGTAGGCCTGCACGCCTCTGCCCTCGCAGTCTCTCCCGATTCGAAGTATGTCGTTTGTGCGAACGCTGGAAGCGACACTCTGAGCATCATCGACACACAACAAGCGAGCGTTGTGGAAACCATCTTCGTCAAGCAAAATCCTGCAGACTTGTTCGGCGCTTCTCCAAACGCGTTGGTATTCGACCGCTCGGGCGAGCGATTGTATGTTGCGAACGGAACGCAAAACGCGATCGGTGTGGTCGAATTCGATCCAGCAGATCGAGGGGAAACTCGATTAATAGGCTTGATACCCGTTGGATGGTTCCCAGGTGCAGTCGCCCTGCATCCTAGTGCCAACACTCTGTCTGTGGCCAACATCAAGGGACTCCCCAACGAACCTCGAAAGCAAGGGGAGGGCCAGGGATTCAACTCCCATCAATATCAAGGAAGCCTATCGATATTTACGATTCCCAAGGACGAAGAGCTTCCGATGTTGAGCGAGATCGCGACTAGGAATATGCGTTACGACTCAATCATCAGGTCGCGTCTCCCCGCAAGGTCTGACCAACCCCTCCGTCCTATTCCAGAGCGAATCGGCGAGCCGAGTTCGATCGAGCATGTTGTTTATATCATCAAAGAGAATCGAACCTACGACCAAGTGTTCGGAGACATCCCACGCGGCAACGGCGATCCCAAGCTCTGCATCTTTGGTCGCGAAATCACTCCCAACCAACACAAACTAGTCGACGAATTTGTTCTTTTAGACAACACCTACTGCTGCGGCATCCTGAGCGCCGACGGACACAATTGGAGCACATCGGCCATCGCAACCGACTACCTCGAAAAAAGCTTTGCTGGATTCCCTCGCAGCTATCCCGATGGCATGGAGGAAAGCGACATCGATGCCTTGGCCTATTCACCAGCTGGCTTCATCTGGGATAACGCTCTCAAACATAACATTCGGATTCGGAACTATGGGGAATTCATGATGCCGGTCGTTCGCTGGCGCGATCCCAATCGAAAGGGAGCGGTCGATTACATGAGCTGCTACAAGACTTGGAAGGGAATCGAAGATCTGGTGATCTTTGAGTCCACCCCGGGAATCGAGAGTATTCGCCCCTTCTCTCCCACTGGATATGTTGGCTGGAATATGTCAGTGCCGGACCAGGTCCGTGCTGACTTTTTCCTGAAAGAGCTCGCGGATTTCGAACAGAACGGCACGTACCCGCAATTAACGCTCGTATGTCTACCCAACGACCATACCAGCGGCACATCCAAGAACTGTCCCACCCCAGCTTCGTGCATGGCCGATGGAGATCTCGCGGTGGGACGCATGGTCGAGGGTTTAAGCAAATCCAGATTCTGGCCGAAGATGGCGATTTTCATCATCGAAGATGATCCCCAAGCTGGTTGGGATCATGTCAGCGGATATCGCACGACCGCATACTGCATCAGCCCCTATGTTCGACGCGGCGCAGTGGTCAGCACACAGTACAACACGACCAGCATGCTTCGAACGATGGAGCAGATTCTAGGGCTACCGCCGATGAATCAATTCGACGCGAGCGCAACCCCGATGTTCGATTGTTTTCAAGACGCTCCCGACCTCACCCCTTTTACTTCGGTCCCCGTATCGACACCGCTGGACCAAATGAACCCGGGATCGCTCGCTATCTTGGATCCGCTGTTGCGTTTGCATGCGGAGTGGTCGGAGGCCATGAACTTTCGAGAGATCGATCGAGCGCCCGAGGATAAACTCAACCGTGTCTTATGGCATGCCATGAAAGGGAGCGCCGAACCCTATCCCGAATGGGCCGTCTCTGCGTATGTAGAGGACGATGATGACGAGGAACACGAAGAAGAAATGAAATCGGACGACTAGTCCAAAGCGCTAATGCGTAACTTTCGCCTGGCGTTTTGGTAACAGGATCCGAAATGTCGAGCCAACACCGATCTGCGAATCCACTTCGATCTTCCCATGATGCAACTGGACGACCAGTTCGCAGATCGACAAACCCAGCCCACTGCCACCTGTGAGCCGCGATCGAGCTTTGTCGACCCTGTAAAAACGCTGGAACAGGTTCGGGATTTCCTCTTTAGGAATCCCGATCCCTGTGTCACGGATTTCAAGAGCAACGGTCTCCCTGTCCGATTTGAGGACGACATCCACCGTGCCACCTTCGCGGTTGTACGAGATGCTGTTGAGCAACAGATTC
This sequence comes from Planctomycetota bacterium, assembly GCA_018970165.1. Taxonomy (GTDB): domain Bacteria; phylum Planctomycetota; class Planctomycetia; order Pirellulales; family Pirellulaceae; genus JBKCUI01. Next base: position 13,210 of record JAGWWZ010000075.1, on the reverse strand, counting down.
GCCACCATACGTTCGAGTATTCCGGCATGACCGGTTAATTCACATTCCTCGAGAATGGATGTGATGGAAACATGGTGCTGCGTAGCAAGTGGTTGATGAAGCTCAATCTGATCGCGACACAACTGATCCATCGCAACGGGCTCCATCGCGAGCGATTGATTCGATGCATCCATGCGCGAGAGGGTGAGCAATGCCTCGATGAGTGACTTCATCCGCTGTGCGGCACGCTGACATTTCTCCAATTCCAATCGATACGCTTCGGGGGATCGTTCGCGACTAAGAGCCAGTTCAGTGCTCGACAGCAAGATCGCGAGCGGAGTTCTCAATTCGTGGGATGCATCGGCAGCGAATTGCCGTTGCTGCTGAAAACCTGCTTCCACACGGTCGAGCATCGAATTGATGGAGGCAGCGAATTCAGACAGCTCTGTATCCATCGATTCCACTTTCAACCGCTGGCTGAGATTTTCAGTGCGAATGGTGCTGGCGGTTTGCTGCATCTCTCGCATGGGTCGCAATGTTCGTCGCAAGCACCATGCTCCGCCTAGCAAGCCCAAACCGGAGACGAGCACTCCGGATCCGATCAGGAGCATCAGAAACCGGTTGATTCGATCGATCTCCGGTTGAACGTCGATTCCAACGCCGATCACTGCACCCCGCCGGGGTCCGACGAGTAATCCCTCGCGAATGGTGCCTCGTTGTCGAACCATCACATTTCCGTCGCGCATCCCCTTCGAGAAACTGCTGATGTCTTCCCATGAGGGAACATCTCCTGTGTTGCCCGCGCTGTACATGACCGTTCCGTCCATGTTCCAAACCATCCGATAGGTTCGGCGTTCAGGGCGCACCAAACGAATCGGGGCCATGCGATCGAAATTGGACCAATCGATCATCCGAGGGCCGCCAAACCCGCCTGGTGGTCCCCCGGGTCCATTCGGTCCCCCGAAACCGCCAGGGCCTCCGGGGGGAGGACGGTCGCGCGGTGGCTCGTCCCAACGTCCTGGCGGACCAGGATTGGGAAAGGGAGGCGGTGGCGGTGGCACGCGCATGGCTCCCTCCAACGCCCGAACTCCGCCGGTCAAGTCTCCGTCGATATCTCGCCACAGCGAACGTGCGGATTCCCAATAAAGCAGGGTGCCAAACGCAACGAGCGATAGCAGCAAAATCGTCGCATACCAAGCCTGAATCCGCCATCGTAGCGTTCGAAACCATGGCATCCAAGAACGCTTCGCCTCAGCCATCGAGAATGTATCCTTGACCCCGGCGCGTTTCGATGAACTCCTTCCCGAGTTTTTTTCGGATGTGCGAAACGTGTACTTCGACGATGTTGGAGAGACTATCGTCGTCCTCATCGAAGATATGGTCATAGATCATACTCCGAGAAACCAATTTGCCTCGGTTCAATGCGAGAAGTTCCAGCAGTGCGTATTCCCGTGCCGTGAGTACAACCTCCTCGTCCCCGTCGAAAACCGTCTTGCGACCGGTATCGACCCGGACGGTTCCGATTTCGATGATGTTCGACGCGTGTCCGGAACTACGACGGATCAATGCGCGAACGCGAGCCAGCAACTCTCGAAGGCTGCATGGCTTTACCACATAGTCGTCTGCCCCAGAGTCCAAACCATGAACTCGATCTCCCACCGTGTCGCGTGCAGTGAGAAGTAGTACAGGGGTTTTCTTCTCGCGCCGCAAGTGCTTGAGAAACTCCATGCCAGTGATACCCGGAAGCATCCAATCCAAGATGATTGCGTCGTAGTCCCAGGCCTTCGCCTTGTGCAAACCATCGTCCCCGCGGCTGGCAGTATCGACCGCATACCCATCCTCCCTCAGCGAATCCGCGAGAGACTGCAGCAAATCAGGCTCGTCTTCAACAACCAGTAATCTCATTTGCACATTGTAAGCGTTGCAACCTGAAGCGAACATGAAGGACTTTGGATCAAGCCTGCGCGGTCGGCTTGGCAACATTGCGACGAGGGATCGCTCGAATACCACCTCGATGCCCAAATCGCCAGATGAAAATCCACTGGTTAGAGAGTACGGGTGGGGCATCCCTCGAGTTGTCACTGCGTCCATCGATCCATTCCGCTACTCGGTATCGGAGTCGGAACAACGAAAAATAAAGGCGTTGTGACTCCCAGCAGCACCGCTCATGCTCCCATCGCAAAAGATCGGATAACCATGCCGGTTCCTTGCGTCGGCGAGCCAGCCACCGTGAGAATTCGATCGCGTCCCTCCAAATAGCATCCGGCCCACTGAAAAAATGAGTCGATGCGAATTCCCGAAACTCTTTTGCAAACTCATCTCGGAGCAGCATCGATGTGCCGCGCAGAGCCGAACGCGTTTGCGACAGGCGCTTGCGAATCAGCGTTTCTGCCGAGCGAGCGACCTCTTCGAGATCAAGATGGGATAGACTCGGCTCCTGGATAGGCGAACTGGTGGACGGCTGCGTTAAAGCGCGAGCCAATGCGATCTGTTGTTTTCGTAGCCGTTCGAGATCTTCGGTGCTCATGCAGGAATCGCGTGTCGATAGAGATCCCTCGCACGTTCCAGTTCCGGAATGAGATCTTTCAAAGGCGGAATCTTTTCGTCCCGTTCGAGAATGACTCCCTTCACAGGCGCCAGCGACAAAACCGCCTCTAGCAATTGCCAAATTTCATCTTGTGTCGTTGTATCGTGCGAATCGACCCAGCGTCCTTCCTCCATGCGTCCACCGACGAAATGAAGTTGCACGATTCGATCCTTGGGCAATCTTCGAACAACTTCTAGGGCGTCAAATCGGTAGTTCACCGAATTGATGTATAGGTTCGTGACGTCCAATAGTAGGCCTACATCATTTTCATCGCATATCCGGCCCAGGAACTCCGCATCGGTATATTCGTCCTCGGGGTACCGGATCGATTCGGTAATGTTCTCCAGAAGGAGTGGAGTTGTGATGCAGTCCTGGACACGGCGTAGGTTGTCGCGAATCACACGAAGTGATGCAGATGTTTTCGGAAGGGGAGTGAGGTGCCCAATATCGATTCCGCCAGCGCGAGTGAAAGCGATGTGGTCGCTGCACCATGCGGGACGCACTGCATCGACAACGCATTGAAAGTCCCGCAGGTAGCGTTGATCGATCCCGTCTGCACTGCCGATCGATAAAGCAAGCCCGTGGGGAATCAGTGGAAAGTTGCTCTTGAGCAAATCCAACTCCGCGAGTTTAGGAGGAGATGCCGAGAAGTAATGATCGGCCACGATTTCGAAGAAGTCGATGGAGCTTCGATGGGCAAAGATCTCATCGCGATGGACTGGGCGATAACCCAGTCCCACTCCCAAAGATCGCAGCGGTTCGCGAGCGGGCACGGGTTTAGTCTCCACCACAGCCACCGCAACCGCCACCGCCACAACTGCTTCCACAGCTGGATCCACTGCCGCAACTGGAACCTGAGTCTCCACTCGAACTACCACACCCAAACGATGTGAAGGTCGAACAACCGCTACTGGTAGATGCCGCTCGCTGGTAGGATTGATACAAAGGATCGTAGGAGCTCCCTTGCAATGCGCTCACTCCGAATAACCCCATCGCCATCAAGGGAAGCGATGCGTTGCCAAAGGCATAGTCGGGTTCCGCAGGCTTGCTCCGCGCATCCTTGACCGATCGCAGTTTGCCGAAAGCAGACTGCAGATGTCGCAGGAAGTTTTTGCCCCTTTGGGATAGCCTTCGATGTTGCGCGCAGATCGGAAGAATGATCAATGCGAAGAACATCATGCCGATGAGGAAGATCACGTTGGAGCGATGATGCATCCATGCAGCGGCGAGTTTGTACGCCCCCAACGTTTCGATGCCTATCAGACAGATAATCATCAGCTTTCTCAGTTGCAGGCGGCCTTCGGGATCCGCCTCCAGCTTCTCTTGATCGACCCATTCGCGGTAGGGTCGAGTTTCCTCGTGAACCCGGGACTTGATATCTGATTGAAACAACGTTTCGGGATCCCTTGGAATCGCGAACGCTCGAAGGATAGCGAGCTGAATCGGTGGAAGATCCGCGCCGGTATCCGTGGGATCCGCGACCTGCCACTGCATTTTTGCTTGAGAGAGAATCTTGCCCAGGCCCTTCTTCTGAACATCGACGATACGCCCTCGCTCGACCAAGTCTAGCATCGCAGTGCGGATAACTTCCGTATCGCCACCTCGCAGGTATGCGATTTTGTACGGGTCGATTTGGTCGGGGATAGGCAAGGGGGTCGCATATTCCCCTTGCTCAATTTTCGCAGCTTTGATTCTCAGGATGATGATCGCGCCGACCAACAATGCTCCGAATAATCCCAAGAAAGCCGGACCAGGCATATTTGCCAGCGGGTTTTCAAACAGCCACTGCATACGTGACTTCTCCTTGAAAAGGGATGAGGCTCACCCTGCTACAGGGTAGCACATGTTTGGGTGCCCCTCTACGATTGTCCTAGGCAGATCCCCGGCTTAGTCCGGGCGCCGGATGTTATCATTCTTCATAAAATTGCCCAACAGCAGGAAACTTGAATTTCTGCGGGTGAAAGCATGCCACGATTCGTTCCGAAAATGCTTATTTGCTGTCGAGCCAACTGCAATGGAATCCTCTTGCAAAGCAGCCACCTCCCTTATAAGTGGTTGGTGTTCGCAACGGCCTTGATAACGCTTTCGTTAGGAGCGATTGGTGTTGCTCAGGAGATGCGTCCCCTCCGATACAACAATCCTGGACTCATCGTAGACTTGGGAGTGGGGCTTTGGGCTTGGCCGATCCCGTGTGATGCGGATGGGGATGGAGATTGGGACTTGCTCGTTTCGTGTCCCGATAAGCCATCCAACGGAGTTTGGTTTTTCGAGAACCGCGGTGGCTCAACGAGAGACAATCCGATGCCGGTCTTCATCGCGGCGCGAAAGTTGAGCAGTACCGTGCACTATGTCATGCCAAGTTACATTGATGGCAAGATGCGTGTGTTGAGCCCAGGGCTTGAATATGAGAACTTCGAGAGGAGCGGAACCAAGCAATCCAAGCAGCTATCTGTCGCCCCGAATTTCTATAAGCCGCAAGGGACGATGACCAAGGGGCCTAAAGTCCGGCACAACCAATGGCGTTACGCCGACTTGGACGGCGATGCCATCATCGATCTGTTGGTGGGTATCGAGGATTGGAGTTTCTACGGATGGGACGACGCCTATGACGAGCACGGAACGTGGACTGCTGGACCTCTGCGCGGGTTTGTTTATTGGCATCGCGGCCTTGGTGACGACCGGTATGCGGAACCGGTGCCATTGAAGATCGGACCCTCCGATAGTGATACGATTCTAGAGACTTACGGTTGCCCATCGCCGAACTTTGTCGACATGGACAACGACGGCGATCTGGATTTGATCTGCGGCGAGTTTCTCGATCGATTCACTTACTTCGAGAACATTGGTGATGAGCATTCCCCGCGTTTCGCGACTGGGCATAGGCTGAAGGACCCGTCGGGAAGCGATGTTCGTATGGATCTGCAAATGATTGTTCCGGTCGCGTTCGACTGGGACCTGGATGGCGATATCGATTTGATTGTTGGAGATGAGGACGGTCGCGTCGCATGGGTCCAGAATACTGGCAATATCGATTTGGATCGCGTCCCGATCTTTGAGCAACCTCGCTACTTTCAGCAATATGCTGATTGCTTGAAATGCGGCGCATTGGCGACTCCCGTGGGAGTTGATTGGGATGGAGATGGGGATGACGATATCGTTTCCGGGAATACTGCGGGATACATCGAGATCTTCGAGAACCTTAGCCGCACGGGGAGTCCGGAGCCGCTCTGGCAAGCTCCGAAGCGACTCGAAGTGGGAGGGCAAGTGTTTCGTGTCCAAGCCGGAGCCAATGGCAGTATCCAGGGGCCGGCAGAAGCGAAATGGGGATACACCACGCTGAGCGTTGCCGATTGGGATTTGGATGCCCTTCCAGATATCGTTTACAACAGCATTCTCGGCGAGGTCTGCTGGTTGAAGAATGTCGGCAGCCGATCCAATCCCCGATTCGATCACTCGCAACCTGTCGAGATTCAATGGGGCGATCCAGAAAACGCGCTTGGTGGCGAAGCGAGCATTCCGCGTTTGGCTTGGGGATGGAAAAAGCCTGAGGGCAATGCATTGCTGACTCAGTGGCGTACAACTCCGGTGGTACACGATTTCACGCGCGACGGATTGCCCGATCTTGCGATGCTCGACACCGAGGGGTATCTGGTCTTGTTCGAGCGATTCAAGAAGAAAGGGGAGTTGTTCTGCAAGGGGCCGGTTCGCTGTTTTTTGGATGCGCAGGGGAGGCCACTACGCTTAAATGAAAGGTCAGCGGGTGGTTCTGGGCGTCGGAAACTTCATGTCGTCGATTGGAATTTGGATGGCCAGTTAGATTTGCTTTTGAATTCAAAGAACGCCGATTTGTATCGAGGGTTGCCTACTCTCGACAATGCTCCCTTCATGCGGTTTAGAGCCATGGGATCTTTGTCGGATCGCAATATTGAGGGGCATGATGTCAGTCCGACCACGGTGGATTTCAATGGGGATCGAGTAGCTGATTTCATCGGTGGCGCGGAAGATGGACGTTTTTACTATTTGAAAAATCCCATCAGCCAATAGCAGTTACTACAGCAATCGCTTTTCAAAGGTGAGCTTTCCTGTGCCGCAACGAATCGATAGCTTGAGCAATCCGCATTTGAAGAAACTCAAGCGGCTTCATCGCGTACATTCCGACCAGCGGCAGTTTCTTATCGAGGGGACGCATCTCGTTGCCGAGGCTTTGCAGGCACGATGGTCTCTTGAAAGTGTGTATTGTACCGACGATTGGTACGACTCGCATGGAAATCTGCTACAGAGCGCACCGGACTCTATCGAGCAATATCAAGTCTCTCCGCGATGGTTGCGGCAGGCTGCGACCACAGAGAATCCCGATGGGATCCTAGCGATTGCGAATCTGTCGGACGAAAAGGGTTTCGAACTATCCAGTAATTCGAGAGACTGGAGTTTGACGATTGCGGCTGATGGTGTTCAAGATCCTGGCAATGCGGGGACATTATTGCGCATGGCTGTCGCAACGGGAGCGAATCGTTTTTTTCTCAGTCCCGATTCGGTCAGTCCCTTCCATCCGAAAATGCTTCGGAGCACGGCTGGTCAATGGTTTCGCTTGCCCCCACAGGCAGTCTCGATGGAAACCTTGATTACGCATGCGAAAAAGCTGGAAGTTCGCGTTATTGTCGCTGATATGCGTGGCGAACCGATATGGAGTATGGATTTAACAGTGCCAACCATGTTTGTCGTCGGAAACGAAGGGTCAGGCGTGCGGCTTCAAGCAAAGCGTTTAGCAGATGCGATTTGTACCATCCCTATGGCGAGTGGAGTAGAATCCCTTAACGTTGCCACGGCAGGCACCATCATCTTGTATGAAACCATGCGGCAACGCTCGAGCTTCATGGTATCTTAAGGTTGAAACGCTAAAACTCACTTTCGATTCCAGCTTTCGGAACTGGATGCGACGCACGCGTTGCGAGAACGCTTGGAAGTATATTCTTTTCAAAGAGTGAACAGCAATGACCGATTACGTACCTTTAACTGACGGTCCTGAGAAGATTGAAGGCTCTCGCTCAAGAGTGCGATTGCGAAAATGGTTCTTGATCGGGCTTCCGATCTTCGTTATCGCTGCAGTGATTGCTGCACTTCCGGCGATTCGACCCGGAGTCCGTCCGCGTCGTCCAGGTGTCCCAGTTCGACCCGACACTCAGATGGTTTCGGTTGATAAAGCAGTTGCATTTGCCGATGTAGAAGCAAACGAGGGGGAGAGTCGCGGTGCAGACTTGGTATCGACATCCACCAAAGACTCCGCTACGGATTGGTCTCGGTTTCGCGGTGCGAATGGACTTGGGGTTAGTTCCGAATCAGGTATACCGACCGAATGGTCCGAGTCCAAGAATCTGAAATGGTCAACTCCCTTACCCGGCCCGGGTTCATCGAGTCCGATCCTCACCGACAAGCATGTGTTCTTAACTTGTTACACCGGGATCAATAACGAGGGTGGCCGTGGTACAGGGCAATTGAAGCGACATCTGCTATGTATTTCCAGAGAGGATGGGAAGATCCTATGGACGCATGATGAGCCTGCGGTCCAACCTGAGGATCTCTATCAAGGTATGGGAGTGCCTGAACACGGCTACGCCACCAATACTCCGGTCACCGATGGCAATCGAGTGTTTGCATTTCTCGGCAAGTCAGGAGTGTTGGCGTTTGATATGCAGGGAAACAAACTATGGCAAACAAGTGTGGGGACGGAGTCGGGCAATCGCGGATGGGGGACCGCCTCGAGTCTGATCCTCTACGAAGATCTCGTGATAGTCAACGCATCCGAAGAGAGCCAATCGATACGCGCACTCAATGCAGCGACCGGCGAGGAGGTTTGGAAGGCGGTCGGATCAGCCCTCGAACTCGCCTACGGCACTCCAGTCCTCGCGAGAGTCGACGATCAGCGAACAGACCTCGTGATCGCTGTTCCCGGTGAGATCTGGGGCCTCAATCCTCGAACAGGTAAACTCGTGTGGTATGCCGAAACCTCACTCACGGGCAACGTTTCTCCGAGCCTCATCCTGGATGGCGACACCGTGATTGCGTTCGGTGGTTACCGATCGAGTGGGTCGCTTGCTGTTCGCGTGGGTGGCAAGGGTGACGTCACCAAGACGCATGTGGTATGGACAAGCCGCAACTCCTCATATGTTTCCACACCGGTCCAGTTCGAAGGCAAACTTTATTGGATCGATGATCGAGGGACGTATTATGTGAGTTCGGCAAAGAATGGAGAATTGGTCACTCGCTCACGCGTATCGAATATTACATCGCGAGACCGACCAGTCTATGCATCCGCAGTTGCAATCGGCAAGCGGTTGTACTTTCAGACTCGTTTCGATGGTCTATTAGTGACGGAACCGGGGGGCGAGTTGAAGGTGATCGCACAGAATCGGTTTGCCAATGACAACAGCATGTGCAACGCGACGCCAGCGGTCGATCGGGGTGAATTGTACCTTCGTTCCGACTCGCATTTGTACTGCGTCAGGGACGCTATCCAGTAGCAGATCTGCTCGATCAGATCGATCGGTCTGATCAGCCGTCGAGTGCGTCGAACAAACTCGGCGTTCGCGTGGGCGGCTGCATTTTTAGCAGACTGTAGGATTTCATCGTCGCGCAGCGACCGCGTTGCGTTCGAACGATGAATTCTGACCGCAGCAAGAACGGTTCCACCTCGTCTTCGAGAGTATCGGACGAGACGCTCATGGTGTGGGCGATCGCTTCGAGGCCTGCTGGGCCACCTTGGAAAACGCGAATCAATGTTTCGAGATAGCGGCGGTCTTGACGATCGAGTCCGATTTCATCGATACCGAGCATATCGAGCGCTCGATGCGAGATTTCGAGGTTGATGCGACCGTCCCCTTTGCTCATGGCGTAGTCGCGAACCCACAGCAGGCGGCTGTTCGCGACGCGTGGGGTTCCTCGCGAACGTTTGGAAATCTCCTGCGCTGCATCCTTGGTCAATTCCACGTTCAGTTTCCGAGCATTTCGGCCTAGGATCTCCACAAGATCGTCGATGTTGTAGTATCCGAGATGCTGACGGATATGGAACCGATCGCGCAGGGGAGAACTGAGCATTCCCGCGCGAGTGGTGGCGCCGATCAGTGTGAACGGATGGAGTTTGAGATTCAGAGTCCGAGCGTTTACCCCTTCACCGAGCACGATATCGATCCGGAAATCTTCCATAGCGGTGTAGAGAAACTCTTCGACCGGCTTGGGCAAACGGTGAATCTCATCGATGAACAGAACCGAACCGTGCTCGAGGTTGGTCAGATAGGGAATGATCTCTTTGGGTGCTTTGAGGCTTGGACCGCTTGCCATGTCTACTTTGACCCCGAGTTCGCGCGGGATGCAGACTGCGAATGTGGTTTTGCCAAGTCCGGGCGGCCCGTCGAGCAAGATATGACCGAGGGGTTCCTTCCGTTTCTTCGCCGCGTCGATGGCGATTTGCAGGACCTCCATGACCTCACGTTGTCCGACCATATCCGCGATGCGTCGAGGGCGCAGAACGGAGTCGTTTTCGCCTGGTCCGCTGGGATCACCTGCGACAGCCTTGGGTTCCACGGTCGGTTCCAGCGTGGGATCGTCGCCAAGATCGTCATCCGACGAGTCGGATTGGCGTGCAGTCAACTTGCGTTCGCGAACCATGACCAGCCCTCCCTGAATGGACTACTGCTTATTTGCTATCGGACCCGGTATCGAGAACGGCCATGAAGGCTTTCTGAGGTATATCGACCGAACCGATGGACTTCATTCGCTTCTTGCCTTCGCGTTGTTTGGCCCATAGTTTTCGTTTTCGTGTGATGTCGCCGCCGTAGCATTTTGCGGTCACGTTTTTCCGCATAGCAGGAACGGTTTCACGTGCGATGACGCGCGAACCGATTGCTGCCTGGACTGCGACCTCGAACATGTGACGATCGATCTCCTCCTTGAGTTTCTTCACGACAGCTCGGCCGCGTCGATCGGAATCTCGGCGATCGCAGATGATGCTCAATGCGTCGACTCGCTTTCCATTGACAAGAATATCCATTCGGACCAGGTCAGCTTCTTCGTAGCCGATGATTTCATAATCCATCGTGCCGTAACCGCGTGTGGCGCTCTTGAGCTTGTCGTGCAGGTCATAGATGACCTCAGCGAGGGGCAGATCATAAGAGACCAAGGCTCGGGTTGCGGAAAGGTACTCGTTGCCACGTAGGATCCCGCGTCGATCCTGGCACAATTTCATCACCACACCGATGTACTCGGTCGGCAGAACAAAATTGACTCGAACGATCGGCTGTCGAAACTCTTGAATATCCCCTGAGTCTGGAACTTCTTGTGGGCGATGGATTTCCCGTTTCTCACCGTTTCGTGTGATGATTTCGTAGGTGACATTCGGCGCGGTTTGAACCAAATCGATATCGCATTCGTTCTCGAGCCGCTGTTGGATGATCTCCATGTGGAGCAGACCGAGGAATCCGCAGCGGAACCCGAAGCCTAGCGCTTCGCTCGTTTCGGGAGCGAATTCGAACGAAGGATCGTTGATAGAGAGTTTCTCGAGCGCATCGCGCAGTTCCGAAAAGTCTTGACCGTCGCTTGGATAGAGTCCGCAGTAGACCATGCGCTTGGGAGGCTGGTAGCCTTCGAGAGGTTGAACTCGCTCGTCGTTGGTATGGACAACCGTATCGCCGATACGAACATCTTTGAGGGACTTGATATTGCAGATCAGGTAGCCGACTTCCCCGGTGCGCAGTTTGTCTACCGGCTTGCGTTCAGGCACGAATTGACCCAGCTCGAGTACTTCGTAATTCGCACCAGCGCGATAAAAGCGAACTTTATCGCCTCGTTTGACTTCACCGGACATCAGCCGCACGTAGGTGATAGCGCCTCGGTAATCGTCGTAGTGGGAATCGAACACCATGGCCTGCAGTGAGTCCTTTGAGTCTCCTTTGGGGGGAGGGATGCGTTCGATGATAGCGGTGAGAAGTTCGTCGATGCCGATGCCAGCTTTTCCTGAGCATTTGACGATCTCGTCCGGATCGATGCCGAGGACTTGTTCCATTTCTTTGGTCACTTCATCGACCCGCGCGTGCATCAGGTCGACTTTATTGATCACCGGAATGATTTTCAGATCGTGGTCCATGGCCGAGTAGGCATTTGCGACCGTCTGCGCTTCGACACCTTGGAAAGCATCGACCAGCAGTAGTGCGCCTTCGCAGCAGGTCAGCGACCGCGATACTTCGTATTGGAAGTCGACGTGGCCCGGGGTATCGATCAGATTGAGTTCGTAGAGAAGGCCGTTGTGCCAATGAAGCAGCGACACCGCCTTGGCTTTGATAGTGATTCCTCGTTCGCGTTCCAAGTCCATCGCATCGAGAAGCTGTTCCTTCATACGACGCGTTTCGACCGTACCGGTCCTTTCCAGCAGTCGATCGGCGAGGGTGCTTTTACCGTGATCGATGTGGGCGATGATGCAGAAATTGCGGATGCGTTCCTGCGGTATGTCAGCTTGATTCTTGGTTTCTTTGGCATTCATTGTTTTTGTTGGTATTCCATCCTGGCGATGCCTGCAGCACCCAAGTATCCAGCGTCGCTGCCGAGTGAGGCAAATTCAATCGTAGTCCCATGTTCGACGTAATCGAAGCTTCGATTTCGAAATGACTGCAGGATCCGGTCGAGAAAGTGGCGGCCTACCGGAGAATTCGCTCCTCCAAAGTTCATCGCGCCCCCCAGTACAACCAGACCTGGATCGATCATATGAACCATGGTTGTAATTCCTACCGCGAGGTAGTCAGCCGTTTCCTCGATGATTTTCATGCTCCATGCATCTCCGGCCATCGCGGCTTCGTAGATTCGTTTCGCGGTAACGGAGTTGGCCTCGCCGGAAAGGCTGCTGACGGCGCCAGCTGCTAGTTGTTCGCGAGCTCGCAGTGCAACGGCGGTGGCACTCGCATAGGCTTCCAAGTGACCGCGTCCACCGCCCCAAGCACACAATCGTGCGTCCGGTGACGGGTCAATGACGATGTGTCCGCATTCGCCACCGAAGCTGTTATGGCCCACCACCAGATGATTATTGATGATGATACCCCCTCCCACTCCGGTACCAAGCGTCAGCAAGATCATACTGCTATGAACACGGCCTGTGCCGACCCAAAACTCGCCGAAGGCTGCGGCGTTGGCATCGTTAGCGTACGAGACATTGATTCCGATCTGCTCTTCAAGGCATCGAACAATTGGGAAATTGTGCCAATGAGGATGATTCGGTGGGGCGATCAGCATCCCTTTAGGAATGTCTTGGCTACCGGGCGTTCCGAGGCCAACTCGCTCAATTCGTGTTAGAGGGACACCGGCTTTGACACAGAGGGCTTTTGCCGCAGAGGAGGCTCTTTGCATGGCATCGGCGGGCCCCTTGGGCTCCTCCGTTGGTATCGAGACGAAGCCAAGGGTGCTTCCCTGGTCATCTACCAGCCCAAGCTTGATGCTGGTTCCTCCTACATCAATCCCGATCCAAAAGGGGGGGGTAGCGTTCTCGAATGATACGATGGGTTGCGAAGTCATGCTGAAAACATTTCGGGGGTCGGTCCATCAAGTTTGGGGGCTCTCAATCCTCCCCACGTACCGACCATTATACGATTTACTGGGAATTCCCCA
>JAGWWZ010000074.1 GCA_018970165.1 Planctomycetota bacterium | reverse complement strand
TTCGTCGGACATAGGATGCGTGCCCTCTAGTTTTCCAAGTTACTACTAGTCTGTTCTGCTATTTCGAATTGCTAAGCATTGGCTTGTTCAGCAAGGCGGGATTCAGCGTGCGTGTAGGCGCCAGGACCGGATGAGGGTTCTGGATCGCCAAATTGTAACACAAGTCCGAGGCCACGGCAGAAGGGCACAATCACCGTTTTCCGAATCGTCCCGAAGCCTACGATGAAGCGTCGCCAGGGGGAGTTGCACCGATGGGTTTGTGCTGATGTTTGCGGCTTGCAAGCCAAATCCATGAAAAAGTCAACGCGCACGAGATCGTTACACCAGCCACCAGATCCGATGCGTAATGCGCAGCTGAAAACAGTCGCTGGGCGATCGCTAAGAGTGCTAGAGACATGAACAGCCAGCGACCTCGCGGATAGGCATAGGACAATCCGATTGCCATAGCAACAGCGGTCGCCGAGTGGCCTGACGGAAAACTCCGAACGGTCTCGTCGAACCACGACTTCGTCAGCGGGCTACCAAACGTTTCCCAAGTCGTTTTTGGGAAAACCTCTTCATAAACATATGGGCGAGTACGTGGAATAACGTATTTCGTGGCATTAGCGGTTGCTGCGCAAATCATCACGAAGGCAATCACGCGCCACAGCTTGGCCCGGTTCTTGACGTCGATCCAAACCAGCGAACCCAAGATGACAAGACAGCCCAACGTGTGCGCGAATGCTTCACCGAACTGCATCAACCGACGCAAATCGCCAGGCATTTTCCATCTCAACGCCGTGGTCGACAGCGTGACGTCCCATGGCATGACGCCAAAGGTGAGAATAAACAGGCCGGACAATACTAAGATCGCGGTGATCAAGGCGCGACGCGGATATTGGTGAATAGGAGTGTCTAACACTTCTTTGTTTGCTTGGTTTGCAGTTGACGGAATCATCCCGACGGCCGAGTTTACCAAGTTTCGGCTAGGCATTACCATAGGAAGCGAAGGAGTCGATGCATGGAAAACCGTTTTTCACATCCGGCGAGTACGGGGACCGAGTACGGGGACTAGGTACAGGAAATGACGCAGCGAAAAACCACAGTCTGCGGCTACCGCCGTGTTCTGAGGGTAACCTTAATGACGGTGTTTATTTTCGCTGAATTTTCTGCGAATTGCTTTGGACAGGGAGTCACTCCTCAGGCCGTTCAAGAGGCCATTGATCAATTCGCAAATTATTTTCGCCGTACGCAAATTCGAAAGAAAGCGGAGCGAGACGGAGCATGGCAGGGACATGAAGACCAGGGGGCTGGCCTTACCAGTCTGATCGTACTGGCCCTCCTCAGTTCCGGACGTAGTCCCAACGATCCCGAGATAGCACGCGCGATGGAATACATTCGTCGCAAGAAACCGGAAAAGGTTTACGAAGCTTCCTTGCAGTGCATGGTGATGTGCGCGTGCCAACCCGGCAGAGATCGCGACTTGATCGAACGCAACATCGCATGGCTCGTGAAAGCTCAGCAGCGATCCGATGGTGGTTGGTCGTATGAGCAAACAAGCGGGATGTCCGACGAATCCAATTCGCAATTCGCTGTCCTGGCATTCTGGGAGGCGAGTAAAATAGGGGTCGATATCCCAGCAGACACACTTCAGCGTGCAAAAAGCTACTGGATGACTCAGATGCTGCCTGGAGGTACATGGGGCTACCGCGGAGATCGCGCGGCTAAAGGAAGCATGACCTGCGCAGGAATCGCCTCGATGGTGATTCTCGAGGATGCACTAGACAGCATGGATGCCACCGTAAACGGAGAGCAAATCGTCTGTTGCGGCAGCGGTCGCGAGAAACGTAACTACGACCCGTCCGTCTCCATCGAATGGTTGGCGGATAACTTCTCGGTGAATGATAACCCCGGACACCGCGAGTGGTACATGTACTACATGTATGCTCTCGAACGAGTAGGACGAATGACCGGCCAACGCTTCATCGGCAATCACGATTGGTATCGCGAAGGAGCCGACGCCATTCTGCGAAGACGTGATTCCGTGGGAGGCAAGATTAGGGGTGTCAGCGCCGAAACGGAGGTCGCGGCGACCGCGATGGCACTCCTGTTTCTCTCGAAGGGGAAAAGGCAGGTGGTCATCGGACATCTTCAGCACGGAGTCAATCCAAACAGCAACGACTGGAATCGTCACCGAAGGTCCGTTCAACACCTGACTGGGCATATTGAACTGGCCTGGAAACGTGACCTAGCGTGGCAGTCCCTCCGCATACAACGCGCTACCCTTCCGGATCTGTTGGAAACTCCAGTCCTCTTTATCAGCGGTGCCGACGAATTTGTGTTAACGCCCCAACATCGACGGTTGCTCAAGGATTATGTCGACCAGGGCGGCTTCATTTTCGCAGAAGCATGCAATGGCGATGGATGTCGGGGAAACGCATTTGAGGAATCCTTTCGAAGGGAAATGGAGCTGATCTTCGATAAGCCTCTTCAAAAACTTCCACCCACCCATCCAATCTGGTCAGCCGAAGCGAGACTCAATCCTGAAGCTCTCCCAGAGGGTTTCTGGCTCTATGGTCTGGAAGCCTGTTGCCGGACAAGCGTGGTGCTCAGTCCGTCGAGCCTGTCCTGCCGCTGGGAGTTGAGCAAACCCTACGGCGCAAAGCCTAACTACCCCAAGAAAGTCAAAGATCAACTCGATAACGCAGTGAAGATCGGTCTCAATGTTGTTGCCTATGCAACCGGACGGGAACTCAAGGACAAACTCGAGGCGGTGCAGATCGTGCAGGCCGATCTCGATCGCCAGTCGCTCGAGAGGGGCTCGCTCGCCATCGCGAAAATCATGCACAGCGGAGGCGGAGATGAAACCCCTCGATCCCTTTCAAATCTCTTGGAACTCTATCGTCGCGAAACCAAGGCGATGGTCGAACCAAAGACCCCCAAGCTCGCAGCTAACAGTCCCGAACTGGATAAATATCCAATCGCCTACATTCACGGGCGAAGTAAATTCGTGTTCTCTGAGGATGAGTTGAAAGGGATTCGTCGGCACATTGAGAACGGCGGGACTGTTCTGGGTGACGCGATTTGCGGAGCCGAGGATTTCTCTAATTCCGTTCGGCGAGAGTTCAGTCGCGCTCTCCCAGATGCCATCTGGCGCACAATTCCCCCTGATCATCCCCTGATGCTCAAGGAGGGACCGGGAGGCTTTGATCTACGCAATGTCGCACTGATCGATCCATCATCGGGCGGAAACGACGTGCAAGCGGCACGTCGCGAAGGGCCAGCCGAGATTGAAGCTTTGGAATTGAACGGCAGAATAGTGGTTCTATTCTCCCCCAACGATTTGAGCTGTGCCCTTGAAAGCAAACATTCGCTGCAATGCAAAGGCTACACTCGCGAAGATGCGTTTCGCATCGGCATGAATCTCATCCTCTACTCGCTGATGCAGTAGAAGGACACTCCCCTTTAACTGGGAACGCTGTACTCTTTCACCAACGATTCGATTCTTTCGAGTTCTTCGTTGATCTCTCGCGAGAGATCCGAAAGGTCATCCCCTGCGGCTTGGTTCGCACGGAGGGGTGCCTCGTCGTCATCCACTCGAATCCGCTTTACCAACAAGAGTTCCAGTTGGCCGAGGTAATCTTCTGCTTGTCTCTTGAGCTGCCACGTAGAGATCATTTTGTCTCAATGCCCCCGTCGGTATTGTCTGAAGTTTCGTGAGCAACGTCACTCCATGGAAAAGGTAGGTCAGATTTACTGCCTCGACGGAAAAAAAAGAGAATTCAGTGCTTTAGAGGAAATCTTTCGCCCTTCCTTTTCCTACAGATCGCACATTCCCACCCGCTTTGCCCCCTGATATGCGTACGCACGGCGGATAAAATCAAGTTCGTATAGATCCTGACAACCTATGAGCCACACTCAACACGACTTGATCCTGATTTTCTGCGGCCCGAACGGGCCGTTTGTTTCCCCAGAACTCTGGGAGAAAGCTATTTCCGATCTTGAGTCGCGGTTGGAATCGGTGCTTTCCATCCACTGGTACGGTGACCGCGAAACCGTGAAGGCATGGATAGCCACCCATGCATCGCCCAACCGGATTGTGGTCGTGCCATTCACCCTGTTCGAGCCATCGCGGTTCGACATTTGGTCGGGTCTGTGGTTTGCAGGCGTCCCATCGTCCACGACAGTATTTCTTGCTAAACCACCATCGGCAACTGAAGTCGGGACATGGATCCGAAATGGAGTATCCTCTCATGGGGACACAAGCCACGTGGAATTGATCCCCCCTCCCTCCGCAGATACTCAAACGATCGATCACCTCGCGGCTATCGCCTATTGGGTCGAAGGACAATCCAAGTGCCGCATTCGCGGTGATCGTCGCATCCAAACCCACACCGCGAGCGCGACCGATGATTGTCTCTACTACCCTTTTTCCTCCGATGAATTCCCCATACATGGTGGTGCAACGGCTCAGGGCGCGGTCGTGCAGCGCGGTCCAACGGTCAAAGCCTGGAATTGGATAGCCCCCGATACGCTTGCTACCTGGCTGATAGGGCGCTATCTTCAAGCTCTCAATGCGCATCCGATCGCGTTCTCGCCTCAACCCGCTGAGCAGTCGGTGCTCTCTTACCTAAAGAGCTTAGCCGATCAACAGTATTCGATACTTCCCACGGATTACGCAGGTCGCCTCGACGCGATTGCTCCATCGTCCATGGGATCTGCCTCCTTGATTTACGATGAAGAGGGAAGCGTACCCTGGGATAGGATATGGACATCGTTTTGCGATCTAGCGATGGCTGGCGGTCCACCGCATCGCGGATCGTTGCTCGCGAATGTCCCGATCGAAGATATCGCGCGACAACGGGCTCAGTACGATCTCGTAGTCGCCGAACTGAGACGCGGAATCGAACTTGCCAGCCGGCTCCCAACACTTGAATCGAGCATACCCGGATGGGTCGGTGTTCGTTGCCATGATGAACGCATGGCAGCGTGGATGTTGCGTGCCATTATCGTCGAAAACATCCTCGTTCGGCGCGAAGGTTCGATTCTATTTCTTCCCGCTGGCCCCGAATTCCGCATCGAAAAAGAGATCAAGAATGTCATTACCGCTGTTGCCAAAACCACCCATTATTGGTTCGGACATCTCAAAGTCCGTCAGCCACCAAACCCGCTGTAACGCTTGACGCCCCGCGAGAATATCCAACGGGAGAGAAAAAAGAAAAACGCGGTCCACCCAACAAGCATCGCCATATCGATGGCGAGCGCTTGCCCCTGAATCTTACCCAAGTACACGGCTGCAGGAAAATAGGCGAGATACTTGATGGGCAAGTATCCAACCAACTGCTGAAATGGCTGCGGCAACAGATCAAGAGGAAACATGTGCCCGGACAAAAAGAACTGCAACAGCATATAGACAAACAAAAGAGACGAAATCTCAAGCATCCAGAACGAGATCAATCCGATGCACGCCTCGAGGTAGAAACCCAAGACGAAACTTAAGATCAGTGAGGCGACGAAACACGCAAAGGTCGCTGCATCGGGCATTCCTCGATGGAAAAAGTCGCGGCATAGAAAGAAGACGAGAGCGAAAGGAAGAATCGCGATCGCATAGTACGCCAGCTTGTGTGCCACACGCGACCAAAACAGAAATGTCAATAAATCTATCGGTTGAACCAGAAAACGCTTGATCTCCCCGTCGCGAACTTTCACAGCGATGCTCGAAGAGAGTCCAGGCATGCTCGAAAACGCCCTCCCGACCATCGTGAGTAGATAGTAGGCAACCATGTCGCGAAACGAGTAGCCAGCCAACCGAGCCTGATTCGGGTCGCTCGGATCCAGCGACTGAAAAATCGCCCACCAAAGAAAGATCTGTGTGACGACCGGAAGAAATCGCATGAGCGTCCCTAGGGCGAAATCGCCTCGATAGGCCAATCGCTCCGCAAGGGCTGTCTTGGTGATCATCCAACGAGTGCGAACGAATTCGGTCCAAGTAATCGGATTCACGCGTCACGGCTCTCCTGCGCTGACGCGATGGAACAATTGAGCGATGACCTCTTCGAGGGGCGGATCCTCAACGGCAATATCTTCGACCGGATACTGATTCAGGATGGCTGCCAGAATCTGCGAGACCTGTTGTTTACCGCATTTGAGTGTGACACGAGGCAAATCGACCTGAACCAGTTCGCCGAATCTTTCCAGTCCATCCGCGTTTCGCGATTCACCCAAGACGAGCGTGATCAGTTTCGAACTGGAAAACTCATCGACAATCCCAGTCAATGATCCATCGTATTGAATGGTCCCTTTCGCAATCACCACGACGCGTCGACACAAGGCAGCGACGTCCTTCATGTAGTGGCTCGTCAACAAGATGGTAGTATTGCGTTCTTCCTGATAACGCTTTAGGAATTGCTGAATGGTACGCTGCGCGATCACATCCAGCCCGATGGTCGGTTCGTCGAGAAACAAAACCTCGGGCGAGTGCAACAGAGCAGCGATCAGCTCCATCTTCATCCGTTCCCCCAAAGACAACTCCCTAACTGGACGGCCGAGCAGGGAACACACCTCGAGCATCTCCGTAAGCTCGCCCAAATTGCGATCGAAGTCCTCCTTGCGAATCGCATAGATCTGCTGATGCAATCGGAACGACTCCTGTGCTGGCAGATCCCACCAGAGCTGGTTCTTTTGCCCCATCACCAATGCGAACCGACGCCGATATTCCAGCTTCCTTTGCCATGGGATATACCCCATGACCGATGCATGGCCTGACGTGGGTGAGATCACGCCCGAGAGCAGCTTCAGCGTGGTCGTCTTTCCGGCGCCATTGGGACCGAGGAAAGCTACGAATTCACCCGCTTCCACGCGGAGCGAGATTCCGCGCACCGCTTCCACCGTCCGAAACTCGCGGTGGAACAATCCTCGGATCGCCTCTCGGAGCCCTTCTTTCTTCTGATAGACTCGATACGATTTGCTGAGCTGGTGAACTTCGATCGTGGACATTTCAATGGTGGACATGGAGAGGGATTATACGCCAGCGATAGCCATTCTGTTTACCCGTAATCTAAACAGGTTCTCTTCCTATGGAACCCGAGAGTTTGGAAAGAAGAGCCGTTGTCTTGCTCAGTGGTGGCTTGGATTCCACGACCTGCCTAGCCATTTGTAAATCTGAGGGATTTGTGCCGTACGCGATCAGTTTCCGTTACGGTCAACGGCATGAGGTTGAGTTGCAACGCGCGAAGAGGATCGCAACAAACGCAGGTGTCGCCAAACACGCGATCGTGAACTTGGATCTCGGTGGATTCGGTGGCAGCGCCCTGACCGATCGATCGTTAGCCGTTCCTAAACATCAGTCGGCCGATGAAATCGGAAGCGACATCCCGATCACCTATGTTCCGGCTCGCAACACCGTGTTCCTGGCTTATGCACTTGCGTGGGCCGAGGTCTTGGAAGCGAATGACATGTATGTAGGGGTCAATGCTCTCGATTACAGCGGCTATCCCGATTGTCGGCCTGAATACATCGATGCCTTCGAGACAGTGGCTAATCTCGCAACGAAACGGGCGGTAAGCGGAAGTCGCCTCAGGATCCATGCCCCGTTGATTCATATGACCAAGGCGCAAATCATTCGGCGTGGGCTCGACCTTGGGGTCGACTATTCGCAAACACTGTCCTGCTATGACCCAAGTGCGGAGGGACAACCTTGCGAACGATGCGACTCGTGCCTGTTAAGGATGAGAGGGTTCGCGGAGAATGGTCTAACCGATCCAGCCCTGCAGAGTTAGTGAGTTAAACTAACTCGGCAGTCCATAAATCAGGATCACTGAAGCGATTCACCGACTCGAATTACGGGATTCGCTTGAAACGAATGCCTGAGTCATCCGTAGTCACTCCTGGTGGTAGCATCACCCACTCGTCGGAACTGATCGCTTTGACCGTTCCGCCCAAGGATCCTTGCTCCTTGGTTTCGAAAACCACGGCATCGCCGTTGGTCGCCAAATCGCCAGTGAGTTCTGCGACTTTCTTGCTGTTCTCAATAACGACCCAGGTAAAGCCTGATTCCTCGGAGATGTTCAGATCGATCGTTGATGGACCATTGATCGCTTTCCATTTGCCGATCAGTTTGATTTCCGGTTGTGGCTTCGGAATATCCTCCGTTGCGGGGGACGTTTTCTCGGACGAAGGAGTGGTTGTCGTGTCCTTCGGTTCGAGCGCGTCGAGCATCCGCTTGGCAACCGCATCCTTGGGTTGATTCTCCACTACGACCTTCAGTGCACGGATCGCGGAATCCTTGGAGCCGATTACCAAATAATGGTAAGCGAGTACGAATGCGGAAGCCGGATTTTTCGGGTTCGCTTTGCAATAGGATTCCAAGGCGCGAAGTTGTTCCGTGTACTTGTCGGTATCGCCGTACAGACTGCTGAGCGTCGTCCAATCCATTCCGGGGGCTGAGGCCAACAAGGAATTGAGTGCGACTGCGGCACCGCTGTAGTCACCCGTCGCAAAGAGAGCTAGGGCGCGAACCTCATGCACTACAGGATCGCCTCCATTCTTGCGTAATGCTGCATCAAATGACTGGACGGCTGCCGAGTAATTTCCGCTCTTGAAAGCTTCCAAGCCTGCATCAAAGTCGGAGAACGATTGCTGCACCTCGTTCGTTACTTGAGGTGCTGCAGAACTTGTCGCCGTCACATCGGAGCCAGCGCTGTCTGCATCCGCCGTGATGTAGTTGTTGACGACCACAGGCTGCGAGTAATCGTAGGGAACCGAAGCTACGGTTCCTACCGCAGGGGTTGCATAGTACGGATTCACGAACGCAGTGCTATTCCAAACCGAGTTGGTCCAAGAACCCAAACCCCAACCTACGGCACCCCAAACCACCGGGGAGTACCAAGAGCTTCCCCAGTAACCGTGCCAACAACCGTTGTACCAACCGTGATAATGCGGATTGATGCAATTGTTATGCCACGAGTTCTGCCAGTTGCCGTTCTGCCAGTTGCCGTTCCCCCATTGGTTCCCCCAGTTGTTCCCGCCCGGTCGATCCCATGCTGGACGGTTGTAGATGTTGTTCGACCAGTTGTTGTTATTGATATTGATGTTGTTGAAGTTGTTGTTGTTACCCCAATTGCCGTTGCCGGTTCCCCAGTTGTTGTTTCCGTTGCCTGGTCGGTTCCAATCGGGACGATTCCAATTGTTCCCACCATTCCCGTTCCCACCATTCCAGTTGCCACCTCCCCAATTACCACCAGTGCCCCAGTTACCGCTTCCGCCGTTGATGGGGCGATTGTTCAAACCGGGGAATGTTCCTTGACCGCCGTTGCCAGGGCGATTGGGGCGATTGCCTCCAATCACCGGTGGAGCAGGCTTGGTCGTGGGTCGGTTACCGAAGTCAGGCCGATTACCGGTGCCACCGCCACCAATGTTTCCGGGGAGTGGTTGAGGTCTCTGGCCACCGATAGATGGACGATTGCCGCCACCGCCCGGCACTGTGCCAGGAAGCGTTGTCGGCCGATTGGAGCCACCTAAGCTAGGACGATTACCACCGCCGGCAATATTTCCACCACCCAGGCCACCCCCTAGCCCATTTCCACCACCGTTGGGGCGATTGAATCCAGGTGCGGGTTTGGTTGCAATTCCACTGTCGCCGGGAAGTGGACGAGGTCGATTGGCGGACGGCATGTTCGGTAGTTGCAAGTTGGGTCGATTGCCGGGGTTCGTTGCACCCAAATTACCCGGAGCGGGACGATTGCTTGTTTGACCGAAGCCTCCGTTTGGCATCGAAGCCGGAGGAAGCTTATTGGTTCCGCCCATCCCTAGTGACGGGCGATTCATTCCCATATCAGGTCGTTGCTGAATACCTGGAGTTGGACGAGTCTGGGGGGCGGGACGGTTAGCTCCGACATTAGGCATTTGGCCCGACGGGATATTGGGTCTCGAGATATTCGGCGTGCTCGGCCGAGATGCATTGCCAAACGACGGTCGGGACTGCGGCATTTGGGGCATTGCAGCGGGCCGCGATTGCGGCATCGGTCGTGCTTGCGGCATAGGCCGCGATTGAGGCATGCTGGGTCGTGCGCCCCCCATGCCACCTCCACCCATGCTCGGTCTGGCTCCCCCCATACCACCTCCGCCCATCGAAGGCCTGCCGCCGCCGCCACCACGACCGCCGCGCTGAAACGCGTCAGCGTCACTGTGCGTACTGACGACAACGACCCCAATCACAATCAAAATTGCGGGGGTCTTCATGCTCCGAATTGCTGTAACCGTCCATTTCGCTGCCATGTCAAACGATCCCATTGGGAATGAAGAGACTTAGTTTCCTGCGGTTGGTTAGTCCAACCATATACTTGCTTGGCTACCGCGAGTAGCGTTACTTTCCAGCCGATGGTGCTTTTCGAACAACAATCTGTTCGTAGTCCGGTTCAGTAACTCCGTTGGAAAGCCGGTTGGTTCCTTGAATCTTGAATCGATCTTCGGTTTCCTGCGTTATGGCAACGCGTACGGAACCTTGTGCACCCGATGGGGTAAAGGCTTTGGATTCCAGAATCCATCCTTGATCCGAGGGGGACCATAGAGATTCGCCCCATCCGCCGTCGGAATCGAACGTCCACGACCGGAAGGTTCCTTGAGCAGCATCCCAAGCAATTCGCTGGAAGCTCTTCATCACTTGACTTCCATCTGCCGAACTGACCAACAAGTCGCCGACGATAAAGTTTCCATCTTCGGCCCAACGATAATCCATTTCCACCTTCCCATCAGTCCCTTCGTTCATCCATGAGCCGACGAGCCAAGAAATGGTTTCTAGAGCTTCCTTCGGGGTGGGGGGTACAGGTTCGGCGATATCTCTCAAGGAAACAATCTTGTAACCAGCATCCGTTTTCTTCCAAATCGAAGCATAACGCACCAGACTGAAGCTCTTGCCCTCTTTGTCCATCATCGTTCGACTGCCGTCGACCAGCGCGAGTCCTGCGACCAAGCGAATCGATTCAACCTGCGACGCGGTTTGAACTCCAGGGAACTTTTCGAAAAAGGATTTGACCAAGGCCGAGATTTCTTCCTTGCCCAGATGGACGGTACCCGCTTCATCGATCAATTCGGCATCAGGCAAGAACATATCAACGACAAGAGATGCATTCCCTTGATTGAAGGCTTCGATGAGTTTCTTGCCGGCAGCGGCGGCCTCGGCTTCAGCTGGAGACAGTCCACCTGCTCCGTTTTGGGAAGGAACGGCGACTGGTTCCTTAACGCCGGTCGCTGTGCCCGATTGCTGGGCGATTCCTTGGGACCCGAGAGAACAGAAAATCGCAATCGCTGCCCCTAGGAAAAACTTGTCTGATTTCATGGATCGCCCCCGATGGATTGGATGAGCAAGATTCTGGAAAGTTTCATGGACGAAGCAGACCGTTTGATATCCGGGCTGCGATGATGCACGAAAGCAACGCTCCGTTGTTGTTTGGAAACATCCTCGCAATCACATGCGTTGCTGTTTCGCCACAAGCGTTCCATTCGAAAACCGAGTGAAACCGCGCTGCTTGACTCGTAAAGATAAGCCGCCAATGGATTTGCGTCAACTGTCCTAAGGTGCTAATCCCCCGCCGAGTGGAACGGCACAGCTAATGCATTTGTGGGTGATTAGTTCCTTACTCGCAATCATTGCAGGAATCTCATGAACCCCTCGCAGCCAAAATCCAAGTCACTCTCCGCAACGACAGAACTGCTGTGCGTTGCGTCTGCGATCTTGGTTGCAGGCTACTTTCTAGAGTGCGCCGGGTACTCGAATGGAACATCGCGCTGCCAAGCCCAGTACCATCAAGCCCAGAATGCTGCAGATCCATCCGCGTTGGATTACGCACATTCGGTTCCCTTCAAGCAAGCGAGCACATCCCACCCCGAACGTTCTCGCTCATCTCAAGCGTCCGGGAAATCGAACGCACCCATTCACCCGTGGTACCGATACGCCCTGCCCATCTCAACGGCAGTGTTCCTCCTCACATTCGGAATCTGGTCGTTGCAATCCCAAGCAAACCATGCGATCTCGGGACTAAACATCGCGAAGCAGGAATCGACTAATCAATCGATCGCAAACGAATGTTGCGGTACTCTACCCACATCGGTTTGCCAGCATGCAATTGCAGAGCAAGCACTCCCTCAGCCAGGCTGAGCTTGGGATCCGAGTCGGTAAAGTCCAAGACGAGACGATCGTTGAGGTAATGAGTCATTCGGTTTCCTTTCGCGATAATCACGATATCATTCCAGCCGTCAAGTCGGAAAAGCTTTTGAAATTCCTTCTCATCCAGAAATGATTCCGAAACCTGCTTGCCACTCTCAGTCCACTCAGCTTTTTCACCGACGAGGCACAACCGCCCTCGCTTTCCCCCTTCGTCATAGATAAAACCCGAGACGTTCGGGAACTTCGACTCATTGCGGATCTCATGCTGATAACCGCGAACTACCCAAGCATTCTTCGCTGAACCATCAGTGATGTGTTTCGAGCGATACTGAATGCCAGAGTTATTGGTCGCGTTGCAACGAAACGATAGTCGAAGCTCGAAGTCCTTGAGCACGCCACCTTTCCAAATGAGAAAGGTATTGCCCGATGCCGGATTTTCGTCGGTGGTCTCGCCCCGAATCACACCATCGCGCACCGACCAAAGCCGATCGTCGCCGCTCCATCCACCCAAGCTCTTGCCATCGAAGAGCGATACCATCGACGAAGCTTCTGTGGGAGCAAGCGATGATTCCTGAGCAGTGCAAGGAAGAGTCACTGCACAAGCAATCGCTACGATCGAACCAGCCGTCCAAAGATTTGAAATCATCTCTTCTTCTTCGCAGCTTTTTTTGCCGTCACTTTCTTGGCGATCTTCTTCGCAGCTGGCTTCGGGCTGGCGCTCTTGGACGCCTTCTTCACGGCCTTGGTCTTGGATGCGGCCCCTGTCGAAGAAGTTGCCTTTGCCGACTTCGATTTCTTGCCCCCGAAAATATTTTCCCAACCACTTGCGTACTTTTCACTGGTTCCAACTCGAGTAATCGTCACCGCTTTTTTTCCCCTGATATGTGGACTGTAAGTGCTGAAAGACTTTAGATGTCATGGTTCGTGCACCGTTTTTCGCGGTACACGAACCGATCAAATTAGCGTGATAAAACGTATCTGGTCAAGTCGCTTTCGCATCGAAATGGTTGCTAGCCCTAGCCTTCGGATACAACGTCTGCGATTTTGCGAATGACTCCGGGCAAGAACACCACTCCCGAGTAATGATCCGCAGGCATTTCGATATGCTGTTCCGCGGGCAGCTTCGCAGCATCGACGAACGCCTTCGAGCTGGCTGGCGGCACCACGGTATCGTGCGTACCCGAGTACAACCAAGTCTTCGAGGGTGCCACTCGATGTGCGAGGCGAAGAGGCTCAATCGAATAGAGGATTCCCCGGATTGATTCGAGCGTCAGCCCACGCTTTTTCAACTCATCACGCGTCTTGGAAGCATCTCGATCTCCGTTCTTAAGGACCGAATAGAGATCCCCACCGGCGAGCAAAATGACGGAGCGATGATAGGCCGAATCGATTCCAGAAACCGTAGCCACAACGAACCCGCCCAAACTGGTTCCTTGAAGCCCGACGCGTTGCGGATCGACTCCCGGCAAAACCCGAACGGCATCAAAAGCACGGCGCGTATCGCTGATCCCCTGCTTGAGCGCCAGGATCATCGTTTCCCCGGACTGAGCCGAGTCCGACCGGCTTCGACGAAGTCCGTAAGTTGGCAGCTGCAACATCAAGGCATGGACTCCCTGCTTGCTCAGACCGCGCGCGATCATTCTCCCTACAGTCATTCCCTTACCCGATTCGTGAACAACGACTACGGCCGGGCAGGGACGGTCGGTGACTGGCTTTCCATCCACCTCGGCGCGATACCATTCCATCGCTGCTAAATCATTCACCGGATCTCCGGTATCGATCGGAGAAGGAAAACGAACGATCGCATCGCATCCCTGCGAGCGCAACCCATCGGCTGCCTGCTCCAAAGCAACATCGAACGCACCGGGTGTCCATGCCAGGTCGCTCAAGCATTGACGCGCATCGGCAGAAGTTTCTTTATCAAGTTCCAGGCACAAAGAGTCGGTCGCAGGCCACGAGTCGGATTTGCTGGTGACTCGTTTGTCTTTGCTGGAAATCTCTTTGACGAGTTCCAGTAGATCAAGGCGGAGGTAGGGGCGATCGGCCGCCGGTTGAGAGTGGCTGGCATTCGCAATGTACAGAACCCCATCCTCGGGTACGAACAGCACGTTGTGGAGGTTGGAGGTCATCGCGACCGGGCGGCACATGAGCTGCATGCTCTGCTCCGCATTGATACGACCATGACCTTCCTTGACTCGCTTTCGCAACTCATCCAGTCGAGAACCAGCGGACAGGACAACCGCATCTGGAATCCCTTCACCCAAGAGGTCATGAGATTGTCCAGGCACGAGGAAATCGCACGATTCTGGAGTTGCCGAAACAGCAACAGCTGATTTTTCTTCGCCATCCGCAAAGACGTAGAAGTACTCACAGGTGCGCGGGCTTTCGCTCCAAAGTTTTTTGACTTTATCGAGAGAATCGCACTCCTCGAGAGCTCGGCGCATCAACGTCGCCATGGGCACGCCATCCCATTTTCCTTCGCCTCGACCACCCATTTCGCCGAGAGAAACGCGTTCCGCATTCATGCCACTGACGCTCCCGGTGAAGCCTGCGTAACCGACGTTGACAAACGGGATCTGCCCTTTCGGTGCAACAATGAACGTCGTGGCCGCATCCTGCAAACCGATCGTCGTCATGTAGTCCAAGACGCGACCATGATAGAGCTTGCCACCCTCGGTCGCAGATCCAAACAGCGCGAAGCCCGAGCAGTGGAACAACTCTGGAAACACATTGAGTACCTCGATCAAGTGCTCGTCCATTTCAATGCCGCGAGCCAGTGCACGCGTTTCGCTGATATGCCTCTCTGGGATATAGGGCTTCAGTTTCTCATACGCGCGATCGAGGTCCTCTCGGAACCATCGCCCAGTGCTGATGGTCTGCGCAAAGCCGAATCCATACAACACCGAGTCGACGCAACGGATAGCCTCAGTCTTTAGCAGCGTGGCATGGGCCGCTCCGATTTCCTCGGGTGTTCCTTGCAACAGTGCGACTCGATGGCCATCGATCCATCGCAGTTCACCGTTCTCGACCGTTCGATTCTTTCCAACTGGATTGGTCAATCGTTCCGATGGCGACAGCACTTCCAAAGCCCGCCTCGCACCTCTTACAACCGTTCGCTCTAACTCCGCACGGTCTAGTTGCTGCAACTCGAAATCGCCCCAGTGAAGCTTTAGCCAATCATCGGTCGATGTTCCTTCGCTTCGCGGAAACGGGTCGGCAACAGTCGACGTAAAATTCACTTGCCCCCGAATATCCGCTCCCTCGATTTGAATCAAGTCGGATGCGCCGGATCCGTTTTTGCTATCCGCGTTCACCGAAGTAAATGACACGGTCGTGTCCTTCCCAATCTGCCATCGCTGAAGATTGGACGCGGCCTCGAGCACACCGGTTGACTTAAGGACCTCGAAAAGCGAATTCGCGTCCAGCTTGCCAACCAAATCGAAAGGAACGGCAACCGTTGTCGTCGGCCTAACAATACGCTTGCCTAGATCGGTGGACTCCAAATGATCCTTCGCATCGGTTGCGCCCGAACCCCAAAATGCTTTGCGATGCTTAGGCAAGACCAACACCGTTACATCATCGCGACGGATAATCTGGACCGCGTATTCGGGATGCTCGGCTTGCAGATCAAATGCAGTGCTAGAGTGACGACGCAAATCAAATCGAACCGACTGCGCCTTGCCATCGATCGGTAGTGCCAACTCCCCCTTCCACTGAAAGTCCGGGTCGGTCAGTTGAATCGATCCAAGCAACCGAGCCAGCGATGATGTCGCAGGTGCGGATCCTACGTCCGGCTCCTCTGCCGAGGTCACTGCCAAGAAAAATTGGCTGCTCAAAAAGCAGCAAGCAATCGAACAGGAAAATAGAGTTCTTTGCCAACGCATCGTTATGCAACTCCCGGGAGGAACGATTAGTCACAAGAGAACGTTAGTTTAGCAGGTTCCGTCGGCCATGGCTGTAGCAGAATAAAGAACGCTCGGATGGGGAAAACCGAGGCGTTTGTCCACCAAGTTGAAAAGGGGCTGCCCGGTTAGATATCTGCGTAAATTGGTGCAAATAAGACGCGTCGAGTCGTCATACCGGGGCCCCGACTGCGCTCCAACATGGGGGGTGATCAATACCTGCGGCATGTCATAAAGGGGACTGTCGGCTGGCAACGGTTCCGTAGCGGTCACGTCCAACCCCGCGCCTCGCAACTGGCCACTTTCCAACGCCTCGATCAGATCCGGTTCGTGAACACATTGCCCGCGAGCAACATTGATCAAATACCCACCTCGCTCCATCGATTCAAAAACCTCCATGTTTACTGAACCGTGAGTTTGTTGGTTGAGCGGAAGGGTCAGGATCAAGATCTGCGACCAGGCGGCAAGTCGATGCAGATCGGTGTGGGGCCACAAGGCGGAAACGCATCCCGGTCGATGCTCTGGGAAATAGTCGGTTGCACGGATCTCAACGCGGTAAGGGGCGAGTATCTGTGCGAGCCTTCGGCCGTTGCCACCCAAACCTACGATGCCAACTCTTTTTCCATGGAGATCATCGGTAGGGCGGCGAATAAATTCGTGCCGTTGCTGTTGGCGATAAAAAATCGGTATCCCCCGCAACAATCCGAGCAACAAAGCCAGTGTTTGCTCAGCAACTTGGTCGGCAAACAATCCCGATGCACTGCAGACGACGATCGGCGATTCGATCACTGAGGGGGCCAGACAATGATCGAGCCCCGCAGCAGAGGACTGAATAAATTGCAATCGTCCCAGCGCGACTACCCTATCCCAATCGACGGGAACCTTGGCGTGACCGACGAACAAATCGGCTTCGCAGATCGCATCCGGAATCGTTTCTTGGCTAGCAGTCAGAATTCTGTAGCCAGGTGCTGCTTCGGAAATCGCCTTCAGATGCCTATCCTCAGTCGGATAGCAAACGACCAAGTTCTTCATCAGGCCAGATCGCGATCCTCGAAGAGCAACAAGCCTAGCACTGTTGCCAGGAGGAAATAAAGGAGCGTGTACACGAGCACGCTCGCGAGAACCGTCCACGGTACCGTCACATCCGAATCGATGGCCGCTTCCATGGAGAATAGGTTCAAGTTCGGGACAATTGCAGAAATCAACTGCGAGAAGAACTCGACCAAAGGCAATCCTCCCTCCGCCGACGCGACAATCGTCGGGGTCAAGTGACCGAGCAGATAGATCGCAAAACAGATCGTGAAATTCGCGATCAAAGGGAGTCGTGTCGCAAGTGCGACGGCAATCGCCCCGATCACGACCGCTTGAAAGAACGCCATCGCAAGCCCTGGTAGAGTTTGCATTACTTCATAATGGCACTGCTGCCACATGGGCGGCTCCAAGGATGATTCCCGGGCGTCATAAATCGGCTTGTAGGCAACCCAGAGCAGCTCCCACGAACCGAGAACCACGAAGATAAACATTACCAACCAAAAAACGCCGAGCATCTTTCCGATGATGAAGGATCGGCGATGGACCGGCTTACTCAACAAGGTCAGAGCTGTCTTGCCGTCGATTTCTTCACTCACGGATGTGCTGGCCGACCACACCGCCTGGAAGGTTGCGACGATCAATATCAGCGTTATCCCACAATCCTTCAAGAGCTTGATGTCCTCGCCGAAGGTGTGAAATGGCAAGAATACGAACAGCAGAATGGCCAGCGCGACCAAGATCATTAGGATGACCGGCAGGGGTTGAGAGAGTTCGCTCTTGGCTGCCGATAGGGCAATCGCGGATGCTTTCGGAGCAGCAGCCTGCATCAACATAAACATCAGTCCAACGAGCGTGACGAATAGTGCAACCAGGACAAACGTGGTGGCTTCCCGGACTGGAGGAGCACTGATTACCTGCACCTCAAGCTTGGCATCGCCGAACTCTTGATTTTGGACATATACATTGGATCCAGGTCCGAGCGGAAGTGGGCATTTGTTCGCACCCTTACCCCGATCCCATAGTGCTGGAGCATCCGGGGTCAGTTTGTATCCGGTTACCTTAAACTCAGCGACGCTCGGACCGTCCCCGATGAGAATGTTCTTGTTGGATTCCACCTTAAGGTAAGCCAAAGTGGCCGGATCATATCGAATGTCAAGTTTCTCGAACCGTGCTTCTGAATCCTCCGATGCACCTGGAATTGTAAATATCTGAGGTGCGGAAGAGCCGGAAGTAAACAGTTTTGGAATACTCGCAATCGCCTCTGACGTAGCTCCAACCAGTGGCGTGCACAAAAGACCCACTACGGCAACGACAGCGACCGTGCTGAGGAGATACAGACCGATCCCTTCAAATAGCAACGACCTAAGTTCGGATAGAAAACGGGTCGATGAACAGTACAAAAGGGACCAAGTAACGATCGAGAAGAAAAACAATACCGCCAACACAACCAACGTTAGTTCATCCGATTGGAACAGACGGACTTCGTCTTTGAGAGTCCAGAAAGTCAGGCCGGTTAGTCCTATGGCCCCCAAACCCGCGACTACGTGGGCCGCACCGCTACGACGCAAGCCCTCCAAAAAGAACGAAAACCGTGACAAAATCCAGCAGAGCCCCAAAAAGAGGGCTAATGTCGCCAGGCCAAACGCTGCTCCCACTCCCAAGAACCAAATAGGTGTTAGCCATCGAGACATCCAAAAATCAACGGCCGCCAACAGCATCGGAGGAGCTTCAAACATCATCGTGACAAGGACTTACAAAAAGGGAAGAAATCCGCAGACAACAGGGTGATGTTGATTACGCAACACGCAAGCTAAAGGTTCGATCATCGGGTTCCAGCGTCGGCTGTCCTGCCATGGGAGCAAATCTCATGCAACCCATTGGATTCGTTTCAGTCCGAAGTCCAACGAACCGTCCGAACCGCTCCTAATTTGCCAGCCCCATCGACACCAACGACGGCCACGGCCCTGGGCATTATTCCTTGCTCGGAATTCAGCCTGAATATCGATTCCGATCCAGCAACCACTCTCGCTTCCCAGCGATTCTCGTACAGGCCGTACACCACCCACCGCCGCACAGACGGGTGCTGCTGAGATTCCCATGAGACGGTAATTCCTTCCTCACCATCTTTCGCTAAACTCACCACCGGCGAATCCAATGTCGGGCAAACGATCCAGGGTGACTCAGGAACCAATGCAAGCTCGGAATATGCATTCCCCGTAAGGCGATCACTGATCCCCTCGCGGTTCTCCATCAAAGCCTTCATGCTGAAATGCACCGAGCCATGACTGCCCGGCGTGTGGTGCGTCAAAAAGACTTGGCTTTCGATCTGCTCAGGGGAATAAGGGCGATTCTTGTCCCCGATCCTGCTTGTAAAAAGCCCGGGAGCCAAATGTCGATTTTTGGTGTTCTCGTTGCTCCACCAGGCCAAGAGCGCGGGAAAGCTCTGCTTCTTGGCGGTAATCGACCAGTACAATTGCGGCGTGTAGTAGTCGCACCAGCCTTCGTTCAGCCAAAGCTTCGCATCCGCATAGAGCTTGTCATACTGCGAGAAACCGGCAACGCTCTCCGGATAACCAGGCTTCCAAATGCCAAACGGACTGATACCGAATTTGACATGAGGCTTCGACTCTTTGATCTCGCTATACAACCGGCGAATAAATTGGTTCATGGAGTCTCTTCGCCAATCGTCTCGCGCGAGCTTCCCCCCCGACTTCACGTAAGAATCCCATGCAGGATCATCAGGAAATGGAATGTCATCCACGGGATACGGATAAAAGTAATCGTCGATGTGTATGCCGTCGACATCGTAGCGATTCAACACATCCATGAAGACTCGCAACGAATGCTCTCGGGCTTCTGCCTCACTCGGATCCAGCCACAAATAACTGGTTTTGTCATTGCCATAGCGTTTCACTAGGTTTGGATGAGTTCGGCTGATGTGCCCATCGATTTCCGGATAGGTCTGCCCCGTGTTCTTCGCTCGAAACGGATTGAACCACGCATGCAGCTCCATGCCGCGACGATGAGTCTCCTCAATCCAGAACTGGAGCGGATCGTAATAGGGATCGGGGGGGAGCCCCTGCTGGCCCGTTAGGAAATAGCTCCAGGGCTCGAACGCACTATCGTAAAGAGCATCGCAACTGGTTCGAACTTGCAAGACGACAACGTTCATCCGCAACTCTGCGACCTTATCCAAGATCCGAATCGCTTCCTCTTTCTGATCCGCAGTCGCAAGCCCTGGCTTGCTCGGCCAATCAATATTCGCAACCGTGGCAACCCAAACACCTCGGTACTCGCGAGCAACCCTAGGCAACTCGGGGAGGTCATCGATGTTCCCTTGCCCGAAAGCCCCTCTCTGACTCACGCAGAAGGTGAATGTCGCGATCAAAACAAACATGCATTTTGGGGGGATCACGTTGACTCTCACCGGATCGAGGGGAATATGCAGGAAACCGCTAAAGTAACAGAACACGATGCAATTGCCAGTCCGGGCGATCCAGCCATCCCATCTGACCATTCATCGCTTAGACCTCTTTCTGATCCCCTACAATATTCGCGAATCACAAGGCCAACGCTGATACAGCCCACTTTAGGGAATCTCACCGAAACGAGACGTATGCCAACCCCACCGCAAAACATTCCGAATGCCTCTTCCTTCACATGGCTGCGTTGGGATACTCTTTCGGTCCTTTTCCTCCTTGGGTTAGGCATCCTACATATTCCGATCCAAATGGCGTCCGATCTTTCCTGGGACGCGCCCACGTCATTTCGGAAACCGATCCTTTTCGGAATCTCCACCGGATTGACCCTCGGATCGCTCGTGCTGCTGCTCGATGATCTGCGTCCCAAACCATGGGATAGATACCTTCGCTTGTGGCTGTGCGTTTCGCTGGTTGCAGAGGTTCTGCTAATCACGGTTCAAGCTTGGCGAAGGGTTCCTAGCCACTTCAATCGAACGACTGCTGTGGATACCGTGATCGAAGTATCGATGCTCGCTTGCATTCTTTTCGCAGTGGTTGGGATCTTGGTTTTGACATGGCGTTCGATGCAACAGAACGCCTTCGATGCCGTAAGTCCCGCTCGCATGCTCGCGCAGCAAACCGGCATGATCTTTCTGACCCTTTCATGTATCCTCGGGATCAGCATCACCGTCATCGGCAACTATCAATTGCTAACCGGTGGTTCGACGGAAACTGTTGGCGGAAAAGGGGTATTGAAATTTCCACATGGTGCCGTACTGCATGCGATACAAACGCTCGTCGCATGGTCTTGGCTATGCGATCGGTTTCGCGTAGTGCAAGGAAAAATGTCGGTTGCCCTTTTGAGTGGTGCACATCTTGCCTTCGTGATGTACGCAGTGCGACAGACATCGATGGGGCGAAGCAGGTGGGATGGTGATGGAGTTGCCTGGGGATTGCTCAGTGCAGCAGCGCTTCTTGCCATGCTTGCCGTCGCCATCGCTCTAAAAAGGACACGTTGATGAACGCCCCTCCCCGTTTCCGCCGTCTGCTCGAATGCACCCCCCGAGGCCTCTATTGCCCGGCTGGCGATTTCTACATCGATCCATGGCACCCCGTCGATCGCGCAGTCATTACGCATGCCCACTCGGATCATGCTCGCTGGGGAAGCCAGTCCTACCTGGCGACCGATTCCTGTCGGGCTCTGCTTCTCCTAAGACTCGGGTCAAACATTCAGCTCGAAACACTTGCGTATGGACAATCGACGAAGATCGGATCGGCACGAGTCTCGCTCCACCCCGCAGGGCATGTGTTGGGTTCTTCGCAAGTGCGCATCGAAGTGGATGGAGCAGTTGCTGTTGTCTCGGGAGATTACAAACGACAGGCCGATCCGACTTGCGAATCGTGGGAACCAGTCCCTTGTCACCTGTATGTCACCGAGTCGACGTTTGGCTTGCCAGTCTTTCGTTGGCAAGAGACTGACCATGTGATCGGCGACGTTTTGCAATGGTGGGCGAAGAATCGTGCGGAGAAGCGAACCAGTGTTCTGTTGGCCTATGCAGTTGGCAAGTCTCAACGCTTGATTGCAGAGATTCTCAACGTCGCAGGAAAACAAGCGGCCGCGGATTTGTATGTACACGGCGCACTCGTCGGCCCAAACAACGCCTATCGCACCACGGGAGTTGAGTTGCCCGATCTACCCTCCGCTGCATCGATGCCACGCGACCATGATTGGAGCGGAGCACTGATCCTCGCGCCACCATCGGCACAGAACTCGCCTTGGCTCGACCGATTCAGAGACGCTTCGATCGCCATGGCATCGGGCTGGATGGCTATCCGCGGTACACGTCGTCGTCGCGCCATGGATCGTGGATTCGTGTTGTCCGACCACGCTGACTGGAACGATTTAAAATGCTCTATCGAGGAAAGCAACCCCGAGGAGTTATGGGTGACGCACGGGTTCGCCAAAACGCTCGCCCGATACCAAACCGAGTTGGGACGCCCGTCCATAGCAATCGACACCCGATTTGCAGGCGATGACGAGGAAGCCAAAGCATGAACGATTTCGTCGAATTGTTCCGAGGACTCGATGAGACCACCAGCACCAACGCCAAACTGGCTGCCTTAGTTCACTATTTCCAGCAAGCCCCGCATGAAGATATCGCTCACGCGATCTATTTTATGTCGGGAAACAAACTCACACCCACGGTACCGACCCGTGTTCTGCGCACAGCCGCCATGAAAGCATCCGGTATTCCCGAATGGCTTTTTGAGGAAACCTACGAGTGGGTTGGCGACCTTGCAGAAACCACCGCTGCCATCGTCGATGGAAAAGGCGTTCCGGTTAACTCTACCTTGTCCGATTGGATCGAAAGGACTCTCCAACCGATTGCCCGCTCCAGCGGAGATCAACAGGTCGATATGTTGATCGATGCATGGTCCTGCCTAACTTCGGTGCAACGCTTTGTTATGAACAAGCTGATCACCGGCAGCTTTCGCGTGGGGGTCAGCCAAAAACTGCTAACACGTGGCATCAGTCAATGGTCGAAGATCCCGAATGAGACCATCGCGCACCGCATGATGGGTCGATGGGAACCCAGCCTTGCCTCGATGAACCGGCTTCTCAACGCTGACGCGCGAGACTCAGATATCAGTCGCCCCTATCCATTCTGTTTAGCCCATCCCATCGCTGGAGATGTGATGAGTTTGGGGGCTCCGAGCGACTACCTCGCAGAGTGGAAATGGGACGGCATCCGAGCTCAATTGGTTCGTAGAAACAATACGACCTATCTCTGGTCGCGCGGCGAGGAATCGCTGCAAGGGGGGTTTCCCGAAATAGAAACTGCGAGTGAAGTACTGACTGACGGGACGGTGCTCGACGGAGAGATTCTTGCCTGGACCAAAGACCGACCTATGACCTTCGCAGATTTGCAAAAACGGATCCAGCGGAAACGGGTGGGGCCGAAACTGCTTCGCGACTGTCCGGTCGTATTCATTGCGTACGATCTTCTAGAAAGCAACGGCGAAGATCTACGCTCGCAGCCGCTGGCCGAGCGACGAAGATTGCTCGATTCCGTGATGCAAGCCAGTATCGGATGTCGTGATGATGCGAGTGCTGGGACGCTTCGGGTTTCTCCTTCTGTTCCCGCAGATTCCTGGGATGAACTCAAAGCCTTACGATCGCAAGCTAGAGAACGAGGTTCGGAAGGTTTGATGCTCAAACGACTCGATAGCCCCTACGGCGTCGGACGCATTACGGGGTTTTGGTGGAAATGGAAGCTTGATCCCTATTCGATCGACGCAGTGATGCTCTATGCGCAACGAGGTCACGGCAGACGTGCGACACTTTTCACGGACTACACGTTCGGTGTGTGGCACGAAGGAAGTTTGGTTCCGTTCGCGAAGGCATACTCGGGCCTCACTGAGGAAGAAATCCGGGTTGTCGATCGCTGGATTCGCGAGAACACCATCGACAAATTCGGCCCGGTTCATGCCGTACGCCCCGAAATGGTGATGGAAATTGCCTTCGAGAACGTGCAACCGTCGACACGGCACAAAAGCGGTATCGCCGTCAGATTTCCAAGAATCTCTCGCATCCGCTCCGACAAGACGGCGGATCAAGCAGACACGCTCGATGTGCTCCGGAATCGGATCGCAGCTGCCCCCGAGTCTATCACCAATCATCATACGGAATAAAATGGGGGTCTCCTAAAGGGGCTATCGATACCCCCTTTTCCAACTCTCTTCATCGTCGGTCGTTCGTCATGGCATCTATGTGTCCATCATTCTACTGGCATTCGCGAAAACCCATTCGCTGCGTGTGCTTGACTCGTATCGCTGCATTCGTTTTAGTAGTATCCGCTTCATTCAGCCAGCTTCATGCTCAGGAGCAAACCGCTTCCACGACGCCACCCGCGTTTGCCAAAGTCGATCCTCCCTCATGGTGGACCGGTTCGACGCTGTCTCCGATACGATTGCTGGTTCAAGGGAAGGGGCTCTACAAGGGGACGATTCTCGAGACCCCCAGCGAGCATCTGAAGGCCTACAACTTTCGCTCGAGCGAAAACGGACACTACTTGTTCGCGGATTTAGAGATTCATCCGGATTGCCCACCAGGCACCTATCCAATTCATATAGAGTCGCGAAGCGGAACGCGTGTTTCATTTCCTTTCACGGTCATGGCAAAGGGAACTCACCGTCCCCGCGGTTACTCGTCCGAGGATTTCATCTACTTCGTGATGCCGGATCGTTTTTGTGATGGCGACACACAAAACAATGCACCCGCAAAATCGGCTGAAACATTCGATCGCAAAAAACCGCGTCATTATCACGGAGGGGACCTCAAAGGGCTCACCAGCAAACTCCCCTACATCGAGAGTCTTGGAATGACATCGATTTGGACGACTCCCATCTATGACAATAACGATCGCCTCGATCAGAAGGAGGCGTACCCCGATAACGAAGGGGTCAAGGAACCGACGACTGGCTATCACGGATACGGTGCGATCGATATGTATGCTGTGGATGAGCACCTCGGAACGCTCGAGGATCTCAAAGCATTTGTTCAGGCGGCACATCAGCGAGGCTTGACCGTCATCCAGGATCAAGTCGCCAATCACACCGGTCCCTACCATGTATGGGCGAACGATCCGCCAACACCGACCTGGTGGAACGGAACCGTAGAGAAACATACCTCGAACAACTGGCAAAAGTGGACTGCAATGAGTCCGCGAAGCACGGCTGATGTTCGAGCACTCAATCTCGATGGCTGGTTCATCGATATCCTTCCCGACTTCAATCAGAACGACCCCGAAGTCGCCAAGTACCTGATTCAAAACTCTTTGTGGTGGATCGCGACCGCGGAATTCGACGCGATCCGCATGGACACTCTTCCGCATGTGCCGCGATCCTATTGGAGCCAATGGACGACAGCTCTGAAGAAAGAGTTTCCCGACATCGTGATTTTGGGAGAGCTATTCGATTCCGATCCGGTCCTTCTGTCCTACTATCAGGGAGGGCGA
>JAGWWZ010000258.1 GCA_018970165.1 Planctomycetota bacterium | reverse complement strand
TGGTTATTGCAACTCGCTCTGCCGATCAATGAAGACGTGTTTGAGGGCTTCGATTCCTACCATCGTGTGAGGTTGGATTCGCTTCTTTGCGTGCGGATTGAAGTCCACAGGGTGGTAGACTTTTGAGCGTTTGGCGTCGCGATGGATATTGGCAAGCATCGCCAAAACGCTGGATGTGTGATTCCAGAGAACTTGGCTACGTGCCTCCCCCATGGCGATTAGCTCTCGGAGTGTGAATGGTCCTGGGTCGAGGCCGAGGACGCCGGCCAAGTGCCAGACGAGCTGATCCACTTCTGCGCTTCGGTTTCGGGGTTGATCGAGTCGAGGATCTTCTCCGCGTGACTTATCACCTTGTCCCGAACCGCTTTGCCCGCCTCGATCGCCTTGCGAAGGCTCGCCCTGGCGCGGGCATCTGGGAAAAAATCGATTAGTTCCTCGACGAATGCATCAGCCGCTTGGGTAATCACGTCACCCGAGAGTGCTCTACCGAAATCCTCGTCGGTGATTGATTGCTTGTCGGCTTGGTCCTTGCACAAGCAATACAGCACATCGGCCAGAGTGACTGGATCGGAGACCAGTTTGGAGAGTGACTTGAATCCGTCGTCGACCAATGCGTAGAGGTCAATCCCCATCAAACCGCGGATCCGTTTAACGGCCGTAACATTGATTGCGATCTCCCAAGTTCGTCGGGAGTTATCCACAAAACTGTGCATCTTTTAAATCCTCGGCGAGTAAAATGGGAGCAACTAGGTTAGGCAATAGTCATCCAGCTCGGTGGATTGATCGCGTAGGTTGGCTTGACCGTGACCGATACGGTGATGGCTTCTTCGAGCGCTTCATTGCGAGAAAAACTCGCAATGCGACAAGTTGCTCGCAGACCTTGGGATCCGCTGCTCCCCAAGCCAGTAACGAGTCCATCCATGACTGCGAACTCGATAGAGGTATTGTTTAAGAATGCATCACGAATCGCCGTGAAGTCGGTATCCAAGTTGTCCCACACCATCTCGAATTCGATCGACGCGTCCTTGAGCGTTCCGACCGTGGCTCGCCAACCGTTATTTGCACGGGTCGAAACATCGGCCTCGCCGGTCTCCAAATTCAGCGTGAGATCGCGCACGTTGCCGATCAAGTCCCATGTCGGTGATGCATAGGTACCTGTGTTTCGGTAAAGCTTGGCGTCCAACCCTAGTTTCGCTGGCATCGCATTTTCTCCTTATCGAATACTTCCGGCCCACATGGGTGGCAGACGGTCTTTGACTTTTTCTAGTGCAGGTCCCATGAACGGTCGTTTGGGGTAACGCTCTCGACGGAATAGACCACCAAACTCATGGGCTTTTCCGGCAGTGGCGACCAAGTCAAAATCCGGTCCGATGAGAGCCACGCCACGCTGTTTATCCACGGCATACATGATCGAGCGTTTGAGTTGCCCACGACGTGTATTGGGTGGGCTACCCGGCATTGAAGCCTTCTTGCCCCGTCGAATCGAACGACGTGCCACCAAACGAAGAGCGGCAGCCGCATGGCCAAGGCTTTTGAAGTTGCCTTGCTGCGCTTTGCGCTTGACCTTGTCGATCGATTGCTTCGTGGTGACTTTGACAGCGATCATGGCTCTGCTTACGGTGCCGTGAATCCTTGTGCGTTGACGTAGACCGCAGCACCGGTGGTGATGCATGCGAAGTTCAGTGCCGTTGCGGCTGTCGTCTTGAGGGGGTTTTCGAAGATGATCTCCGCCATCGGTGCGTTGGCTGGCAGATGACCTCGCCAGATGATCGTCGCCCCATCCTTGAGCACGATTTCGGTGGCGACTGCCGAGTTGTTCGAAAGTTGCATGGAGCAGATGTAGCGACGCAGACCCGCAGCCGCTGCAGCAACCAAGGGAACATCGGTCGTATTGATGACACCTCCTGCCGCAGCAGCATACGACCATTCCAGTTCGGGAATCTGCCAAGGTCGCGTCACCAGCACACCCTGCAGAGTGGAAACCAAGTCGGCCACATCACCTGTCGCGACGCTCGCGTAGGCTGCGGTCAATGCACGTGCAGCCATTCGAACGGGGTTGCCCGCAATGACTGCATCGTGGGCCGCTTGGCCAGCGACGTTGGCCGTCACAGTTCCGATGTTGGTTGTGGTTGCGGTTGCACCCGTGAGGATCACGCCGAGACCTTGCCCGACGACGGTTTGACCACGACCTGCGGTGATTTCGGCCGTGAGTTCCGCGTAATCCTGGCAGTTGAGAAACTGCGATTGGAAGTTAATGCTCGCAGCGGGAGCTGCCGCAAGTGCCAAATGCCCAGAGCCAGCAACGTATGCGCCTCCAAACACCGTGCCGGTGAGGTCGAGCGTGTTGGCATCGATGACTGTGGCTGTGTAATTGCCCCGTACGACCGTTCCATTGTTGGTGACACCATTGAGATGATCCACCCATACGGTTGGATTGCCTGTGTAACCATGCGCTGTGGAAGTCAGACGGATAACGTTTCCAGGCCCGGCCACTGCGTTGCTGATGGCCCGAAAGGCTTGATGGTTCATCGAACGAATACGGAGTTTGTACGTCGCGGTGGGGTCGGGGATCTGCTGATGCCGCACGTAGGAGTTGGATCGTCCGTTGGTGGAATCCAACGCGCGCGAATGGAAGTAGCATTCGTCCGAGAACGGCTCAAGCTCCATGATGGAATAGCTTGCCGTGGTCACGATGGTCGAAGCGGTCGAGGCGAGTGGAACCAATCCACCGTTCTGAACACTGTAGACCATTTGGGTCACGGTCGTACTGGCAGCTCCTCCGACATCGATGTTGAAGCTATGTTTTCCGTCGGGAATGCCTGTGGCTGGATCGACCGAGACCGCTTCGATGATGTGATGGGTATTGGCTTGGCGTGTCGCACCGGATTGCAGTGCGACCATCGCGCGAAAGGGTATGGTGAACGTTTCTTTCGAGAGGAGTTCTGCAAATCCACCGGCGGTCGTACCCGATGCGATTGTCAGTACTCCCCCAGAAACGGTTGCCGTGGTCCCGCCGCTGGTGGTGATGTCCCACAAATCTGTGAGAGGTCGCGTCCACGAATCCCGGAACTTCTTCTGGATCGATTTCACCTTGAACATATCGTCCAGTTCATCGAGCCCCGGAATATCCCGGGTGACACCACGCGGAGTCGTGAACTGCAGTCGGAAGGGTCCCACATCCCCGGTCGTCATCGGCTACCTCCAGAGTCGAAAGGTGAGAGTGAGGACACTGGTAAACTGACGCAACTCTTGCAGATGATCCGGTGCAAAGACGGGGGAGTTTTCCACATTCATGCATCGCGCGCCCGGGAAACTCGCGAGTGGCTGGGCACGCAAATGGTCCGCAATTTCCTCAACCAATAGCATCAGCGGGTCCACCGAATCAGGCTGTGCGGTGGTTTTCTTTTGAACGGCCACATCGATGAGGTATTCGTAACTGTCGCGTGATCGGTCGAGTGCCACATTGCTCAATGCCTTGGGCACGACGGTGACCTTCAGGTCGTTCATGCTTTGCAGGTCGTAGGTGGGAACATAGCTGCGCTGCGCGACGAACGGTTGACTGAACACAGTTCCATTCAGTTCCGCTGTAACAGCATCGGCGATTGCTACGATGTTGGCAGGCATTACTCGATTCCAATCTGTTTCGTATGGATGCGAAGCAATTGACGATGAGGGTCCGACCAACGCCAAGATGGCTCACTTCCAGGAGCCATCACTTCGTAGAGGTAGATCGTGCCATTCTTGGTTTCACGAATGATGTCTCCCCGCTCGGGAAGGATCGGCAATCCTGCAAGGATCAACTCCGTGGGTGCAATGAGGAAATCACGGTCGGTCCATTGCATGTGAACACCACCGTAACCGTCTTCGAGCTTCAGCAGCGTTCGACCGATCGTGGCCGAGACGCTTGCTTGATTCGCTCCCCTTACGTAGACCACAGTGCTCGATGCATGGGCCTTGAGTTGATTCGCGAGCCATTCCTGTCCTGCGCGAAGCATGTCGGCCATAACGAAGCTCCGCTTAGGATTTGATGTCCGGTGGAGACTTCCCGTTTTGCTCCATGAGCTTGAGCAGCTGTTGGTATTGATCCATCAACTGCTTGAATTGGTCGTCACTGAGAAGAGTGGTGCCTCGAGATTTTCGTGCATTGCGGATGGCCTGAAGTACCAACGGCAATCCATACTGAAGTCCAAGGAGCAATAGAACGCTCGATGCAGCTGAAGTGGCGACTAGTCCGCCGGTCGTCCACTGTGGTCCTAGAGGCGAACGATCGCGGAGCAAGCCGGAGTCATCGGGTTCTTGAGGTGTCGGTTTTATTCGAGGTCGATCGACAATCGAGTCGATTACATCATCCTGGACCTCGGCATGGGTTAGCAAACCCAGTGACCATTGCAGAGGTTCACCAAGAGTCGTTGACGGAACTTGGACGATCTCATCGGTTT
>JAGWWZ010000257.1 GCA_018970165.1 Planctomycetota bacterium | reverse complement strand
CATCGCTAACAACGCGCCCAAGATCGCGCAGCGGCGATAGGATGGGTCCCTGAACAATTCCCGAAAGCTACCCATTTGCTCACGTTTGGCTGCTTTGGCTTGCCGCCAGGCTTCCGGTTCACGAATACTCATTCGGACCCAGACAACCAACAGGGCGGGAAGCACGCCGATCAAGTAAGCCCAACGCCACTGGGTTCCCACTGCCAAACCCACGATCGCGGCCAACCAAAGTCCTGCCACACTCGTCGCATGAAAAATGCCTCCGGCGTACTCTCGAGAGTGCTTTGGAAATACCTCTGCCACGAGAGCGGCCCCCACCGCCCACTCGCCACCCACCCCCATCGCCACCAGGAACCGCAGAGTTCCTACCTGCCAGAGTTCGGTTGCAAATGCTGTCAGCCCCGAGAAGACCGAGTAAAAAAGGATAGTCAAGATGAGAACGGGGTTGCGACCCCAGCGATCGGCCAGCGAACTGAAGACCAATCCACCCAGCGTTCCTCCGATCAAGAAGATCCCAAGAAATCTTTCGCCCCAGCTGCGACCCAGTTTTTCCAACTCTTGACCGTCCATGAGCGGCTCTGCGGTCCTCAGCAGATCGGGGACCATATCACCCCGAGTCAGGTTGTAAATTTGGCCTTCAAATGCATCGAATACCCAGCCCAACGATGCAACCACGAGCACCAGCCACTGAT
This sequence comes from Planctomycetota bacterium, assembly GCA_018970165.1. Lineage (GTDB taxonomy): Bacteria > Planctomycetota > Planctomycetia > Pirellulales > Pirellulaceae > JBKCUI01. The sequence goes on along the minus strand of JAGWWZ010000257.1, from coordinate 3,751 downwards.
AGCGGCTGACACCACGATACCAAGCTGTGGGGGGCTGCTGGCTCATGTTGCGTTCGCGTTCGACACGGGGATGGAGCGTCGTTCACGAATCGATTGTTCGGCCAGCAAGCACAATTTCACGGACCATAGTCCGTCGACTCCCGATGCGATCGGGGGTCGGCCATCGCGCACCATTTCAACAGACCTTTGGATTTCCGCTCGCAATTCAAACACTTCTCCGCTTTGATAGGCGGGTTCAACAACCCTGACCTCCGTTCCGTCAAAGACTTTCAGATAGTGCGTGGGTTCCAGCGTGCGATCCATGGCTCCGCTCCAACCTGCCATGATGGCCCCCTTGGTACCGGTTACCTTGACCGTTTGATGATGCTCAAACGCGCCCAACGTTTGAGAAACGACGGCGTAGGCCCCATCTGCAAAACGCATGATTGCAGAAAAATTATCCAGCAATTGCGGACGCTTGAGATCGATGGAATTCCCCTCGGCAATGACTTCCACGCATTCTCCGCTTCCGGCAAGATACCAACGAGCCAGATCGAAAAAGTGGATTGGCTCCTCCAATACCCAACTACCAACACGGCTCGCATTATAACGCCACCCCGAGGAGCCCAAGCGGTAGGGTTTTCGAGACAACTCGACAAGGACATACCTCGGTTGGCCGATCGTGCCTTGGTCGATGATCGACTTGATCAGCCCCCATTGCGTTGAGAGCCGAAGCTCATGGCCAACAGCGAGGCGAATGCCGCGTTGCTGTGCCGCTTGAACAATCGCCTGGGCATCCTCGATCGTGATAGCCATGGGCTTCTCCAGTAGAAGATGTTTACCAGCATGGATAGCCGCCATCGCGATGCTGCGATGGGTATCGCTCGGCGTGACCACATCGACGATCTCGATGTCCTCCTGTCGGCATAGTTGTCGGTAGTCGCGATAGATGATGGCGCGAGGATATTTCTGCCTCGCCGCTTCGGCAGAAGCCTCCGAATGGACTGCGATCGCGACCAATTCCGCATTCTTATTTTGGTCGATCGACTGGGCATGCAATTGGCCCCACGCCCCGAATCCGACGAGTCCAAATCGCACTGGTTTACCGGTCATACTGAAGAAATCTTTCTCATTCTTACTGCATTCTAGGTTCGGCAAGCCGTGGTCAACGGAGTGACAGGCTGATCCACGAGACGCTGCTGAACTTGATTGAGCCTGCATCGTTGTAATCGCGGAAGGACATGGTCCGCGAACAAACGGCACTCGTCCAGGTGCGGATAGCCACTCAAGATAAATGCTCGTACTCCCATCTCCACATAACGGTTCAACTTTGCCAGGACTTGGTCTGGATCACCCACGATGGCGCTCGCGCAGCCGCTTCTTGCCAATCCGATCCCGGCCCAAAGATGGTCCTCGAGGTACAGGTCGCCGCCGGCCTGCTCTCGCCATGCATCTTGCCTCAAGACACCGGCACTCTGGCTATCCAACGACCGACGTTTGATTTCGAGTCCCTTGCTAGGATCCAATCGCGAAATCAAGCGCTCGGCGGCCTCGCGGGCCTCTGATTCCGTTTCGCGCACGATCACATGGGTACGAAAACCAAAGTCGATTTTTCTTCCGTACTGCGCCGCACGCTGTGACATGACACGCATGGTCTCCATGATGGCAGCCTCTGGTTCGGGCCACATCAGGAACACATCACAGTATTGAGCGCATAATTCCTGGGCAGCGGGTGAGATCCCGCCAAAATAGAGTAGCGGCCCGCCATTCTGCTGAAAGGTCTGCGCAGGTAAGCTGCTGGGCAATCGGAACTTGTAGAATTCGCCGTCCCAATCAAACGATCCTTGCGTGGCCCAGAGGCCGCGCAAGATCTGAATGATTTCCCCGCTGCGACGATATCTTACCTCGCTACATTCCTGGATGCCTGGCCAATCGCTGGAGATGATATTCAGGCACAATCGACCTTGAGCGATATGATCGACCGTCGCAATGGCACGAGCCAACATCGGCGGCCAGACCTCGCCCATGCGAAGAGCGACCAACTGGTTGATGTGTGAAAGCTGCGGAGCCATCGCAGCTGCGAAGGCAAGTGAGTCCTGACCGGGTATCCAGCTGGATGGCAACAGGATGTTATCGTAACCCAGTTGATCCGCAGTCCGAGCGATCTCTCCACAATGCTGATAACTGCTGCGCAGTTTGCCGTCCGGCACCCCCAGAAATTCATAGTCGTCACCGCACAGGGCGGCAAACCATGCTACCTCGATCTCCCGAGCTTCGGTTCGGATGGCTGCGATTGTCATGGAATATACCCAGGTAGCTTTCTAGTCCAATAGGGCGAACCTTCACCAAGGCGCGCGATAACTTCCTGAGCGCAGCAATGCATCGGCTTGTTGGTCATCGATGATCGTTTGATGGATAGGATCCCAGCGAACTTTTCGACCTAACTCATGAGCGACATAACCCAGGTGGCCGGGCGTGATGCTGCGATGGCCGGTCTCAGCAGGAGTGATCGGCCGACCGCGAGTCTTGACGCACTCGATAAAATTGGCCATGTGCGAGGTGGAAACCTCCAGCCGAATCGTTCCCGGCTCGAAATCCCGCTCGGTCCACTCAGGGGTTGAGGCCTTCATCCGCCCACGGTCGACCCAGACCCAACCGTCGGCGCCGATGATCTTCAATCCCTCGGTGTGCTGACTGCTGATCGATGAAGTGATCTCGCCCGGATACTGACAGCGGATCGTGTATTGGCTTGGGGTATTGTAAAGATCGGTCGTTGGGAATTGCCAGTCCACGGCCTCGACACTGATAGGCCCCGATCTGTCCATATCCAGAGCCCAATGCGCGATGTCATTGTGGTGGCCAATCCAATCCATCAGCACCCCGCCCCCGAACGCGCGATGTCCGCGCCACCAGCGGTGGTGTCGGGCTCGGGTGTAGGGGAGCATCGGTGCGGGGCCGCACCAGAGATCATAATTCAGGTCCTGCGGAGGTTGGGTGACCGCAGGATCCGACTGCGGCTGTGGATAGCCGGGCGGCAGCCCAATCTCCAACCGCTCGATCTTGCCCAACAGTCCATTGCGAGCCAACTCCGCAGCCCTCCGAAACCGCCAATCGCTCCGCTGCTGGGATCCAACTTGAAAGACGGTAGACCGTCCCTCTACGGCTCGGCAGATCCTCAACCCCTCTGAGAACCAATGAGTGACCGGTTTTTCGCAGTAAACATCTTTCCCAGCTTCCATCGCACTCAGGCAGCACAGAGCATGCCAATGATCGGGGGTCGCAACGATCACCGCATCCAGATCCCGCCGTTCGCAAACCTCTCGAAAGTCGGCGGTCAGATCGATGCCATCGGATTGTGATTTACCTTGGCGCTTGCGATGGTCCAGGATGGTCTGCCGAGCCGTCTCCCGACCGTAGGCTCGACCCTCACCAGGCAATAACTCGCGATGATGAACTTCTTGGAGGTCGCATAGGACGCGGATTTCCACATCCTGCATGCGAAGCAGTTCATCCAGTAAGTTAAATCCGCGAGCCCCCAACCCGACAATTCCCACATTGATTCGATCACAGGCAGCGACCTTTTTTGCGCGAGCTTCCTCGGCATAGACTGCAGAAGTCCCCATCCGCTCCGCGCCGAGCCCAGCCAGCATCACACCCCCGGCCGCGCGCAAACCAGCAAGGCCAAACTGACGACGAGTCCTGGAAGGCGTTCGCATGTTATTGATCCAGCTACAGGCATCTAATTGCCCTGAAGTTTCGGAGGGCTCATCGA
>JAGWWZ010000073.1 GCA_018970165.1 Planctomycetota bacterium | reverse complement strand
ATTGGAGCGGCTCGATACCGGTTTCTATTTTCGTGATGGTTTCCAGTGCTCCATTCGAGTCGCCTATGGAGATTTGGAAACGCATATAGGAAGTCATGTTTTCGTAGGTGATTGCATCCTCGTCGCCGAAACGTGTTTGCTGTGCGTCGAGATACTCTTTCCAAAGGTCGATGGCTTCTTGAGTCCGTTTGTTTTTTACCAGTAAAGGGGCGTATGTGTCGAGAAGAATCCTGATGCGAGGATGTTTCATGTGAACAGTGCGCCGCGAGATGAGGACGCAATTATTCATCAGTTCCATGGCCTCGTCTTCGCGATTCTGATCCAACAACGCGTTGGCTAGTTCAAACTGAGCTAGTGCATAGTAGATGCCGTCGGTACCCAGTTCGGTTGCCACGAGTTTTACGACTTCTCGCAATTCGATCTCTGCTAATTTGGCGCTGGTTGTATTGCGGAAGATAACTCCTTTGGCAAAGCGGAGCATCGCGGTCGTTGTATTCTTGTTGTCGTCTACGCCTTGTAGCTTGGGGGCGGCGGCCAGCACGATCGGTAGGGCCTCGCCCCATCTCTCTTGTTCGATCAGGCAGAAAGCGACACCGACTTGGCTGAAAAGAGTCTCCCGATGATTCGGGCCATAGTCGGGTAGATCCTTCCGCACTTTCACTGCTTTTTTCAGAAACTCCTGAGCGTTGTCGCTATCCCCCATGTTTGCAAGTAACCAGCCCATATTGTGGTAGGTTTTTGCGGTTTGAGCTCTGGCCTCATCCCCTGAAATTGTTTCAAGGAGTTCGAGAGCCTTGTTGTAGTTTTCAACCCCTCTCGGGTAGTCCCCTTGTTCATGTTGCAGTTGAGCGAGCTTGTGATAACCTTCTGCGACGGCTGCCGGTTCGGGCGAGTCCATCTTTTCGTACAGCGCCACCGACTGCTTGAGCAGGTCTTCTGCGTCGTCGAACAAGCTCAGTTGTCGATAGACGTCTCCGATTGCCCCCATCAGCTTTGCTCTCGAGCGATCATGCCCTTTCAAAGACCCTCCGTCCTGGAGTTGTTTCGCGCCGCGATCAAGCAAATCGCGGGCGGAAAGCTGTGCCGACATCGGCTTTCCACGAAATACTTTGTTCCCCATGCGTACCGGATCCGAAGCTTGGAAAAGATCCAAGAGGAAATTCGATACCTCTTCTGCTTCTTCCGCCGCATTTGCTTTCGCTTGCGCCAACTGCTCTTTCTCCTGAGCCAGTTTTTTTGCTTGCAGTTCGCGTGCTTCAGCCCTTTCCTCTTGTTCCTTCGCGAACTTTGCCTCATCGATGTAACGAGCATTCGTATCGCGGATTACCTGATTGGACTTCTTCAATTCCAGGTTGCGGCTAGTGTTGATCAGAGCGATCGTCGCCGCAGCGGTAAGTCCTGCAAGGAGTGCAATCAAGCTGAATATCACCATTGCCGTATTTCTGCGGACCCATCGATTCAGGACGATCAGAAAGGGTTCGGGGAACGCCTCTACCGGCGAATCGGCCAGATAACGCTCTAGATCCATCGCCATTTGCAAAGCGGAACTGTAACGGGAACTCGGTTCGACCTGCATCGCTTTTCGACAGATCGCCTCCATGGACGCGTCCACGAACGGTCGGATCGTGCGCGGAGATTCGATCTCTCCCCTGCAAACCGCTTTGTGAATATCTGCCATTGCTGTGAGATCTTTGAGGGGGCGTTGACCTGTCAGCACATGGAAGAGTGTCGCACCGAGGCTGAATACATCCGACGTCGGAGACAGTTTGTCGAGTTCCCCCTTGAACTGCTCTGGGCTCATATACCCCACTGTGCCGAACGCACTCCCCATGACGGTTGGACTGCTGCTTCCCCCTGCTTGAAGCTTTAAGACCGATACACCGGTATCTACCGCTTGGGTTTCCGAGTCGCCGATGACCTTTGCCAGTCCCCAATCCACCACAAGCGTTTCGCCATACTGCCCGAGCATGATATTGGCGGGCTTGATATCTCGATGCAGTATCCCGCGGGAGTGCGCGTAGTGAATCGCATGGCAGGCGTCGATCAATCGCTTGATCATATCGCGAAAGGCCAAGCTCTTCAGAGGTCGATTGCGTCTCGTCTTGCCTCCATCGGTCAGTTCCTTGTGGAAACGATCGATGGCATCTTCGAGACTATCACCCCGAATAAATCGCATCGCGTAATAGGGTCGGCCATCTTCGTGAGTACCGAAACCATACACCGGGACGATACCAGGGTGCTCCAAGCGTCCGGTGATTTCGGCTTCTCGCACGAATCGCACCTGACTTTCAGGATCGTGAGCGAACTGTTCACGGATCTCTTTCAGTGCAATTTCACGAGATAACTCCTGGTCGATGGCGACGAAGACCTGTCCGAGGCCACCCTGCCGATAGAGCGTCTTTTTCAGGTAACGAACCTGCCTTCCGCTTTCCGTTGAAAATTTTTCGGTGTCTCGGAACCATTCACCAGGTGTATCCGACCTTATCGAGGAGTCCCCTAAAGGTCCTCGAATCGGATTGGGTGCCAAAGTTTCGTCAGTCACATCCGGCGACGGGCGAGGAGTCTCCCCTCCGCTAATGTTGTCCCCGGAATCGGAGACTTTCGACGACAGATCGTCGGAACCCCGCCGCAGCAGTGGGTTGCTGTCCTTCCTTGTAGCATTTGGATCGTCGTCACGCATGATCTGACATACAGAGTATCAAGACCGATCGAGCTAGCTTAGGATACAACGGTCTTCCCTCTCATTCTAGAGGGACGGTGGCCAAATCGTGAAAACCCTCGGGATAGAAAGATTATTGCTCAAGATGCAAACTTCACCCATGGAATCCTCCGAAGAACAGCACTGGTCCGCTATCGAAGCACTGCAGGATGTCGAGTCCGACGAAACCTGGGAGCATGTATTTGCGCTTCGAAAAGCGGGTACGCGGACGGTTCTTGAAAAAGCGATCCGTTGGTGCCAAGACAACGATCCATTGCATCGATCGATCGGCGTGTCGGTTCTGGCCCAATTGGGGGTTGATGGCTCGAGCTATCCAGAGGAAGCCAATGCCATGATTCGTTCAATGATTCCAATTGAAAACGATCACGAAGTGATGACATCGCTGATCAGCGCCGTGAACTTTCGGGCGATGGAGGAGGGTATATGTTGGCTGATCTCATTGTCTCAGCATCCATCGGAAGACATCCGATGGCGTGTAGCGTGGGGGTTGCCTTCGCCCGATTCCTGCGATCCCAACTTGGGCCGACAGATTATCGATACCCTGATGCGGCTGCTTGTGGATCCGGAACCTCGAGTCCGCGATTGGGCGACCTTTTCGTTGTCGATGACCGAAGAAGACTCACCCCAGTTGCGCGAAGCCTTATTGGAGCGCATGCAGGATACCGACTTCAATACGCGGAGCGAGGCAGCGATCGGATTAGCGAAGCGTAAGGAACCGCTCGGGGTCAATCTCCTGGTTGAGTGCCTCAAGTCCGATCTGGTGGGGGAACTTTATGTGGAGGCAGCCGAGACGTACGCCGATCCTCGCCTCAAACCCGCCTTGCTCTCGCTCCGCAAATGGTGGGCCGTCAATCCTGAACTACTCGAGCGAGCCATTGCCGCATGCTCATGACATGGATCGCGGTTCATCGAAACGGACGCAAGTCTAGACGTCATTACTTCGAATGTCGCCGTCCGCCCGCCACGAGGCCTTCGATTGCTTCGGCGGATTGCGAGAGACCGTTACCGCGAGCCATGTTGTTTGCGACTTTCTTGCAATTTGGGCTGGTGGCGGGATTGGACAAGAGCGAGTGAAGGGCCTGGGTGACACGCGCCGCTCGAAACGAGCGAACGGGGACGGCGGTCCCGATTCCTAAGTCGCGCAGTCGTTGTGCGTTATCGAATTGATCGTAGGCCATCGGCATGATCAACTGCGGGATGCCTGCGAGCATACCTTGAGACGATGTGCCGATTCCGCCGTGATGGACAATCGCACAGCACCGCGGCAGCAACAGGTCAAGCGGCACATACGAGAATCTCCTAATGGATGCGGGTAAGCTTGCGGGTAAATGCTCCTCGAACTCGGTGAGCAGGATGCCGCGACGACCGAGCCGTTTGCAGGTCTCAACGGCCGTCGCGAAAAATTTGCGTGCTTGAAGGTTCGCGGATCCTGGAGTAAACACAATCGGTGGATCTCCTTGATCAAGGAACTGTGTAACTTCCCGCGACATTTCCTTTTGGCTCTGAAAATTCCATAACGGAAAGTCGGTCAACTCGAGTGGTTTCGGCCAATCGCTTTGTCTTGCCGCGAACCATTCCGGGAACATGCACAGGACTCCGCTCTTGGAGTGCCACCAGGATGTCAAGCGTTGGATCGGAGGGAGTCGGAGTTCCGTGCGCCAGTGATTCAGAGTCGGAAGTGCGATTGGGTTCACAAACAGTTTTTCACCGATTCGCACCATGATCTTCTTGAGCCATCGCGATCCGAACAAACCCGGGAGTTGCGGTGGCTGGATGTCGCTCCAAAGGACAACGGGTTGAATGTGAGAGGTGATTAATGGGAACCCGAATTTCTCAGAAGCTGTGATAGCACCGAAGCAAATGCAGTTTGCGACCCCCGCAAAGGGGCCTTCTCGATGAAAACGTGCGAACAGATCGTATTGCTGTTGGCGAGCGAGTTCGAGAGTGCGAAATAGGTGGCCGAACGATCTGCGAGGATGCCATAGATCGGGGTGCCGCATGCTATGTCGAAACTGTTCCTCTGTGCCGAGCGGTTCGAACGGCAACCCATGCTCTTTGGCCATATGGGAATAGTACGGATTGGTGGCGAACGTGACGTCATGGCCTCGATCTCGAAGAGCGATCGCAAGCCCCAGGATTGGGAATACATCGCCTGAACTGCCGAAGGTGGAGCACAAGATCCGCACGGAAATACCCCATCCTGGAGCGGTAAAGCAAAAAGCTGAAATCAACCAAGTCGCGAAGGCTCACGGCGTCGGGCGACCCTTGCAGCGTTACGACGCAGAAGCGACGGCAGTATACCCAAAAAGAAAGAAAACTGCTTGGACGTTGGTTGGGGTGGAAATCGATTTGTCTGAAGAATGTTTACGACCGAAAATGAATGTCTCTCGAAATGACTTGCATCGGACGAGTGGTCCTTCGATAATACGGGAGCGTTTGGAGCGACCGTCCGGTCAAAGACAAGTGGACATCTCAATGAATATGCCTAGCCCCGAGTTGTATCAAGAACTTCGGGAAATCGCCAAGCGGTTTATGCTTGGTGAGCGAAAGGGTCACACTCTGTCCCCGACGGATTTACTCCACGAGGCATACACTCGTCTTTGTCCGACCCTTTCCTCATCCCCAGGTGGAAAGCAAGAGCCTAACGATGCAACGTACAGAATAGAAACACTCCCAAGTCTCTTTGCGACAACGATGCGCCGCGTGTTGATCGATCATGCTCGAAAACGGGTACGTAGAAACTCGCGTCTTGCTCGTGTGGGTTGGGTGGAACCGTCAGGCGATGGTGACTCCGTATTAGGGGAGGGAAAGGGTGAGGCCGCGGGTCTGATTGAAGTGGATGAGATTCTAACACGTTTTGCGATGCGTTATCCCATGTATGCGAAGGTAGTGGAATTGAAGTTCTTCGGCGGATTGACTGTGGTCCAATGTGCCGAAGAAATAGGAGTTTGTCCTGCAACCGCTCAACGATACTGGAATTTCGCTCGAGCTTGGATCGCTCGTGAAATAGAACGCAGAGAGTTGGAATGAGAAAACCTGGCTAAGTTCTTACGCCTTCAAAACGCCGCCATGTCAATTTCCGATCAGCCCATAGATGTCTTGCTCGATACCGCGCTGAAAATCTCCGAAGCTCGAGAGCGTCAAGCGTGGATGGAGTCTGTTTGTCGCGACGATTCGGAGAAGCTTGAGGAACTCAAATCGCTGGTCGAGGCATCTAGCAAAACGCTCTTGATCGATACTCCTTTGCGTGAAGTGCACGAGGGAAGACGGTACCTAGACTCCGTTGCAGGACTTAGTCTCGGGCCATTCCAATTGCTTGAACAGATCGGAGTGGGAGGGATGGGAGCGGTTTACCTTGCTCGCCAAAAACATCCTGTCCAAAGGCTCGTGGCGATCAAGTTGATCCAGCGCGAATTGGAAAGCCACCAGATCTTGGAGCGATTTCAAAGCGAGCAGCAGATGCTTGCCAACATGCATCATCCCAATATCGCGCAGATCATTGATGCAGGGGGAACCGATTCCGGATTTCTCTACATCGCGATGGAGTATGTAAAGGGCGAACAGATCTTGGAATACTGCAGGACGCACAAGCCGAGTTTGTCCGCTCGGGTCGGATTGTTGTTGCAATGTTGCCTTGCAATTCAACACGCCCACCAGAAAGGGACCATTCATCGCGATATCAAGCCCAGCAATGTAATGGTCACGATCGTGGACGGGGAACCCGTCGTGAAAGTGATCGATTTTGGAATCGCCAAGGCTTTTGGAACTGAGCCGTTGCATGGAGATGCCGAAGGTTCACGATCGCCGAATCCATCGATAGCGATTGGATTAACACAAGTAGGCGTGTCATTGGGAACGCCACCGTATATGAGTCCGGAGCAATACTCAACGGACGTTGGGAGTGTGGATACCCGGAGCGATATCTACTCGCTCGGAGCGCTGATGTACGCACTCTTGACCGGAGTTCCTCCGTTTGATCCGACGGATCTGCACGGGATGTCATTGAGAGAGATGCAGCATCTGGTATCGAGTCGCGATCCGCAACGCCCGAGTCTGCGAGCACCAGCGTTAACTCGTCAACTGCGGGGTGACTTGGATGAGATTGTTCTCAAAGCGATGAGCCGAAATGTTGAGCAACGCTACCAGTCGGTAGGCTTAATGATCGAGGACTTGCGCAGCTATCTCGCTGATGCACCGGTTCGCGCTAATCCGGACACATTGTGGAGAAATGCGAGGAGATTCGCAAAAAGGCACAAACCATTTATCGCTGCGAGTGCTCTATCGATCGCGGGTTTGGTTGTCGGTCTGGTTGCTGCGATGATCCAAGAAAAACGTGCAACGGACTCGGAACATCAGGCAAGACGCCAAGCCTACGCGTCGGACATGTTGCTTTCAAGCATGGCGATTGCGAGAGGCAATTATCAATTGACTAAGGAGATCCTTGAGAGGAATCGTGAAGCCAGTTTCGACGTTAATCTGGGTAGCCGGGTTCCGTCGATGCGAAGGCTTGACTGGCGTCTTCTCGCATCTCAAATTCCTATGGAGCCAGAGACGCTCGCCCAGTTCTCCACAAAAATCTATTACGGATTGGAAGTTCCAGACAGGAATGAACTCGCTTGCGGTTGTAAGGATTCCCACCTTCGCATCCTCGATCGGGACACGGGAAATGTTCGACTCGATATCGACACGCAGCAACGGGAAATCAATGGTCTGGCGCTCAGTCCCGATGGTTCGACGATTGCCACGGGTGGCGATGATGGGACGGTTCGGTTCTATGCATCGGATACAGGAAAAGAAGTTGGAACCGTCGAGGTTTCTAAGTCGAGCGTTTTTCAACTTGCTTGGACTGCAGATGGAAAGTATTTCGTTAGCGTCGGAAATGAAGCGGATGCCCGCGTCTGGAAACTGCCTGAATTTGAGAATGTCCAGACGCTCGATTCCGCTGGAGAGGCGTTGGAGTGCCTGGGGGTTAACAGTGACGGTAAAGTCGCGTTTGGTAGCGAAAAAGGGGTTGTACGAATCGCCACATTCAGCGGTAACGAAACGGTGAAAACGCAAATTGTGTCCGCATCCCTATCCAGGATCTTCAATGTCAACCGATGCTCGGCGGTTGCATTTTCCTCCAACGGTTCCTTGCTCGCTGTAGGTCTCGACAATGGATACCTCGTGATTCTAGCGCGAGCGGGTGAGTCTTATCACATGGTGGAGCGGATTCGTTTTCCTACGACCGTGACCGCGATTGCTTTTAACCGCGACCAAAGCAAGTTGGCTTTGGGTGAAAACAGTGGCTCTGTGCATCTGCTGAACTTGCCGGATGCGTGGCCGACGAGATCCCGTTTGAAGTTCACTAGATATTTTTTCGACAACAACGGTCTCCATCTGCCGGAATCCGACCGTCAGCCCTCGAATCTTTGGGATCTGGTGGTGAAGACGGAGCCGCCGGATGTAGGGACGGAAGTTCCGCTGGATACCGATGAGGTTTACCTCGAATTCAGGTCAGGCCTCAAGGATGTCATCTTCGCGGACAATTACCTTCGCGAGTGGATCGACGAATCGGGGCAGACACGACCGGATTGGAACGAAATACCAAAGTCGGTGATTTATCGAGGTGATGGGATCGAATTGCGGTTTGGGAATCGCTACAGCGGTTGGACGGATTTCAAGAACTTAGAATCCCAAGGGCGATTAATCAGTTGGGCTTCGCATAAAAAACGGGTGGCTAGCGTCGTTTGGAATCCATCGGAAACGAAGCTGCAAAGTTTTAGTGAAGATGGTTCTGTTAGGAGCTTCCCGAGCAATTTGGCCAGAACACATTCATTCGGCGGTCAAGATGTTGTCGGGTTACTGCTACTGCCAGACGATCGGCTCGCTCTGATCAACTCCGATTTCCAACCACGTTTCCTCCGTCTCAAGGCAGAGTATTCGGAACCCTGGCCAGTGGAGTCTCTGCTCGAGGGACAGGAAACGGCGGCAGGTTTGATCGCCAAAGACGATAAAAATCTGTATTTCGTGAGGCGTGAGACTGCGAATGAAAAATCGAGACCGCGGGCCATTTATGGATGGGACCTTGAGACCAACTCGGTTCGGTCGATTGCGACGTTGCCCGATTCGATGATTCCGCTTTATCTTGTGGGGGCTAGTACCCGAGATCGAGTCATCGTCCTGTATCAGGATCTCGAGGGATCGGCCTCCACGACTTCCGCATTGTTCGGACTGTTGTGTTGGGACGTAGAAGCTGACCGACTGTCATGGAAACAGCCGTCTGTCGAAGAAAAGCCTCGAATGCCCAAGATGTCATCCAAGGGAAAGTACGTGAGTTATGTTCAGGAAATCGGCAAGCGTTGCGTTATTCTGATGGATGCTTCGACTGGGATGGAGCGAACACTTGATATTTTTGGAGATCTGGACGTCCTGGCGTTCTGCTTTTCTTCAGATGATCGGTATCTCGCAGTGGCTCTATCCGACCAAAGGATTGTTTGTTTTCGAACTGCGGATGGTTCTTTTGCCTGGACGATCAAGGTGTCGGGTAGCTCAGCGCGGGACCTGGCATGGTCAGCGGACGGCACAACGCTTGCCTGCGTTGGGCTAGACGGTTACTTGAGAACATTCGACGTAGATCTTCGACTGATGACTTCGGAAATTATGTTGCAGCTGAAAAGTCCAGTCGGATTACGATTGTCGCTAGATGAGAATTGGCTCTATGTGATTGATCGCGATGGTAGCCTCATTCGGATGCCATGCGGAAGCGATCCGATGATTCGCTGACTCGGTTATTGCATGGTTGCTCTTATTCAGCAACGGAATGGGGATGTCAGAGATTGTAGCCAAGGCTACATTTTGCGAATCGGGACTTGTGTCGAGGGACCCATAGTCAAGTTGCGGCGACTGGGGGTGACTTGGTATTTGTCCACTAGCTCCCAAGCGTGCTCACCTAAAATCGTTCCCAAGACAATCGCCATTTCGTACGACGCGAATGCGGCACCGATACAGCGACGATGTCCACCGCCAAACGGGAAGTACTCAAATGGCGAGTAGGAACGCTCGAGAAAACGTTCCGGTTGGAAAGTGTCTGGGTCTGGATAGGCTGCCGAATTGTAATGGGCCAACACTGTTGCGGGAGCGACCGCGAATCCGGCGGGAATCGTCCATTCGCCGAGAGACATCGGTGTTCGGAGCTTGCGAAGCACTTCGGTGACAATCGGGTGGATGCGAAGTGTCTCTTGAACAACAGCTTTTAGATATGGAGCCGCAGCGAGCGAGGCGAAGGATCGATCGGGAAGAGTTCGCAACTCCTCTCGTAGAGTTTCAAGGACAGCGGGGTTGGTATGCAAATGGTAGATCGCCCAGGTCATCGCGATCGCGCTGGTTTCATGACCTGCGAGTAGAAACGTCATCAGTTCCTCTCGCAAGTGATCGCGCGTGATCGATTCGCCATCCTCATAGCGCGCAGCGGTCATCATGGAGAAGATATCCTCTCCGTCGGTCGGGTTTTGTTGGCGCTGTTCGTAGAGCTCGTTGAAGAGCTTGCGCAGTTGCAATCGAGCCGCTTGAAAACGATCCCAGGGACTTAGACCGAGGAATGAGAAATGGGTCTTGGTGGAGAAAAAGAGAATCGGGTTGGTTTTGCGAACGACCTTGCGGATAGCATCCATGATCGACTCGGACATTTGGCGATGACTGACACCAAAAACTGTTCTGACAATCACCTCCAGTGAAATGCTGGTCATCAAGTCCAGAGTCGATATTACGGGGCCTCGCGCAAGACAGTCGTCAAGTTTTGTCATCGCGATTTGCTGCATCGCTTGACCGTAGGCGCGCATTCGGTCGCCATGGAACATCGGCATGACGAGCTTTCGCTCGCGCCGATGCGTGTCGCCTCCCATTACGAGCATGGACCCCTGCCCGAGAATGGGCGAAAGTGCTGGCGTCGCAAAAGGATCGTACAGCGAGGGATCCCGACCAAAGATCTCACGAATGAGTTCAGAGCGACCTGTGATGACCACAGGTCCGTTGAGGGTTGGTACCAGAAAGGGGTCGCCGTAGGATCTAACCCATCCCTCGAGCGCCTCGCGTGGATTGCGAACGATCTTCCAAGTACTCCGCCATTTGCCCTTCGGTCCTGGCGGAAGTACGCTTGTCATCGAAGCTATCTTTCCAAGAAGCGGTGGAGAGTTATTCGACCCCTTCGGAGGTCTTTCCTTCCTCGATGCAGAAGAGGCGGTTCCGGTTAGCGATATAGATGCGGCCGTTTGCAGTAATCGGCGTGGTGTAGACCGCTGATCCGATGTTGATTTCTCCGATCAAGTTTTTCTTTTCGGACAATCCGAAGATGGAGATATCGCCGTCTTCGTCGCCGATGTAGACCTTGCCATCCGCGATGAGCGGGGAAGCCCATGAAGCTGCCAGCATGTCATGCGTCCAATGAGCCTTGCCAGTCTTGACATCGAGGCAATGCACAACACCCGAAAAGTCGGCAATGAACAAAAGATCATTTTTGATAGCCACGGTACCGCAGGTGCGGTGCATGGTTTGTTCGAAGTCCTCGGGATCGTTCCCGATGTAATGCCAGACTGCAGCCGAGTTGGGATTGTCCCTTTCGAGGTCTCCTTCGGATGCGACTAGGGCTTGCTTTCGTTTGGGCGGAATGACTTTTGTCGGATCTTTTGAGTTGTAGACGAGAGTTGGGCTGATGTCCCCTTGCTTATCAGGGCTGATGCACCACAGATGCCCACCTCCTTCGCCGTGTTCGGGATCTTCGCCAACTGCAACATAAACGAGTCCGTCATAGATGACGGGGGTTGCGATGATGTGGTTGCGAGTAGCGCCGTACAGTTTGTAGACGGAGTCTTTGGGATTGCAGTCGAATTTCCAAAGCATCTTCGCCTTGCCTGCATCGCCACGAGCATCGAAGCTGTACAGCCAACCGTCGCCTCCGCCGAAGATGACTTGTTCAACACCGTTGAGAACGCCGTAAGCAGGCGACGACCACTGGCCGTGAAGGATGTTCGCGCCGGGTGTGTTGTCGGTCCAGAGGACTTCGCCGGTGAAGCGATTGAGACAAATAAAGCTCGGCGCTTTTTCTTCCGGGACCGTGATGTGTCCGTCATCGACACCGTTGGAAGTGTTGACAAATAGGAGATCGCCAGCGCAGGTCACGGAGCAACTGCACATGTTGTGCTGAGAAACCCCCAACTGGTTCATCATGTCGACTTTCCATACGACATCCGCTTCGTCTTTGTTTTCATTAGCTTCTTTCGTGAACGGTCCATCGTTTTCACCATCAAGGAATCCTTCGGTATCCAAGCACGCGACTTCCCCACGGCTGGTGACATACCAAGCTCGATCGCCGTCGATGAGAGGTGCGCAGCAAATGCCTTGGTTCGGCCAGTCATGAACGCGTCCGGTGGGAAGTTTTTCGCTGCTGTGCTGCCATAGGAATTTACCGGTGTCCTCATCGAAGCAGATCAAGCACCCAAGGTCGACGGTTGCGGGGTAGCGTTTCACGTACGCGTTGCCATTGTTGGTTCCGACGTAGACCTTGCCATTCGCGACAACGGGGTTGCCGTATGTTTCGGACCCTAACGGGGCGGACCAGCGGATGTTCTTTCCTGTCTTGACATCGAACTCCGTCGGCATCGGTCCGGTAGCAGGTACGTTGTTCCGTTCTGGAGATCCACCCCATTGAGGCCAATCGGTCGGCTTGACCTTCAGTTTGCTGATTCCCTGGTTGGCAACCGCCGTAGCGTCGTAGGTTTGGCTAAACGCTGGAGTCGAGCCAAAGATTATCCCGAGAAGAGCAGCGAGTGTTGCTGGGCTGAGTTGGATGCGCATAACTTTCATGACCTGATGGGTAGGAAATGGGAGGCAGGCGGGTTTTCAAACCCTCGAATTATAGTCGACGCAACGCAACTCTCGTAGGGATCTTCGAGTTCGCGAGTAGCAGCAATAAGCAGATAGTTTCTCAGTTGTATCGTAACCCGAAGCGTGAGCGAGGGATGAACTCACGTCGCTCGCGACGTCTTCCCTCGTGCGTCCCTCGCTCACGATCCGTCCCTCGCTCACGCGTCGGGTTGGGATCGTCACGTTTTTTGCTGCTCGTCCCTCGCAGCCAATGATGGCGTCATCGAAAAGGCAAACTTTCGCTAACCACCTGGAAAAGCAGAGGAATGCTCACCCTGAACGAACTCGGACGGCTTGACCATGTTTCTCAGGGGTCTGATAATCCTGTCCGAATTCAGGATCCTGTCCCTTTTTAGGAACCCTTGGCTACGCCATGAAAATACATGAATACCAGGCGAAGGAGCTGTTTCGCTCCTTCCAAGTCCCGATTTTACAAGGCTTTGTGGCGAGAACCGCCCAGGAAGCTGCCGACGCATATCGCAAGCTCGGAGGCGATCTGGCGGTGATCAAGGCCCAACTGCATGCGGGCGGGCGCGGCAAAGGAACGTTTATCGAAGTTCCAACCCAACGGGGCGTGCAACTGGTTCGCAGCGCCGAAGACGCATCCGTCGCCGCAAAGAACATGATCGGCAACCGACTGGTGACGGTCCAGACAGGCACCGCAGGCTCGATGGTCAATCAAGTTTACCTTGAGCAAGGCTGCAAAATCGCTCGCGAACTTTATCTCGCCGTTGTCGTCGATCGGGCAGAAAAGTTACCTTTACTGATGGTCAGCAGCGAAGGTGGTGTGGAAATTGAAAAGGTCGCGGCAGAAACTCCGGAAAAGATTCTTCGCGAACATTTCGACCCCGCCCATGGCCTGATGTCTTATCAGGTACGCAAGCTATGCAAGAAACTCAATATTCAGGGGAACGCAGCAAAGAGTGCTGATTTCTTTATGCGAAAACTGTGCGAACTTTTCGTTCGTTTGGACTGCTCCATGGCGGAAATCAATCCTTTGGTGATCACCGAGGACGACAAGATGATTGCTCTGGATGCGAAGATCACATTCGATGACAACGCGATGTTCCGGCACCCGGATTTGAAGGAACTACGCGATATTCACGAAGAGGAGCCAGCCGAGTTGCGAGCTGCAAACTCCGGGCTCAGTTTCGTGAAGCTCGACGGCAATATTGGTTGTCTGGTCAACGGTGCTGGATTGGCGATGGCGACGATGGACATCATCAAGTATCACGGCGGAGCACCGGCAAACTTCTTGGATGTGGGTGGCGGCGCCAATACGCAGCAAGTGACCGAGGCGTTCCGAATCATCCTCGCCGATCCGAACGTGAAAGCGATTCTCGTGAACATTTTCGGTGGTATCGCTCGGTGCACAACCATTGCCCAAGCCATCATCGATGCATCCAAAGAAGTTGGATTCGAGGTTCCTCTCGTTGTTCGGCTCGAAGGGACAGAAGTCGAGGAAGGAAAAAAGATGCTCCGCGAGAGCGGTCTGGCCATCATTTCCGCCGACGATCTCACCGATGCAGCCAAAAAAGTGGTCGCATCCATCGCCTGACCTTCACCATCACTTCAAATAAGCATTCATTCCATGAGTATTTTTGTAAACAGCGATACGCGGGTTATTTGCCAAGGGATCACCGGCAAGGCAGGAGCATTTCACACCAAAGGATGCAAGGAGTACGGCACCAAAATGGTTGGTGGCGTGACTCCAGGCAAATCTGGCGAGACCGTGGAAGGCCTTCCTGTCTTTGATACGGTCGAAGAAGCGGTCAAGCAGACAGGTGCCAACGCCACGATGATCTTTGTTCCGCCACCCTTCACCGCAGATGCGATTCTTGAGGCAGTCGACGCAGGGATCGAGGTTATCTGTGCGATCACGGAAGGGGTTCCGGTGATCGATATGGTACACGTATATGATGTCGTGAAGCGAAGCAAGTCGGTGCTGATCGGACCGAATTGTCCGGGTGTAATCACTCCTGGGCAATGCAAAATCGGAATCATGCCAGGCTATATCCATCAGCCTGGCAAAGTTGGAATCATGTCGCGAAGCGGTACGTTGACCTATGAAGCGGTTTGGCAAACATCGAACCTGAAACTCGGTCAATCGACCTGCGTTGGTTTGGGTGGCGACCCGATCGTCGGCACTTCGTTCATCGATGTTTTCGAACGGTTCCAGCAAGACGATCAAACCGAAGTGATCCTCATGATCGGCGAGATCGGTGGTGACGCCGAGGAGAAGGCCGCAGAGTACGTGAGGAATCACGTCACCAAGCCTGTCGCAGCCTTCATCGCCGGCAGGACCGCTCCCCCTGGAAAACGCATGGGGCATGCAGGTGCGATCATCACCGGAGGCAAGGGAACAGCGGCTGAAAAAGTTTCTGCCCTCGAAGCAGCAGGGATCGTCGTTGCCCCTTCACCGGCCGAAATGGGACAGGCAGTCGCTGAAGCCTTGCGACGTCGCGGCTAGGCAAGGCATGTTCAAAACGAGCGAGCCCGCGTAGGCCATCCTGTCTTCGCGACGGTAGCAACACATCATCTTGGAAGAGAAATCATGGACGTAGTGGTTGAACGCTTCCGAAGGCAATTGGCCTATCCAGCGGTCGGGGTTTCCGGTCAAGAGCGATTGGCCAAAAGCAAGATCGCGATTGTGGGTCTGGGTGCTCTCGGATCAACGATCGCAGAACGGCTAGCTCGATGCGGTGTCGGATGGATACGGTTGATCGACCGGGATTGGGTCGAACTCGACAACCTGCCACGGCAAGCACTCTATACGCTGCATGACGCCGAATATCACCTGCCCAAATCGATTGCGGCTGCGAATCATATCGCGGCTATCGACCCCAAGATACATGTTGAGCCGAAAGTCTGCGATCTGTCCCATCGCAACGCGGTCGAGTTGTTGCAGGGAGTCGATATCGTTCTCGATGGGACGGATAATTTCGAAGCCCGGTATCTGATCAACGATGTTTGCGTGTCGCTCGGAAGCCCATGGGTTCACGCAGGGATCATAGGCGCCTCCGGTCAAGCCATGTTGGTAGAACCTGGCAAGACCGCATGCTTTCGATGTCTGCTACCCGACCCTCCACCGATTGAGAGTATGCAAACGTGCGACAGTGTGGGTGTGCTCGGTCCTGCGGTGGGTGTCATCGCAAGCTGGCAGGCATTGCTCAGTATGAAATGGATGGTGCAAGGTGGCAAAGAAAGGATGTCGCATGACGAACAACTGGGCCAGAGTGCGAACACCAGTACTCTGAGTATTTTTGAGTTGTGGTCGGGCGAGGTCAGGAATGTTTCGCTGCATCGCATGCCGAATTGCCCCACCTGTGTGGAAAAGCGATTTGAGTTTCTTGCTGGGACCGGAGTGAGTGACACGAAAGTTCTTTGCGGCAAGAATGCAGTTCAGATCCATGTGCCCGAGGGACGCAAAGTGGACTTGGCGATGTTGTCCGAGCGATTGCGCAAATCAGGTACGGTATTCGAGACGCCGTTCCTGGTTCGTTTCTCCGTTGATTCCTACCGTATCACCGTCTTTCCGGATGGGAGAGGCATTGTCGACGGCACAGAAAACCCGGACGAAGCGAGAAAAATTTTTTCTCGCTGGATAGGCAGCTAGCGTTTTTTGGTATTATCTCGAACCTTGCTCGAGAGTTGCTCACCGGTTGAGTGCGCGGGTTCATGAGGTCGCTTCGAAAGATTCGATTCTGTTTGACCGTGCGTCAGTCAGCAAAGCACTTTGCAAAGTAAGGTCTTTTTTTGGGAACACAGGTGGAATTCCTGGACGCGGTCGGCACCGTAGAGTCGGACCTCTTGAGAGACTGCAAATCATTCGCGAGGCATCACGGTCCTGGTGCCCCGTCCGGCATGTTTTAGCGGACATCCGAACGGAATCCTGTTCCCGCTTTACGGAGAAATGCCGGATGGTAAGACGAAGGGGTTTTACGCTGGTCGAACTTCTGGTGGTGATCGCGATTATCGCGGTCCTGGCAGGCTTGCTCTTGCCTGCAGTACAGGCAGCGCGGGGTGCCGCCAGAAGGATTCAATGTTCGAGCAACATTCGCCAACTTGGATTGGCGACCATGATGTACCACGATGCGCATCGGAGGTTTCCTCCGGCATCTCTGCCAGGTTATCCAAAAGCGTTGGCCTGGTTCGCGGAGGTTGACTACCTAAGCGATGAGGTTGCCAAGGAGAAGGGAATCCTGGCTCCCTACTATGAAAGAAATGGTTCGATCATCCGTTGTCCTGATATGACCGGGATCGATTTGCTTTATGGCGGTGAGACGGGTGGTTACGGATACAATCAGAATCTTGGCACGACCCTCTACCCTCCACCATCGTATCAACCCAAGGTCATTCAAAAGAGGATTTCTGATTTCGCAACGATCGGTACTGGTCGCGTAGTCATGTTCTCGGATGCGGCACGAATTCAGTTGCCTTGGTCGGGCGATCCTGTTCTGCGGGCGACCGAGAACTTCTATATTCAAGGGCCTGACGATTTTGAATTGTTTACAGCACCGGGTACTCATGCCAGGCACGCAGGGAATCTAGCAATTGTCTGCTACATGGACGGCCACGTGGACACGGCGAGTCTGAGCGATACGCCCATGCCTGGACATTGGTCGCAGGCTGCCAAAGAGTTGGCGACAAACAAGAAGATTGGTTATTTGACGTTGCGGAGTTGGGGTGACAGTTTAGACGGACCGGCATACAGGCCACAGAACTAAGAGGATGCTACACATGAGAACAACAACCATCTTGATATTGCTGGCGATTGCGGCTCTCACGCGAGTGTTTCCGCATCCGCCTAACTTTGCTCCGATTGCTGCCATGGCACTCTTTGGTGCCATCCGGTTTCAAAGAAAATCATCCGCCTTGATGTTCCCTCTCACCGCGATGCTGGTTTCGGATTTGGCGATCGAAGGGGCCTATCGGCTCGGACTCTCGCAGTCCTGGGGGATTCACCGAGGCATGTGGGTGATCTACTTATTAATGATGATGATCGGGGCGTTGGGACTTCTGTTCAAGGACAAAAAAACCGGTTTCGGGAAGATCGTCGGACTCTCGTTGACGTCGTCCGTGCTCTTTTTTGTTCTGAGCAATTTGGCCGTTTGGATCAGTTCGTCGGTGTATGACAAGAGCCTTCAAGGACTGCTCACTTGCTACACGGCGGCTGTTCCGTTTTTTCAATGGACAGTGCTCGGTGATCTCTGTTACTGCGGAATCTTGTTCGGGTCTTGGGCGCTGATGGAGTTCCGGTTTCCAAAGCTTGCCTTTGAACCACAGCGTGCGTAGGTTCTACGGTTGCAGCGCGACGAACGTGAGGCAGTGCTGCATTGCGATGGGGCTAACGGATGTTTTGTCGTTGTTGCAAGCGGTAGATCGAGAAAACTCGCTAGGTGTTCATCGATAGGACAGAGGCTCAAAAGGGTCTGTTCTTGGGGGCGATCTTTGCAGAAAAGCTGGACATCGCGGGAAAAATTTACGATCGATGGATCGGCTTTGGATTGATTTTTGGTATGGTATCTTGCGCTGGAGATAGGGTGTTCCAGCGTGTTCACTGTTTCACTTCGGCCAGGAAGATTGTCGATTTATCATGCGCTATGCCTTTCGACTCGCAGAGTTGCTCGGCCACACACCGGATCGTAAGAAGCGACCCGGAACGATCAAAGCCATCGTCGAGTACACCGGGCTGGACCGCCATCAGGTTGCCGCCCTTTTGAAGAATGAAGCCAAGTACATACCTTTGGAAGCTTTGTCGCGGTTATGCGATTACTTGATCGAGCACGGCTATGCGCGGGCAGAGGAATTGCCAGGGGCGTTGTTTGCGGTAACGCCCGAGAATTTCTGGGAACTGCTCGCCCGGCGTTCGCGGCTTGAGATCTGCGTGGGTGTACGCAAGCCCCCCGATCATGACACGGCCGACACTGCGTGGATTGTTGCCTCAGATAGCGTCCTGGCTGGCGAAGTCCTCAACGGGGTATCGACGCTCGGTGGAACTGCCAAGGCTCTGTCGGGGAAGAGAAGCAGTGGCAAAGAGGTTCCACGAATAGAACACCTTCGACAATCCTTGGTATGGAGTCCCGGGACGATGAGTCCCGATTTGGTGCAGCAGCGATCCGAGGATGTTGTTCAAAACTTCTCTGACATCAATGGTGACAAGGCGCTGGTTTGTCTGGGTTCGGTTAAGAGCAATCCGGCCGTAGACTTGGTCTTGGCGAATGCATTTTCTTGTAAGCCATTCGCATCACAGGATGACGTTCCGCGGGCAAGCGATCGATCGCTTCCGTTCTTTCTTCGCTATCGCGATCGAGATCCGCATCCACCCGCTTGTTCGGCGGGTTTGCGTTTGAGTAAGTCGGAGAAGTGCGATGAGCCAGGCTTGTACTACGAACAGGCAGACGGCACATGGTCGTTCGCGGGTGGTTCCTCCAAGGGGAACGACGCTGCCCTCGTGTTTTATATTTTCCAGGAATCGTTGGGTCGTCTGGATATGGTGCTCAGCGGTTTCTCTGGGCGAGCGACGCGGCTGTTGGCTCGGACTCTCGCGCATCGAGCCGAGGACTTTTGGCCTCCGGTCTTCCACGAGAATTACTTGCAGGTGGGAGCCTACATCGTTCAGTATGAGGCATCCGACGAGGTGGATGATCCAGCGGATATTCTTTCTACCGATCTGATGGCGAACGCCACGGTGATTCCGTTGCCAGCGGAAGCGATTGCAAAACGCTTAGGGAAGGGTTCGCATCTCGTCCAATGAGTTCCCAGCCTCCTCCCGGCTTGCTCGACGCGCCGATCGATCTTCGCGTTCAGCTTGGGCGCTTGCACCTGAAGAATCCGATTCTGGTAGCTAGCGGCACATTCGGTTACGCCAAAGAGATGGCTGAGATCGTAGACTTGTCGCGTTTGGGTGGCATTCTTCCCAAGACCATCACGCGAAGTGCACGACCGGGGAACGCGCCCTGGCGAACGGTTGAAACGTCGGCGGGTTTGCTCAATGCAATCGGCTTGGACAACGATGGCATCGATTACTTCATCGAACATCACTGGGGTTATCTCAAGAATTTATCCGCCGACATCATTGTCAGCATCGCCGGGAAATCGGAAGAGGATTTCATCTATCTCGCGGAAAGACTCGCTCCTCTGGGGCTTTTCGCTATCGAGCTCAATATTTCCTGCCCCAACGTCTCGGGTGGAATTGATTTCGGGACTGATCCGGGTGCATGCTTGCGCGTGGTCTCGGGGGTTCGCAAAGTTATCGATTGTCCGATCCTGACGAAGTTGACTCCGAACGTCACCAGTATTGCGGCCATCGCCAAGGCAGCCCAGGATGGCGGTACAGATGCGGTGACTTGCATCAACACTGTCTTGGGGATGGCGATCGATTGGCGCAAACGGAAACCGATCCTGGCGAATATTGTTGGGGGGCTGAGCGGACCGGCGATCAAGCCGATCGCACTGCGGTGCGTGTATCAAGTTGCGAAGAGCGTTCAGGTACCGATTATCGGAGTGGGTGGCGTAGCGACGATCGACGATGCGATGGAATTCTTCATCGCGGGGGCCTCTGCGGTGCAGATCGGAACGGCGAATTACTACAATCCCACGGTATCGATGCAGATTCTCGACGCATTGCCAGAAGCAATTCGATCGATGGGGAAGGATCGGTTTCAGGACACTGTCGGAACTCTTCAGACCCAATCACACTAAATAGATAACGGCATTATGCGTGTTTTGAGCGGTATTCAACCAACGGGGCGTTTTCATTGGGGCAACTACTTCGGTGCCATCAAGCAGTACATTGAACTGCAATACGAGAACGACGGGTTCTATTTCATCGCGGACCTTCACGCCCTAACCACGATACGTGATCCTGCGGTATTGAGAGCCAACGTGCGTGATGCCGCCTTGGATTTGCTCGCGTTGGGGTTGGATCCTTCGCGCGCAACGCTCTTTGTCCAGTCGCATATCCCCGAGGTATCCGAGTTGTATTGGTTGCTGATGACTGGCACTCCGATGGGCTTGCTCGAGCGTTGCGTGGCCTACAAAGACAAGATGGCTCGCGGCATCAGAGCGGATGCGGGTTTGTTCTCCTATCCGGTTTTGATGGCCGCTGATATTTTGGCATACGACTCGCAGTGTGTGCCTGTGGGAGAAGATCAGATTCAGCACATCGAAGTTTGTCGCGATTTGGCGGGGAGTTTCAATCATCATTACCGCGACACGTTTGTGATTCCCGCAGCGCGAGTCCTTCAAGAGTCTGCAAAAGTTCCCGGAACAGACGGTCAGAAGATGAGCAAGAGCTACGACAATACGCTCGCTCTATTCGAAGAACCGAAAGAACTGCGAAAAAAGATCATGCGGATCAGCACCGATTCGCGTCCGATGGAGGAGCCCAAGGATCCGGATTCCGATGATTTATATCAGTTGTATTCGCTATTCGCGACCGACGAGCAGAGGGAGGAAGTCCGCGCACTGTATCTTAAAGGTGGGTTTGGTTATGGCGAAATCAAAAAGCGTCTAGCGGACGCAGCAGATGTTTTCCTGGAGCCGTTGCGCATCAAGCGGCAGACGCTTGCGCAAGACGAGAAACTGGTGAACAACACCCTCGAGGCGGGTGCGAAACGTGCGCGCGAGGTCGCTTCATCGGTACTGCATCGTGCCCAGTCTGCTTGTGGGCTGAGAGTCTGAAAGTCAAAAAGGTCTCTTAGTAGATGAAGCTGAAGAGTGCGCCCGAGGACTTTTGTGTCGACGAGTTGAGCGATATCCGAATCGGTCGAGGTGGCTATGCGCTTTATCGCCTTACCAAATGTGGTTTAGGAACCCCGGAAGCGGTTCAAGCCATTCTGCACCAATGGAATTTGCCCCGTAATCGGCTTTCCTATGGAGGGCTCAAGGATCGTCATGCTTCGACAACTCAGCACGTGAGTATCCAGAACGGTCCGAAAAGCGATTTCGAGGAGCGTTCGTTCCAACTGGAGTACCTCGGTCAGATCGCCCGACCCTTTGTTGCAACGGATATTCGAAGCAATCGCTTTCGGATACGACTGCGAGCAATTCCGGCAGCGAAACGAGAGGAGTACGAAGCACGTATCCGGTTTACGCGGGCACACGGAATGGTCAATTACTTCGACGATCAACGCTTTGGCTCGATCGGTTTTTCCGGCGACCTGATCGGCGCCGCATGGTGCAAAGGGAATTACGAGCGCGCATTGTATTTGGCCCTTGCCGAACCCAATTCGCACGATCGACCGCGAGAAAAAGAGCAGAAGGAAATCCTGCGTCAGCACTGGGGTGATTGGAAATTGTGCAAAGAGCGACTCGATCGATCGCATCGCCGAAGCATCGTGACGTATTTAGTCGATCATCCATTGGATTTTAAAAGGGCTCTAGCGCTCGTGCGTCAGGATTTGCGAGGAATCTATGCGGCAGCGCTACAAAGCTGGGTGTGGAACCGATGGTTATCGCGTTTGATTGAGACGGCACTCGGGGCATCGCATGTATGTTGGTTTGACTCGCGAAGCGGTCGATTGGCGTTGCCCTGGCAAATGGATACGTCGGGGGAGGAGTCATGGCTTGCGTTAGCATCGGGAGAGTTGCCACTTCCCTCGGCTCGCATTCACTCATGGCCTGATGGGACGTTGCCGGTGCTCGAAGAGGTTTTAAGTCCCCTGTCTATGACCGTGCGCGAGATGCGGTTCAAGTACCCTCGCGACACTTTCTTTTCGAAGGGAAGCAGAGCAGTTCGTTTGTTGCCGGCTGACATGACTTGGCGATGGGAGGAAAACTCCCAAGTGAGGGGGGCGAGCG
Organism: Planctomycetota bacterium; assembly: GCA_018970165.1. Lineage (GTDB taxonomy): Bacteria > Planctomycetota > Planctomycetia > Pirellulales > Pirellulaceae > JBKCUI01. The sequence goes on along the minus strand of JAGWWZ010000073.1, from coordinate 3,204 downwards.
ATTGGTGTCTGAACTTTGAGTTGCCCCGAGGTTGTTATGCCACCATGGCTATTCGTCAATGGACGCTTGAGACGGACGACCGCGAAGAGACGGAAGAAAGTGATTCTTTGGTGAATGACGAGTAGCTTATGTTTGGTGCTGTGATTTTTGACTTGGACGGAACTCTCATCGACTCGCTGGTCGACATCGCCAATGCGGCCAACGAGGTATTGATAGAACAGGGTAGGGTTGCAGTTCCTGTTGAGCGGTATCGCACGCTGGTTGGCGATGGGGTTGGGGTTTTGATGGAGCGGTTGATACCGGAGGTTGCTACCGACCCTGCCCTGCTTGCAACCTGCACATCCAGTTTTGCCCGTCACTATGAGGAGCATTGGAATAAAGCATCCAAACCGTACGAAGGTATTCCGCTTCTATTAAAATCTCTCGCTGCTATCGGGATACCGATGGCGGTTTTATCGAATAAGCCGGATGGATTTACGCGGCGTTGCATCGACTATTTTTTTCCCGCGATCGAATTTGCTGCGGTTCTTGGGCATTCGGAGCGTTTTCCGAAGAAACCGGATCCGGCGAGCTCTCTCTGGCTCGCCGATTTCTTGGGGGTAGCTGCCGATCGTATCGCTTATGTGGGTGATACGAACACCGACATGAAAACTGCGGTTTCGGCTGGTTTATTTGCGATGGGAGTGGCGTGGGGTTTTCGTACGCGAGAGGAACTCTATCAGAGCGGCGCGCGTGTGGTCTACGACCAACCAAGCCAACTGCTCGGTGGACTGCTCGACCACTGAGGGTACGAAAACGATCGACCTTCGATGCACATGCTCGTTTTTGAGGTAGTGTTTTCGGTGGATCGAATGCTCAGTTTTTTGGCAGTTTTTCGTTGCTGGAAAGGTGCGTGCTTCCGTGAATCTCGTCCGGTCTGAACAGTCAAAGCAAGGTGAACTCGAGAATATCAAGCGACGAATCCATCAGCGATTGGTGGACAAGGTCGACCTGTCGCGAGTGGGCGATCTTAAGGGGGAATCATTCCGTCGCGAGATCCGGATGGTGGTGGAACAGCTGTGCGATAGCGAGAACAGCTATCTCAACCGAACCGAGCGAGACCGGTTGGTGGAAGAGGTCCTCGATGAAACGCTCGGCCTCGGGCCGCTAGAATTTTTGCTGAAGGATGCGTCGATCAGCGATATCCTCATCAATGGTCCCAAGAACATCTACGTCGAGCGACGCGGGAAACTCGAGAAGACCGACGTTGAATTCCGCGATAACAAGCACTTAATGCAGATCATCGACCGAATCGTGTCTCGGGTGGGGCGACGTGTGGACGAGACGTGCCCGATGGTTGACGCTCGATTAGAAGATGGTTCGCGTGTGAACGCGATTATTCCACCGCTGGCACTTGATGGAGCAGCCGTCTCCATTCGACGTTTCGGGTCAACACCGCTGGCGCTCGAGGGTCTTTTGAACTTCAAAGCCTTCACTCCCGAGATGGTTATGTTGCTCGAGGGTTGCATCAAAGCTCGTCTGAACGTGATCATCAGTGGAGGCACTGGTTCAGGTAAGACAACGTTGCTCAATACTCTTAGTAGTTTTATCCAAAACGACCAGCGAGTTATCACGATCGAGGACGCTGCTGAATTGCAACTGCAGCAAGAGCACGTGGTACGTTTGGAAACGCGTCCGCCCAACATCGAAGGAACGGGTGCGGTTACAGCGACCGACTTGGTTCGAAATGCGCTCCGTATGCGTCCGGAACGGATCATCATCGGTGAGTGTCGAGGGCCTGAGACGCTCGACATGCTTCAAGCGATGAACACGGGGCACGATGGCTCGATGACTACGGTTCACTCCAACTCACCCCGCGATGCAATCGCGCGATTGGAAACCCTGGTCATGATGGCGGGCTTCGAGTTGCCGGTGAAAGCGATTCGGCAACAGATTGCTGGGGCAGTGGACATCATCATCCAAGCCAACCGATTGCAGGGTGGTCCGCGACGCGTCTTGAACATTACGGAAGTGCAGGGTTTGGAGCAAGACACGGTAGTCTTGCAAGACATCTACCGATTCGTTCAAGAGGGAGTAGATGAGAACGGCAAAGCGTACGGTTACTTTGAAGCCACCGGTGTTCGCCCGAGCTTCATGCCAAGACTGGAGGCGGCCGGGGTTCGCTTGCCAGCAAGTGCATTCCGCGAGCGAATCATGATGAGGGCCTAATTCTTCCATGACATTAGTCATCAGCATACTTATCGGAGCCAGCATCGCTGCCCTTGTGGGCTCGATCCTATTAGCGTTTCGAGTCGAACCGACAACCGCTGTTGAGGCTCGTTTGTCGACGTTAACCCTTGCGACGAAGGCTAGTCTCAAGACGGTCGCTAGCGATTCGCTTCTCCGAAACAATCAACAAACCCAGAGCGAATTCGAGAAATGGATGTCCTCGAAGTTCAATCTGACCAACGTGTTGGAACTAGCCGATGCCAAGATAACGGTCGAGAAGCTTGCTATTCTGTGTATCGGGTTGGGGGTCATGTCGACCATCTTGTGTTTGTTCGCACCCATCTCCCCGCTCTTTGCACCGGCTGTTGGTGGAATGATGTTTTACTCACCCATCTTCCTGATGAAATGGCGTGGTGCCCGAAGGATAGCGAAATTCAATACTCAATTACCGGATGCACTCGATATGTTGAGTCGATCTCTCAAAGCGGGCCATTCGCTGGGTGCCGGTTTTGGATTGATCTCGCAGGAGGTCGCAGCACCTCTCGGACGAGAATTCGGTCGATGTTTTGAGGAGCAGAACCTAGGGGTTTCTCTCGAGGAATCGCTCGAGAGCATGGCGACTCGTATTCCGAATCTCGACCTCCGATTCTTTGCAACCGCGGTTATTTTACAACGCCAAACAGGGGGCGATCTGGCAGAAATTCTCGAGAAGATAAGCCATTTGATTCGTGCGCGTTTCCGCCTGGCAGGACAAATTCAAGCCTTGACCGGCGAAGGACGATTGTCAGGCATCGTGTTGCTCGCTTTGCCACCAGGCTTGTTCCTCATGATGTTCTTCACGAATCGGGAGTACGTCATGAAGTTATTTACCGATCCGATGGGCAAATGGATGCTCGGAGGGACAATCATACTGCAATTAGTCGGCGCATGGACTATCAAGAAGATCATCGATATCAAGGTTTGACCCGTAGATGACTGAAATTGTGAATTCGCTGA
>JAGWWZ010000256.1 GCA_018970165.1 Planctomycetota bacterium | reverse complement strand
CGATCACTCAGAAAGATTATTACGCAATGCAAGCCTTCGTCGCTGGAGTCGAGTACGGTGATCGCATCGTTTCGACTCCTCGATCGGAATCGCTGAAACAAGAGGTCGAATCTCTGACAGCGAGTCTGCAAAACATCGACGACCAGTTAAGTCGCCTCGAACCGATCGCTGACCCGAACCCTCCCGATCCATCCCCTCCCAACGCAGTACGCAATGAGGTTGTATTTGACCCACTATCCGCAAAGTGGATTCGCCTCGAGATCTTTGACACAAACCTGCATCCTTCGCTGGGCAAGATCGAACCCTGCATCGATGAACTCGAGGTTTGGACCGATGAACCAACGCCGCAAAATGTAGCATTGGCTACATTGGGTACCCAGGTCACCGCATCCGGAAGCCGCGAATCAGAGCGTCATCGGCTTTCCAATATCAACGATGGACTTTATGGCAACTCGCACAGTTGGATGTCGGATACCGTCGGCCGAGGATGGGTTCTGCTCGAACTCCCCGAACCCAAACGCATTTCCAAAATCGTTTGGGGCCGCGATCGCGAAGGGCAGTTCCAAGATCGGCTCGCCACTGCCTATCGCATCTCCGCCGGAGAATCCCCAAGCTCGATGCGTGCCCTTGCGGCCGAAGGGCTGCGCCGCTCCGCAGTGAACGCGAAACAGAATCAAGAGAAAATCTCGCCGACACTAGCCAAACGATTGCGGTTGTCGATCCAAGCCACCAACAATCTGGAACCCTGCATCGACGAACTCGAAGTTATCAATACCGACGGGATCAATATCGCACTGGCAACCCATGGTACGACTGTGACATCTTCCGGAGATACGATCGTCGCGGACCGGCATGATCTTCGATACGTCAACGATGGTCGCTATGGAAATCAACGGAGTTGGATGTCCAACGAGGTTGGCAAAGGGATGCTGACATTGGAGTTCCCGAAACCGGAAATGGTCTCTCGAATCGTGTGGGGACGGGATCGTGAGTCGCAATTCACCGATCGACTGCCGATCGAGTATCGAATCGAATTGGAAGATACCAGCGGACAGTGGTCGGTGGTCGCCGGATCGATGGATCGCCAACCCTATCGTGACGGGGATGCGGTACAGCCCTCCGACAATCCGAACGGTTTACCTGCCTACATCGGCTTGGGTTTTGAAGACCAGGAAACCGCGAATCGACTCGAGCGGGAACGGAAGGAGTTGATCCATCGCCGCAACGCAGCCACCGATGCGCAGAAAGCTTTTGCTGGAATTTTTCGCAAACCCGATGCGATCCAAGTTCTCTATCGCGGGGATCCCGAACAACCTCGCGACGCTGTCTCTCCCGCTGTTCCGGGGTTTCTGGGCGCGATGGTTTTGGAGCAGGATTCCATGGAACAGCAGCGGCGTACGGTACTCGCCGATTGGATTGCATCACCCGACAATCCTTTCACCGCACGCGTCATGGTGAACCGAATATGGCATGGGCATTTCGGAGCAGGGTTGGTTTCGACCCCTAACGACTTCGGGCTCAATGGTTCACTCCCCAGCCATCCCGAGTTGCTCGATTGGCTCGCGCGCCAGTGGTGGGATCAGTCGCGATGGTCGATGAAGTGGCTACACAAGCAAATCGTTTTATCTCGCACCTATCGGCAATCGAGTTCGCCGCGCGCCGACGCGCTTCGCATCGATGCCGATGCCAAATGGTTGTGGCGTTATCCTCGCCGACGCATGGAATCGGAATCGATCCGCGATGCGATGTTATTGGTCAGTGGACGACTCAATCTGAAGATGTATGGACGCGGGTTTGATCTCTTTGATCTTCGGGGCGGACTGAGCGGATTTCGTCCGGTGGAAAGTTATCGGGATGAGGGACTGCGACGGATGGTGTATGCCCACAAAGTTCGGCGCGAACGAGAAGCCGTCTTCGGTGCTTTCGATTGTCCCGATGCGGGCCAGAGCGCCGCCGCACGCCGCGTATCGACCACTCCGATTCAGGCCCTGAATCTTTTCAATAGTGTATTCACGTTGGAGCAATCCGAAGCCTTTGCCCAGCGCGTACGATCTCTCGCGGGAGATGATATCCCATCGCAAATCCGAACCGCCTATCGCCTGGCCTTGGCTCGACCTGCTCGCGAAGATGAAGTCGCCGAAGCGATGCCCGAGGTGCACATTCATGGGCTAGCGGTCCTATGCCGCAGTCTGTTCAATAGCAGCGAGTTTCTATTCCTGCCGTGATGGAGACGAAGCGAACCCGATGAACTTGCATTCCCTATTCCATCCACTCCTCGATCGCAGGCGATTTCTGCAGGATGCTGCGACATCGTTGGGTTCGATGGCACTGGTCAGCTTGCTGCAACGCGATGGTCTGATGGGTTTGCAACCCGATGATTCGGCCAGCGGTTCGACGAGCGACGCGCCCATCATCGATCCCGCTAATCCCTATGCGCCTCGCCCTAGCCATTTTCCGGCGAAAGCTCAGCGAGTCATCGTGGTGTTCTGCGCCGGTGCGGTCAGTCAATTGGAAACATGGGACTACAAGCCCAAGCTCATCGAATGGGACGACCAACCTCTACCCGGCGGCCCATCGGTGACGTTTCAGGGCCCGGCGGGTAATCTAGCGCGTCCACAGTATTCATTCCACCAGCGAGGTCAGACAGGCAAATGGGTCAGCGATCTCATTCCGCACCTAGCGGAACTGACCGACGACATCGCGTTTGTTCATTCCCTGACCAGCAAATCGAACACGCACGGCCCTGCGGAAAACTTCTTGTCGACCGGCTTCAATCTCGATGGCTTTCCGAGCCTCGGTGCATGGGTGACCTACGCGCTCGGGAGTGAATGCAATAATCTCCCAGCGTATGTTGCGATCCCCGATCCGCGAGGAGTTCCTCAAAACGGTTCCAACAATTGGGGCTCCGGTTTCTTGCCCGCCGCATTTCAAGGAACACCCTTCAGTTCTCGCGATCCCATTCGGCATTTGAATGCACCAGGCGTGTCAGCCTCAGCCGATCAATCAGCGCGGCGTTTGCTCGATCGAATGAACGCGCGGCATCTCGAACAGAACCCGGGCGATTCGCTTCTAGCTGCCCGGATCGCCAGTTATGAACTCGCAGCCCGTATGCAGTTGAGCGTCCCCGAGATCAGCGATTTGAGTTCCGAACCGGACCATATTCTGCGCGATTATGGCGCAGACGACACACAAAACAAAGACAAGGCGTCGTTCGCTCGCAACTGTATCCTCGCGCGACGATTGATCGAGAAAGGGGTCCGTTTTGTGCAATTATTCAATGGGGCATATGCGAGCGCGGGCAAACTCAACTGGGATGGCCACAGCGATCTCAAGGCTCAATACGATGTGCATGCGTCCATCCTCGATCAGCCGGTGGCCGCACTCATTCGCGATCTACGGAAACGTGGCCTGCTCGAAGATACTCTTGTTGTCTGGTGCACCGAATTCGGGCGCATGCCCTTCTTTCAAAAAGGTGCAAAGGGTCGGGACCACAACCCCGATGGCTTTACCTGTTGGCTCACAGGTGCGGGTGTGCGACCGGGGGTCAGTCACGGCGCGACCGATGAACTCGGAGTCAAGGCGGTCGAAAACGTCCATCCCCTCTACGATTTCAACGCCACGATCCTACATCTGTTGGGATTGGATCATGAACGATTGACCTTCGAGCACGATGGCGTCGAGCGTCGATTGACGAACGTCGAAGGGGACGTCATCCGCGAAGTGATCGACACGTAAACCTATCCGCAAAAAGTTAGCTATCGGCAAAATGCTAGCCGAGATGCGCAAGCATCCGGGTGGAAGCGCACTGCACATTGCAATGTTAATCACCCTTCGTTAATCACCCTTCAAACCGAGAACTCGCGCTCTTCGGCTTTCATTCCACTCACAACGCCCGCGCGAGGGTGGCACGCTCGGAGGCTTTGCGACGGGCGTGGGTTCTTTTAGCTGAGACGCATCGAAGAGCCAGCCGTTTAGCGTTCCAAAAACTTGATGCACGCGGGCTTGGGTGTCGAGATCGAGTAGCCCGTCGGCTTCAGGAAGCCCGTGCCTGTATCGATACGAAATGAGAAGATCGAATTGCTCTCTTGATTTTCAGCCAGGAGCAAACCGCCATCGGGAGAGATACGAAAGTTGCGAGGGATCTTGCCCAGAGTGTCGAAATTCTCGATCCGCCGAATCCGTCCGTTATTCGGATCGATCGCGAACAGAGCGATCGTATTGGGCCCTCGGTTGCTTCCATATACGAAACGCCCCGAAGGGTGAACCAATACTTCGGCAGTCGACCCACCCGGCACCGGCTTCCCTTCGGGGATCGTGCTTTCGGTGTTGATGATTGCCATTTGGCCTGTTTCGGCGTTCCACGAAGCTGCTGTCATCGTCATCGCCAATTCATTGATGATGAAAACAAAAGCTCCTGATGGATGGAAGGCGAGATGGCGTGGTCCACTCCCGGGTGGCAGATCGAGGAAGGGCTGGGGACCGGGTAC
>JAGWWZ010000072.1 GCA_018970165.1 Planctomycetota bacterium | reverse complement strand
AGTGGACACCGGAGGTGGAATCGATTCTGAAGCGTTTGGGGATCGATGGATCGCTATGGATTGACTTGGTATGGAGGTTCAAGAAGTACTACCAGGGTGCGGCAGCGGGAACGCCTGAAACGATGGCTCGTCACGCGGCGGAGCATCAGCATCGCTGGCGCCGTGGCCAAAGAGCGGTCCGGCATATCTTTGCATCGAACTAGCTAACCAATCGGCCTTTAATCGCCCAAGTCATGATTCGATTACCCGCGTGATGTTGGACTAAATGACGCCTGCAGGAGTAGCCTTTTCGCACCCTTGCTCTTTAAGGGGCTTTTCGAGCTTCAGTGATAGTGAAAGTGTCTGCGCCTCGCGTCGCGTTAGCTAAGGTGTTGGGCCAGTTTTGTCACTTGGATTTTCGCCAAGGCAGGTTCTTGAAGTCACCATCCATAGCTTCAGGTCGTGGAGTTGTAGCAAAAATATGCACCGAGTCGCTAGGAAGCTAGATTACTCATAACTGTCTTACAGTGCTTTTGGTGGGTGGCACGCATTGGGCCGTTCGGCATGGGATGGGGGGCGGTGCTTGGCGAACTAGAGTCTTGGGCTGCGGTTGTATTTTTGGTATGGGAGGCGGACGCCCGCTGCGAAAAATGCATCGGCCTGGTTTGCAGCTAAGGGTTCAAAGCCGACTTGTCCAGCTACGGTCACAACGTCGTCCTGATCAACACCGTCACCGCTGACACCGAAGCCACCGATGAGAATGGTGCTTGATTTATACAGGGCGGAACTTCCTGGGAAGAAGACAACACCGTTCTGATTCTTCAGATTGTTGGGATTGCGGAAGTTTCGCGAGGCGTTGAAGGAGTCGAAGGAGACGACCGTGGCGGTTGCCGGGTCGGAGTAAATCGATGCTCGCAACGGGTTGTTGATGTCAGCGTTCTCCGCAGTCACGGGATTGATTCCTGGCATCGTTAGTAGGCTGAAATCGCCTGGGGCTGCGTTGCTACCGGTAGGAAATCGGGGGGCGGCCAAAAATCGGAAGGTCCTATTGGTAAAGGCCACACCCTTAGGAACATCGGGAGTTCCATCATTGTTTGCATCGATCCGATCGGCATCTACTATCGTGGCACCCGCGTAGTAAACGGTATTTCGGCTCTTAGCGACAGCGACATCGATTGAGAAGATCGTGGCATCCGGCATCCGGAATAGGCCAAGGACTTCGCCCGTTGCATCAGCAACAGATAGAACCATACCCGTCGGCACTCCGGCTTTACCGGTTGCCAGGTTCAGCCGAATGGCTGCACGGGTATTTTTTGCTTGTTGCTCGGCGGTTTTGATGATTCGCTCAACATCTTGTGCACTCAATCCTCCTGGCAGGGAGGATGCATGAGGGGTGACTAGCCAACCCTCGGGTACCCGCATGCCAGCCAACAGCGTTTCACCACTAGGCAATACCCTCATGTTAGCGCCCGAATTCACACCTTGGCCGCCACCGCTGCGTCGACCTAGCTGAAGCAACTGTTCTTGGCCTGTGGCGGTGTTGAATCGAGTAGGATGCGGACCGTAGATTTCGAGAGTGATGCCAACCAAATCGATCCGACCACTAAGTCCGAGGAAACCAGCAGGGACGGCGGGTGCGGTACCTTCAAACTCGTTAACGTTGGTGGCGAAAGCGCCCACATTAGTGCCCCCAGTCGCAAAGAACGCGATGAACTCAGACTCCAGAACCTTGGCCGCGTTTGTTCGGTCCAGTTCCTTTTGGGGAACGCCCTTTCTTTCGGGTGAGTCCTTGTGCAAGAAACCTTGCTCAAAGGTCGCAAAGCCATCCTTACCTGGAAAGAATACGCCAATGCCTCCCACTAAATCCGGCAATCCTGTGGCGTTGTCAAGTTTGTAGATGGGAATACCTCCAGGCAACGTAGCGATACCTCGGTTTTGTGCACGCGGCAGCATTCCGGATTGGGTGCCATAAGAATCGGGGAACGTTTGCATGTAGGCTTTGGCGTCCATCGGTACATGGTTGAGGTCGACGTTGAATCGACTTGTCATTGCTAGATCGTCGCCGGTTCCTTTGATCCCATCGAGTCCGGGCAGCTTGGAGCCATCTCGGCTTTGGTGCTCGATCATCAACAAGTCGACCAACGGAGTGTTGGCGACCATCGGTGGGAAGTGACCACCCGTTCCGATCGGGGCAACAAATCCCGGACCGCGTCGGTGAGACTCGGGGTCCATGATGTTCGGGTTCGATTCCACTTCTCGCTGTGTGATGGTCGACTGGCTGATGAAACGAACGGTACGCGAAGTCAAAGGTGCTTGGCCATTCGAAAAGAATGCAGCGGTCCTCGCTTTAGAAACCGCTCCATCGATCGCGAAAACTAAATCATCGGGCCGTCCAGCAAACGTGTTGATAACGTCCTGTTCGACACGGACTCCCAAAATACGGCCAGCACGATCGACAACGGCGATGATCGCATCCTGACTGGTCGTAGCCATGGAGGCGCGATTTAGGAAAGTTTCTACGTCCGATTCAGAAAGAACGGGACCGCCTGCCATCGCGGGTGCGATCGATATCGCTGCGCTGGATGATTCCTCATTGAGTGTGTTAATGACACCCAGTGCATCCAACGGACTGACGCTCCCATCGTTGTCTACATCGGGGAAGAAGGATGACTCCCCTTCACCCGAGGACCTTGGTGCTGACGATTCACCATTTAAGTAGTTAATAACCACCAATGCATCCAATGGCGATAGCTGGTTATCTGCATCGACATCTTGAGGAAAGATGCTGTTATGAAGCGAAGCACTGGCAAAGACTTCTCTCCGCTCAAGTTGCTCAAGGAAAAGTCTTCGCCGGCGTTTGCATGTCTGTCGTTTTGAGCTCATAGCAGTATCCCGACCCTCGCAAATCGATCGAGGGAAAAAAGCAAATATCACCTTTGAGATTAGTTGCCTTAGGTGGCGAGGTCAATCTTTCGCTGTCTAGCCTAGGAATACCGAAAAAAACAATAAGTTCCGAATAATCGGATTTTTCAGAGGTTTTCTATTCCATGTTCGGTTCCTGGCAAGTCGATACAAACAATACAAGTGTCTTTATCCAACCCTTGGCCCAAGAAAACCCGAACTTGGCTGAAAATTGTTCAAGAGCAACCCGGACTGGAAGTCGTTTTCGGTAGCAATCCTCGCCGCAGGCTTGGGGCCGGTAGTTCTCCGTGCTCAAGAACCCTCGCGACCGTTGCCCCCGATCATATCTGCCGAACAACTCAGAGCGAAGGGTCAGACGAGCCCGTTCCCAAGTTCACAGGATAGCAATGAGCCTAAGAGTTTGGCTCCCCCAGATCAAATCACATCGCAGTTACCCCCCCCAGAGGAGGTCATTCCTGAGGGCCTACCTTACTTCCGGACCAATTTTGATGCACCTCTAGGTTATACGGGGCCCAGTTCTGTCCTCCCTGGCGAGGCTCAGAACACGGACCACTTTATTCCTGTCGAGGATCGTTGGCGAATCGGATTCCCTACTTGGGATCGTTATGGTAAGGGTCATCCGATCGGAGACGATTATCCGTTTGTACAAGGGGCTTGGTATGACCCCTACAACCAAAACGTACTCAAAGGGGACTACCCGATCGCTGGCCAGGATACGTTTCTGAAACTGACCTTCAAGCAGTTGAATCTCTTCGAGTACCGCCAGACGCCGATTCCGACTACCCCATTCGAGACGATGCAAAATCCGGGGCAGATCGAATTCTTCGGCGATCCGAATCAGTTCTTTTTCACCCAGTATAACTCCGCTGCCTTCGATCTCTTCAAAGGTGACACGGTATTCAGACCGTTCGATTGGCGGGTTCGGATGAACATGATCTTCAATCAGAACTATTTGAAGGTGTACGAATTGGGGGTGGTTTCCCCCGACACAACATTAGGTACTAATCGCCATCGGACCGACTTCGCACTGGAAGAATGGTTCTATGAATCAAAGTTAGCGGATCTCAGCCCCAACTATGATTTCGTTTCTGTGCGAGCAGGTTCGCAGTTCTTCACCAGCGACTTTCGGGGGTTCATCTTCTCAGATACCAACCGCGGAGTGCGCGTTTTCGGAAACCGTCTCAGCAACCAAGATCAGTTCAATGTTCTTTGGTTTGATCAGACTGAGAAGGATACCAATAGCTTGCTAAATACATTCGATGACCGCCATCAAAATACGGTTATCCTCAATTACTATCGAAATGACTTCATTTTCCCTGGCTATAACACACAACTCAGTTTCCATTACAACAAGGATAAGGCCTCGGAGAAATTCGACGACAATGGATTCTTAGCCCGTCCTGACCCGGTTGGGGTTTTTGCTGCACATCAGATCGATTCGTATTATTTGGGCTGGGCGGGGAATGGTCACATCAACCGCTACAACATCAATCATGCACTGTATTACGTCACGGGTCATGATGAATTGAATCCATTAGCTGGCAGGCCGCAGACAATATCGGCGATGATGGCTGCCCTTGAGTTGTCCTACGACCGCGACTGGGCCAGATTTCGAGCGTCCTACTTCTTTGCTTCTGGGGATGCCGACCCGAACGATGACGACGCGACAGGCTTTGACACGATCATGGACAACCCGAACTTCGCGGGTGGCGAGTTCAGTTACTGGAATAGACAGCAAATCAGACTCTTCGGTGTCAATCTGGTTCAGCGACAGAGTTTGGTTCCGGATTTGCGATCGAGCAAGTTCCAAGGGCAGACCAACTTTGTAAATCCTGGTATTCATCTTGTGAATGCTGGCTTTGATGCGGATCTGACTCCGAAGGTCAAGTGGATCAACAACGCGAACTATCTCTGGTTCCATCACACTGGGACTTTGGAGACATACACTTTTCAGAGCAACATACGGAGCCAAATCGGTCTGGATTTGAGTTCTGGAATGGAGTACCGTCCTCTTCTCAACAACAACGTTGTCTTCGTTGGTGGAGTATCAGGTCTGGTTGTCGGGAAAGGCTTCCGGGATCTGTACCAACCACTCAACGGGGGCGTTCCAAACTTAGCAGCAGGATTTCTTGAGGCATCATTCGAGTACTAGCCCATGAAACGATTCCCTCAGGTTGATCGAAGACAGGACAGCACGAGCGGAACGATTCAAAGAGTTGCGTTCCTCATTTTGCTGTTTACTTTTCAGATTCCTTTTGCGTCCGTCTCCTTGGGGCAGACCGCCAAGCCGTTGCAGACGCCTGGCTCAAAGTTCCATGTGCCGAGTGTTCCGCCGCCGGTAGGGAACGATCCTTGGGGGCCTGCACGCGCGCTTGGAATTGCTGGCAACGATTCCTTTCCAATACCCAAGGATTTGCTGGGCTTGGATATGTATCGTCAATCGAAAGAGGACGCTGCGATCAAGAGTCAATCTTGTATCCACTGCCACACGGACGTTGGCACGATGCATCCCCCGAACACTGTGAATATCGGCTGTGTGGATTGCCACGGTGGGAACCCATATGCATTCACAAAGACGCTGTCGCACGTCCAGCCTAAGTATCCAACCTTGTGGCCTACTTCCGCGAACCCTGTCCGCAGCTACACCCTTCTCAATCACGAGAGTCCCGAGTTCATCCGATTCGTAAATCCAGGTGATTTGAGGGTTGCTCATATCGCGTGCGGTCAGTGCCATGCCAACGAGGTGTTGCAACTTCGCAAGAGCATGATGACTCACGGCTGCATGCTATGGGGCGCGGCCCTTTACAACAATGGGTCGGTACCCAACAAATGGGCGCGATACGGTGAAAGCTACTCGATGGACGGCAGGTCGCAGCGTATGCAGAACGTTCCTGCTCCGAGCCAGTATGAAATCGACTTTAAGGGTATGGTCCCTTTCCTGGATCCCTTGCCTCGTTTTGAGGCCTCTCAGCCCGGGAACATTTTGCGGATTTTCGAGAGAGGCGGGCGATTTCGCGCGGAGATCGGCGTCCCAGAGCGTCTGGAAGAGCCAGGCCGTCCTAGGGAACGATTGAGCACGCGCGGATTGGGGACCGATAATCGGACGGACCCAGTCTTCATCGGATTGCAAAAGACGCGTCTGCTCGACCCCACGCTCAACTTCCTAGGAACAAACGATCATCCTGGAGACTATCGCAGCAGCGGTTGCAGCGCATGCCACGTCCTCTATGCAAATGACCGTTCTCCAACATCCTCTGGTCCATTTGCCAAGTACGGGCATCGTGGCTTGGCAGCCGCAGAGACCGACGATTGGGTTAAGGTGGTCGACCCGACCATCCCAAAGAACGAACCGGGGCACCCTATTCAACACATGTTCACCAATCGGATGCCGACCAGTCAGTGCATGGTATGCCATATGCATCCAGGAACGAATGTGCTCAACAGCTACCTTGGTTACATGTGGTGGGATAATGAGACCGATGGTCAATGCATGTACCCAAAGCATCAAAAGAATCCAACTGCCGAAGAGTTAGTGGAAGCCTCGATGTCTAATCCTGAGGAATCTGCTGCTCGAGGGCTATGGGGGAATCCTGAATTCCTGGCACGAGTGAGCGAACTCAACCCAAGCCTGCAGCACACGCAGTTCGCAGATTTCCACGGTCACGGCTGGGTGTTCCGGGCAGTCTTCAAGAAGGACCGTGCCGGCCACCTCCTTGATCACGAGGGAGACCGTGTCGAATCACCGTCGACTCCTGAGCTGATGGCGGCTGTTGAGCCATCCAATGAATTCGAAAAAATTCATGGAAAGCAGCGAGATGGCGTGCCTGTTCACCTGATGGACATTCACATGGAGAAAGGAATGCACTGCGTCGACTGCCACTTCTATCAAGATGGGCACGGCGACACGAAACTCTATGGTGAAGTCAGGGCCGCGATTGAAATCCAATGCGTGGACTGTCACGGAGACGCATCGCAATCCTTGGTGGACAAGGTGGATCGGCAACTTCGAACTGGTGAGGCACCAACGTTGCCTACTTCCGGGCCTGCATCCGGCAAGGAACCAACGAATTTGCTTGCTCTGCGTACCGCGTTCGGCAAACCTCGGTTCGAGATCAAGCGAGCGCCAGGCCGAAAGCCACAACTGATACAGCGCAGCAACGTCGAAGAAAATCTCGAATGGGTCGTGACACAGACCGCAGATACGATCAACCCGGAGAGCAACGAATACAATCCGCGCTCGCACGCTGCGAAAACCATTCGGCTGGACAGCGATGGCCAAATGCGATGGGGTGGAGCCCACGATCCGGAAAAGTGTGCACACGATAACAAAAACATGAATTGCATCGCCTGCCACAGTTCATGGAACCCGAGTTGCTTTGGATGCCATTTGCCCCAAAAAGCAAACGTCAAGGCACCTGGACTGCATGATCTCGGCGAGATATCCAGAAATCGAATCTCGTATAACTTCCAGACTTTGCGAGACGACGCTTACATGCTGGCCCGAGATGGGAACGTGACGGGAAATCGGATCGGTCCTGCTCGTAGTTCCTGTGCTATCCATGTTGGCAGCTACAACGGCAATCGCGAATCGATCTATGTTCAACAGCAGACGATCAGTGGCGAGGGGCTCAGCGGAATCGCCTTTAGCACCAATGTTCCACACACAGTGCGAGGGGGGAATGGTTGGGATCCGAATCAGTCGGAGCGAACACCAGGTACTTACGAGACGAAGTCTTGCACGGATTGCCATGTGTCGATCAACAACGACAACAACGCCATCATGGCCCAACTCCTAATGCAAGGGACGGGTTCGATGAACTTCATTGGAAAATATTGCTGGGTCGGCGCTGGCGAACATGGGCTTGAAGGCGTTGTCGTCACTGAGAATAGCGAACCTCAAGCTGTGATCGGTAGCTCTCTGCATCAACTTGCCTATCCTGACAACTATCGGGAGCATGTGGAGCACGGTCGCAAGTTGGAGCATGCCCATGAGCACCCGGGCCGGGATATCATTGAGGTACTAAGCCCGAGGTACCGTAAACCGGAAATCTTGTCGCTACAACATCGGGGAGAGTACCTCTATGCTGCCTGCGGCGAAGGGGGACTGCGAGTTTTTGACATTGCGTTCATTGATCACAAGGCTTTCTCCGAGCGGATTACGACCGCACCGGTATCCCCATTAGGGCAGAAATTCTACGTTCGAACTGAATTCGCGACCTCGGTAGCTGCACCCACCACAATCGCTCCCGATCCCACTCGAACCCATCGACCAGAAAATTTTGAAGCAGCGGTCCCAGGTCTTTACGCATACATCTACGTTACGGACAAGTACGAGGGGCTCATTATGGTGTCAGCAGCAACCCTGCTCGACGGCAACCCATCGAATAACTTCCTCGAGCGCGACGTAACGTTCAATCCCGATGGGTTGTTGTGCGGAGCATCTGCTATCACCATCGCGGGAAATTATGCATATGTTTGTTGCGATGCAGGTTTGGTCGTAATCGACCTGACCAATCCGAAGAAGCCTTGCGTCGTCTCAGTAATTGGTCACGAAGTCTTGGATCACCCTCACAGTGTCGCAGTGCAGTTCCGATACGCCTTTGTGTGCGACAAAGAGGGGGTCAAAGTATTCGATGTAACAGAGCTTGGATATCCTCAGTTCGTCCATACGGTGGAACTCCATGACGCTCACAGCATTTACCTCGGTAGAACCTATGCCTACGTTGCAGCAGGACATCAAGGGTTGGCAATCCTCGACATCAGCAATCCAGCAGCCGCATTCATCGATCAGATTTACGATGCGAATGGTCAAATCAATGATGCCCACGATGTTAAGCTGGGCATCACCAACGTGAGTCAATTTGCTTACATCGCAGACGGCAAGAACGGGCTTCGCGTCGTACAATTGACGAGCCCTGAAGTAGTCGGTAACGACGGGTTCTCGCCGCGACCGGATCCATGCTTGATCGCAACGCGAAAATTGCCCAAGGATGGTCATGCTCTGTGCATCTCTCGAGGGATCGATCGAGACAGAGCGGTTGATGAATCAGGAAACCAGATCGCCGTCTTTGGGCGAGTTGGGGCGAGGCCCCTCAATCGCGACGAGATGTTCAAAATGCATCGTCGTCCCGATGGCAGTCTCTATCAAGTGAGCGATGATCCATTCGACACGCGGGTATTTGAGTTTCCCGCTGGAATCCTTCGGTTGGAACAGGCGCGTGCCAAACCGGAATCGGTCAGACGCTGATTTAGATGTGCAACACGATTCGTCAAGTCTATGACGCGAAGGTCAAGGATTTGTTGTCGATAAGAGCCACATCGTCTGGCGTGCTCGCGACTGCAGCATTGGGTCGCTTCGGGGGGGCTAAGCGGCAAATGGCATCTCCCTAACTTTGCGCCCTCGAGATGACAATCGATGCTTGAGGGTGCTTCCTAAGTATCGTCTCAACGCAAGACTCGATAGATCCGGTGCCCTAAACCCGTAAGAAACAATATGCAGCATGGAGAGTTGCTGTGCCGGTGTGCCACCCCTTGCACGCGAGGATCGGACTCTTTCTCGGCGTGCTTCACTTCTCGTGCCACAGGATCCCATAGCACGTTTATCTCTTCGATGCGAAGCGATTCGAGAAGGCTTGCTATGCAGCTAGATCGTTAGCCAAGTACCGCCAGCGACCGCCGCGTAAACCGAAGAGGCTACACTGCTAGAATTTAGAACTTGCGATTGAAAGATACCTGGATCTCCGAATCGAACGTTCGGTTCGGGGCATTTTTCAATGGGACCACAGCGCCGACCCGCAGGGCAGACATCGGTCCAAGCTGTGCATGGATTCCCGAAGTTAGGTTGAGCAGATCGATACGATTCTCGTTGTTTGTGATTTCGCCACCCAGCAAGTTGCCAAAACCGAGTTTGACTGCATCGGTATCCTGGATGGTGGATGTGTAATGCAGTTCAACAACTCCAGCGAGACCAGTAAGGTACGAACGACTCGCATCCTGCCACATCCAACGGCCCAAGCCAACGTCGGCTTGGAGAAGATTTTGCTGGTTGTAGATACCGGCGACTTGGCCATTGTTTACAACCGTATCTCCCGATGTCACGAACAGAATTTGGCTGAAGGACTGGACGAACCAGCTGTCGTTAAGACTCATGGTGGATGCAACAAACGGCATCAATGTGACGGCTTCGTTCTGAATTGTAAGTGATTGAGTCAATGGACCTGCCGTACGAGTCACATCGGTATCGCTACCTGTTGGCAAGCCGATACCGAGTCCAGTTGCGAAGGCAGTAAACTCATCCGCTAGCATTAACCCCTTCAGATACATTGTCAAATTGCCTACATTTCCGGTTTCCGAGTTGATGCCGAAGGCATCAAATTGCAAACTGCTGACGAACGGCATCCGGACATCGATCGATAGATTTCCATCCAGGAAGGTTTTCTCAAAACCCATGAGATATCGATGGATATCTAAGTTCTGCTGGACTGGCCCGAAACCAACAGAGTTGGATGCGGCATTGAAAAATCCGTTGTAGATGAAGTAAACCCGGTCTGTTGGGATGGCGGTATTGTTCTCCGACGCGTTAAAGCTCCCTCCGCCACCTTGGGGTGCTGTGAATGCCAATTGAGACTCCGAGGGTGATTGACTGCTGGACTTGAAGGGGAAATAAGAGAGCCCTGGGTTAAGGGTATCGCCGAACATGTTGGGGGCACGCGATACGCGAACATAGGTTCCGCGGGAATTGCTAGCGCGCTGGTTCCTGGTGGTGGATCGTGGTTGACCGAGGCCGTCCGTACGGTTGGTGGTTCCACCTGAGCGACCAGGAACTGCGGAATCATTAGAAGTCATCGGCTGAAAGGACTGCGGTTCCTGGCCGAAGCCCCAACCCGTCAAGGCGATTGAAAATCCCGCGAAGGAACAAAGGCCGAGTGATAGATGAAAACGCATATGCCAGGCCTCCTGCTCACCACAACCTTTGCTGTGGGTAATGAATTATGCAAGCATTATTGTGGAAGTTCCGCTGCACTCATGGGTAGAGCGCCGAGTTGCGGTGCGCATCGTCACCTGGTCGATGCCAAGTTAAATCGAATTATTCATCTATTCGTTAATTTAGGAAAAATGTGAATTCATAGAGATGAGAGTAGCATGCTCAGAACTTCGGCGACTCTTGCGAGGCGAGAGCTTGCAATTGCTCTTCGATGCGTTGGAGTTGGTCGAGAAGCATATCACGGGTTTCGCTGTCCGAGTAATCTTTTAATAAACTATCGAGCAATTGCTTTGCTTCTTCAAAGTTCCTTTTCGCGGTTTGCGATTCGCCGCGATTGAGAGCCAGATCTCCGCTTGCCTCGAGGCACATTATCAGATCTGCTTGGATTTCAGGCGAATCGGGGTTAGTGACCAATAACTCTCTCTCCAGTCGCAACGACTGCTTCCAGGCATCTTCTGCCTTCTCGGGTTGCTGCGATGCTTCGTGATTGCTGGCTAGATTCATCCAGAGGATGGCTAGTTCTTTTTTGTAGTCGGCGACATCGGGATTGGAGTCGTTGAGTTTCTTGGCTAGCTCGATGGCTTTTTCATAACTGGCTGTTGCAAGTTCGACGTTTCCCTGTTCGGAGTGGGCAGCTCCAAGCAATCTAAGTGCGATGCCGTAATCGAATCGAAGGCTCAAGGACCGCGAATCCTGTGCGAGCAAATTTTGGAATTCATCGACTGCTGAAGTAAAGTGTTCGATAGCCTCCGCTACGTTTTTTTCTTCGAGTTCAAATTTACCGAGACTGTACCATCCTCGAGCAAGATCTCGCCGTAGTTTCTTTTCGTCGGGATATTGTGTCACGAGGGAGAATCTAGTCTTTTGTGCTTCGCGGATATCGTTCAATCCGCCCTGCAGTTGGTCGTATTTGATTTTGAGGAGTCCGATGTTCATGAGTGAGTTGCAGGCGAGTCGTCGATACTCTGGATTGCCTGGATTGCCTTCGGCCAGTTGAAGGCGGGATTTCAAAGCGGATTGGAACATGTTCAGCGATTCTTCAGGCTGTCTTTTGGAATCCAGTAAGACACCCAGCGCATTCAACGTATCGCTAAGAGATTTCAGGTGTTTATCCTGATCTTGGTTTCGCTCCCAGAGGCGTTCTTGTCGGTAGCGTGCTAATTGCAGTTCTTTTTCTGCAGCGTCGAGATCACCGATGACCTGTTGGATCATACCTACACGGTAATGGGCCGAGGCTACTTCGTCTGATAGTTTTTCCTCGTTGCCACTCTCAGAAAGAAAATATTCATAATGTTTGAGTGCCTTCTCGAGCAAATCGCGGCGAAGGGGTTGCATGCCAGGTTCGTTGAGTAAATCGTCTTCGCTGACACGGGTGAAGAGATCATCGACAACGATCAAGGCTTTTCGGAGACGAGACTCGGATGTAGAAAGTGCGGCCGATGTATTTCGATATCCAACCGTTATGGCTGAAATGGTAGAAAGAACCAGCACGGCAACGGAGAGGGCCAGAGTGGCCAAGACAGGATTGCGGCTACACCATCTCCACGCCCGTTCCAGATGGCTGACCGGGCGAGCCAGGATCGGAATTCCATCGAGGTATCGTTGAAGGTCGTCGGCAAGTTCTTTGCAGGATCGATATCTTCGACTTGGATCTTTGTGAATAGTCTTTAGAACGATGGTTTCCAGATCGCGGTGCACCGATGGGTTCAGGGTGCGAGGACTGACCGGTTGCTGATCGAGCATTTGACGGATGGTTTCCGGAGCGTTCGAGGCGACGAATGGGGGTCTTCCGGTCAAGACGTGGTAGAGTGTTGCTCCGATCGAGTATTGATCCGCCGCTGCGGTCACTTTTGCCGCGTCCATGGCTTGTTCGGGCGACATGTACGCGGGGGTGCCCATGACTTGTCCAGCGTAGGTCATCGATTGTCCGCTATCGACGATTTTCGCTAGTCCAAAATCAGCGACAAGTGGTCGATCGGTTGATTTCTCGATCATCACATTGTGCGGTTTCATATCGCGGTGCAGGATGCCATGGTCGTGGGCTGACTGCAGGGCATTTGCAACTTTGTGGATGTACATCGCTGCTCGGCGATTATCGAGTGGTCCATCTCGAACCAAATCGAATAGGCTCTCCCCTTGTACAAATCGCATCGCGTAGTAGTGGAGCGGAATGCCGGAGTTTGACTTGTCGACAACTTCGCCCACCTCGTAGATTGCGACGATGTTGTCGTGTTGCAGAGAGGCTGCCGCGTGGGCCTCGGTGGTGAATCTGTTCAGTGCATCTTGTCGGTCCCGTTTGGACATCATATCGAGTTGGTCGCTCCGCACGATTTTGAGGGCAACGGTGCGATTGGCGGAAAGCTGCCTGGCGCGGTACACGATTCCCATGCCTCCGCGCCCGATTTCTTCTAAGATCGCAAAGCCTGGAATCCGTGGGAAATTTTTGGCTAGTTCATCGCCTGGAGTTACCTTATTTTGAGCAAGCGACGACGGGGACAGAGCCAGGGTTTCAAGGTTGTCTTTCTGATCAAGCAGCAAGGTTTGATTTTCATCAGGGACCGATGGCTCGGGGGCCGGGACGTTGAATTGAATGGTCCCTGTGACGGAGTCGACATCAGAAGCGTGGGGATGCTTTGGCAGATGGGTCTCTAAAAGTACGGAATCGACAGTGTCGTAAGTCGACTGAAAAGACTCGATTGCATCGCGGCATTCCGGGTACATCCGCAGGTAATCTTCCTTGTCAATCGATTCGCCGAGCGATTCCCTCAGACGCATTTCCTCAATGACCAGGGATGTAACGATGGCAGAATCCCGCTGCAGTTCGGGGTATTGCTTGAGATAGTAGGCAACCGGAACGCGGTCCCCCTTTTCCCATCGCAGTTTCTGATCTTGCTGCAGCGTTTCAAACATAAGGCAACAGGCCTTGTATCGTTATGGATGATCCGCGTTGAGAAAGGGGACGCGAGAAGGAAAGGACGGGAATGAGAGGCCTGCCGGAGAATAGAAACCGATAGCTCGTCAGCGATCGAGGAAACACCATAAGTGACGGGGTGCCCGAGGGATCTTGGTTCCCGTGAGTAGCGATGAGTGGACTCGAACCACCGACACACGGCTTATGAAGCCGTTGCTCTAACCGACTGAGCTACATCGCCGTCAATGAAAACGTTATGTTTTCGTCGCTTTTCGGGTTCGTGGCTTTTGCTTTGACGCCCGATTGGACGCTCGGCTCCCAGAAGGAATCAAACGTCGTGAGTCACCCAGCCGTCGAAACGAGGTAGCTCTAACCTGCGATTCTATCTGCGGAGGTTCGGTTTGCAAGCCTGAAAAGCCGTACGCCGAGTTTCCACTCAATGCCCAGTGAAAACAAAGGTCGCTAGCGTAGCCATGCGTGAGTGCCCCGACGTTCCGAGTCGTGATCTCATTCCTCGATGCGGGGCATTCCACCGCTCGCCCCCCAATATCGGATGATTGCCCCACGTGGACAAGCCGCACGGTGGCCCTTTGCCAACTTCGGTGCATCTATTTGTTCAGGATTGCTATCCGGCTTCTGTTGATCAGCGTCGCATGAGCGTTCATCCGCGGTTCGCGCTCACCATCTCCCAAAAATCTTTTTGCCCCAACATTTTTTTTGCCGCTCCTCTGCGTCTAGTATAGCCATGTCGTACGCATTTCCACCCGGCTGCTCGCGCATCTCGGCTAACAAAAACCACCACCCGTCAACCTCCAACCCTCAACTTCCTCCGCTTTCTGTCCCTCCATTTTTCGCCCTCCATCTTTTGCCCTCTCGACCGCACACCGGCATCTTTCGCCTGCCGCTAAGGGTCAAACGATTACAGCCGTTGATACTCTTCGCACAACTCATGAATCCACTGGATTCGCCGATCGACGGTTCTCGGCGGTATGCCCAGCTTCTCCGCAATCTGATCGATGCTGAAGCCCTGCATCCGCAGACTCGCGATTTCGGGCAAATCGTCGCTTCGTTGCCGAAGGTAGTGCTGCAACAAACCATGCTCCACGGTCAGAACACATTCCTCCCAATGCTCGTCCGGGGCGCGGATCGCGGAGGCGGGCTAGCGGGAAAGCTCGCTCACCAGTGGCTTAAGGCCACTGGGGTCGTGCAGTTGGGGACAGGCCGGCGGCGGTTGGGACTTCGATGCCGCGAACTGCCGGACGGCGTACCGCAGCATCGATACCCCAACCAACCGCAACGCGTTCAACGGTTTCCGCCTTGCCTTAGCTCCTTCGGGTTCAGCGGGTTTGGGTCCGGCGGAGCCGGGAGCAGGGGCCGCAACGGGAGCGGAGGGTGACCGAAGGCGAGAGGAGTGAGGGACGAACGACGACGCATTCGGTCAACCCGTAGCGCGCTGGTGTCCCGGCTTGAGCGGGTTGAGCGCAAGCCAAATCGCCTAAAGGCTATACACCAGCGCAACAACAAGGGTCCAGGGGCGAAGCCCCTGGTCGCGGATCGTAAAAGGGGTCAGGTACCTTTTCCTGGTACCTTCTCACGTTTCAGGCACAGGTGTAACGAGTGCAATAGAAGCCGAGCAGCGCAAGCGGCCGGTTTGAACTGCGGCAGACGTTGCGAGGTTGAGTGCACTTCGAACCGGACGCTAGCGCGTTGCGGCTGATAGGACGCTAGCCCGCCATGGCGGATCATTGACGCATCTCGGCTAACAACGGCCCTCGTTTCGATGGGGCTTGCCCCCATCGAACGGTACTCGCAACCAGCAAGCGATCGCAACGCGATCCCCATCACGACGCGGGTTTATCCCCGTCGGATGCTGATCGGAGGGTGGGGCGTGTCATCGAATCCCACGCCCTTCGCAAAAGTTTAGCGTGCGATCCCAACGCTAGCTGGGGAAGCTTTGCCTCCGGTTGCACAAGGCAACTGGGGGGCGTTATGGGTGCCAGTTGCGTGCTAGCCGTGAAGCTTGGCTTCCAGTGGCACAAGGCCACTGGGGAGCCTATCGAATCCCGCGCTCGTCGCAAAGCCTCCGAGCGTGCCACCCGATACAGAGCCTCTGGACGTGCCACCCAATATTTTATCATCGCTCCACGTGGACAAGCCGCATGGTGGCTTGTTGCTAACTTCGGTGCAGCTATTTGTTTATGATATTCCCAGATTCTCTCGATCGGCTTCTCATGAACTTTCATCAGCGGTTCGATCTCATTGTCTCTAAACATTTTTTTTGCCAAATCGACCGCGCAAAGCTCTCGGGTGGGATAGTTGGCCAGCGTCGCAAGGTTCAGCGCACTTCCACCCGGCTGCTCGCGCATCTCGGTTAACAAAAACCACCAACCGTCAACCTCCAACCTTCAACTCCCTCCGCTTTCTGCCCCCCCTCTTTTGCCAAACCGATCGTGGTCCGGTTGGCTGCGATGCAGCCCCGATTCTTTGGGTATCGATTACTTAGGCATAGGCTGGCCAGCCCACTCTGGGACCGAGTTGAATTTGGGGCCCGTATCCTTGGGGCCAAAGAGCTTGCCAAAGAAACCGGGGTCAGACTGACTCGAATTTGGCCGCTCTTTGGGGGGCGCGTAGGGGTCGAGAAACTCCAACGTGTTGTTCCACCATCGCTTGGAGGTCTGGGAAATCTTCTGCATCGTCGTTTTGTTGCTTCGGGAATAACTCGAAGCCTTCTTCTCAGAGGTCCACCAGCCGGTCGTACCCGACTTTTTCCAGCTTGGAAGTTTCCAGGATGGCCACCATGAACCGCTCCCAGACTTGTTCTTCTCTGCGACAAACGTCAACCATTCCGGATTCTCGGAACTGTAGTTCATCGGGGTTTCGCTCGAAACCGCTGACCGGCCGACCGCCAATGGGGGCTCCTGACCGATCGACAGGGTTTCAAATCCACTACCAATAAACGACGAAACGATTGCGAAAACCAAGAACGCGCGAGCAAAACGAGGATGGGTGGTTGGGATCATTACCGAGCTATCCTTGATTCCACGAGGAAGACCAAACAGCTCATGGTTCTATAGAAAATCCGCCCATGGCATGTCTAGTCCGAACGCGTCTTGCAACGGAATGTGGAGAACCTATACTATCCCGAATCGTTGACTAGCTCGCAGGTGCCCACGGGACGTCCCGTGAGCCGCTGCCGAGCGAATATTTGGGTCAGCGGATAAGGGCATCAGCCAAGTTTTGGATTTTGCGGGTGTAGCTCAGTTGGTAGAGCACAACGTTGCCAACGTTGTTGTCGTGGGTTCGAATCCCATCACCCGCTCTTCCTTGGCTCAGCCCTTTTTTCTTTCTCTCTAGACGTTGAAAAAAAGCATGTCGACCGCGGAAACCGAGGCTCCCTCCAAGCTGGATTTGCAAGTGAAAATCGACTCGCCGACGCCTTGCGAACGGCACGTCGTGGTCACGATTCCACGAGCAGAAATCGAACGCTACTTCCGCAAATCTTACGATGAAATCGCTCCCAAAGCCGATTTGCCAGGCTTTCGCCCCGGCAAAGTGCCGCGGAAACTCCTCGAGTCGCGATTCAAAAAAACTGTCGCAGACCAAGTGAAAAGCGGCTTGGTCATGGACAGCCTCCAGCAAATCACCGACGGCGGCGAATTCTCCGCAATCGCCGAACCCGATATGGACTTCGGTGCAGTTAAGCTCCCTGATGTTGGCGACTTCACCTTCGAATTCAAAATAGAAGTCCGCCCGGAATTCACAACCCCCGATTGGAATGGGCTTGCACTCACAAAATCGGAATATCCAGTCACAGACGCCGATGTAGAACGCCAGCTTCAACGAACCCTCGAACGGGTCACTCCAGGTGAACCGTGTGATGGCGAGGCCCAATTCGGGGATCGCTTGCTGGTCAACGCTCAGTTTGAGATCGACGGCAAACAAATCAGCGAATTCGAAGAGGAATTGATCACGCTCCGTCCAAAGCTCAGCCTCGCGGACTCGATCATTGAAAACTTCGGCGATGCATTCGTCGGCAAGAGAGAAGGAGACACCGTCGAAGTTCAATTCAAAATCCTAGAAACGTCTTACAACGAAGCGTTTCGTGGCAAGGAAGTAGATGGCTCCTTCGAGATCCTGGAGATCCGCAGAGTCAACGTAGAAGCGTTGGGAGCCACCCAACTTGATAATCTCGGCTTTGACAAGGTCGAAGAACTGAAGGATTTTGTTCGGAACGAGCTAACACGACAAGCGGAATATCACCAGAACCAAGAGTTGCGCGAACAGATCGTCGCCAAGCTAACGGAGGGCGCTAGTTGGGATCTGCCCCCCCGAACTGTTCGAAGACAGTCGGATCGCGAACTGCAACGACGAGTGTTGGATCTTCGCCGTAACGGATTCTCCGATGATCAGATCCGCAGTGTCGTCAACTCCATGCGTCGCAACATCGACGAGTTGACCAAGGCATCCCTGCGAGAACACTTCCTGCTAGAGAAGATTGCAGAGGATCTTAAGATCGAACCCACTGAGCCAGAATACGACGAAGAAATCAAGCTCATCGCAGAGCAAGGTGATTTGTCCGCTCGCCAGGTACGAGCCAAACTGGAGCGAACCGGTCAAATGGACGCTCTGCGCAATCAAATTCTAGAACGCACGGTGATTTCGAAAATCGTCGAAGTGGCCACCGTAACCACCAAGGAAGGGGGCTCGATTCTCAAGGCGGACCCAGAAGAGTTCTCCGTCGAATTCATGGTGGCTCCCGTTGCATCGTCCTTGCCGGAAGCCCAATACGATGAGCAACCGGAAGACGGTGCCTCAGACAAGGGGACCGTGAAGCCAACGTAAGCGAATTTGTCGCTCACCCGTTGGCCGCATCCTACTTTCACTCACTCGAGATCGACCAATGGACAAAACGCCCCCGGCTGAGATATCTCCCGAAGCTCTCGGGGAAGACGAGAAGCGAAGACCCATGCCGGCCGATGAGCCGAGCACAGCTCTCGGGGGAGAAGATCTCATCGATATGATGCAACGCACCGTCGAGCGACTGAAGGCAGACGGTACGTCTCGTGGTGATTTGAAGATCCTTAGCCGCACACTTCGAGAGCTACGTTACGCGTTCAAAGTGTTCCAGCCCTACCGGCGACGACGCAAGGCAACCGTATTCGGTTCCGCTCGCACGCCGCCAGATCATCCGTGTTACATCCAAGCCGCTCAACTTGGTCAACGGATCGCGGAACATGGCTGGATGGTGATTACCGGAGCAGGTGGCGGCATCATGGAAGCTGGCCATCAAGGCGCTGGACGCGACATGTCGATGGGGCTCAATATCATGCTCCCATTCGAACAATCTGCAAACCCCGTGATTCACGGCGATCACAAACTCGTTACGCTCAAATACTTCTTCACTCGCAAACTGATGTTCATCAAGGAGTGTAGCGGTGTGGTATGCTGTGCCGGAGGATTCGGCACTCTCGACGAAACACTCGAGATTCTTACGCTGCTGCAGACTGGCAAGCAGACATTGCTACCGCTCGTTCTGCTCGATATCCCCGGTGGAGATTTTTGGGCGACTCTCGAGGGGTTCTTCCGTAAACAACTGCTCGCGAATCGACTGATCAGCGAAGAAGATCTTCATCTCTACAAGCGTACCGATTCGATCGATGTCGCGGTTCAAGAGCTGATGTCGTTTTATCGCGTTTACCACAGCATGAGGTATGTGGATGATTTGCTCGTATTGCGAATCACATCGGCACTCAGCCCGGAACGGATCGAACAACTCAACGACCAGTTCTCCGACATTTTCGTATCCGGTCGCTTGGAACAGCGGAGCGCCTTGCCCGAGGAGTCTTCGGAACCGGAGCTCGCGGAGTTGCCTCGACTGGTGATGCATTTCAATCGCCGCAACCTCGGGCGGCTTCGCCAATTGATCGATTCGGTGAATGCCGCGAGCTAGTTGGGGCCTGTTTCCCTGACTTTTCTCTTGTTTTCTCGCTTCTTCGTGTCACCATAAAGCATCGAGGAACTCCCGATGCGAAGAGACGAGCTGCGTGCTTTTTTTGACCATTCACCGACGGTTCGACTGCTGCGCTCCGATTTGGCACCCTGGATCCTTGCGTTTCTCCATGCCACGTTCAAAGCCGACGCCGCAATCGCTGTCGGCCAATCCGAATTGCGTGACCGCTTGGCAACCTTCCTCGAGGAATTGCACGAAACATTCCCCGAGGTCATGAACGGAACCCCCGAGCGGTACATTGCCCAATGGACGGAGTTTTTGTGGCTGAGGCGATTTGTAGAAGCTCATTCGTCGGAGCCTCAATACCAACTGTCTGCAAGCGCTGAAGAAGCGATCCGTTTCATTGAAGAGGCTCTGTCTCGCCGACAAAATATGGTCGGGACCGAAGGGCGACTGCGTATGATCATCGAGACGCTGCAGGATATCGTACGAGGTTCATCGGATGATCCCGAGCGGCGATTGGAATATCTTCGCAAGCAACGCTCGGCGATCGACCAGGAGATCGCGGCGATCGAATCGGGAAAGAGTGTGCAGGTCTATCGGCCCTCGCAAGTCCGAGAGCGATTTCAAAATGCGATCGGACTACTCCGCGAATTGCAGTCCGATTTTCGAGCGGTGGAGGAGCGGTTTCAAGAAATCGCAAGACGTGTTCAGCATTTGCAAGCCTCTGGAAACGAGACGCAGGGCACGATCCTCGGTTTTGCCCTCGATGCCGAAGATACCCTCAAGCAAGAAGACGAAGGGGTCAGCTTTTACGCCTTTGTCCGATTCCTGTTTTCGCCCAGCGAACAAACCACGCTTCGCAAGAGCATCGAAGAGATCCAGCGATTGGCGGTACTCGCCGATCAGCAGGATGGTTTGCAGCGTCTGCATCGCATGGTCCCTGCATTGCTGGCCGAAGCGGATAAAGTCATGCGAACCACCGCTCGCTTGTCCGCTACTTTGAGAAGATTGCTCGACTCGCGATCAGCCGAACACCGCATGAGACTAGCGAGCGTGTTGTCGGACATCCGCAAAGCAGCGTTACAATTAGCTGACGAGCCGCCCACCAGAATCGCGATGGCGATCGATGCCGAGGCGGATATCCAAGCTCCCTTGGAACGCCCGTTCTGGACTGCGCAGCCGGACTTTGCTCAAGAGCCGATGATGGAACATGTCACCGATTTGACCCAGGTAGGTCAAGTCGCGTCCGCTTTTGCTCGCATGCATCGCTTGGATCTGCGCAAGTTGCGAGAACGGATTCGAGAATACACTCTCGAAGGAGACTCGTGGTCCCTCAAGGATCTGTGGTTGGCCAATCCATCATCGCTCGGGATCGTTGATCTGTTGGGCTATATCCAAATTGCATGCGATGATGGTCATCCGATGGCAAAAGATGAATGGGATATCCTCGAATGGCATTCTCCGGATCGCAAGGGTGTGACCATGCGAGTTCGCGTTCCTAAGATAACGTTCGTTCCCAAAGCCGCGAGTCGACCCTCTGGAAGGAAGCCTCGTTGATGGCAGAATCCCCAATGGAAGACCCTGATTCCGGATTGAATGACCATCCATCGTCATCGACCGATGTCGACCGTTTGCATCGCGCCGCAGCGAATCTACCACCGCCGTGCGAATGGAGCGGAGTTGCTGTCCGTCTCCTGCAAGGGGTCCTCTATCACGATGATAGTGAACAAAATTGGGAGATACTGCTCCGCAATACTACCCTCCTCTCCGATTATTTCGCAAAGCTTGGCTTGATGCTGGTCGTTGATGAAGCGGATGCCATGGCCTATCTGCGTCAATTCGATGAAGAGGAGTGGCCAAACGACTATCCGGAGATCCCTCGATTGTTTCGTCGGCAACCCCTCAGCTATGAAGCAACGCTTCTGTGTGTGTTGCTAAGAGACGAGCTGCGTCGATTCGAAGAACAAGAGGTGTTCAGCGATCGCTGCATCATCGCCCAGTCGGATCTGTTGCCCGTGTGGCAAGCATTCTTTCGAGCTGAACAGGATGCGGTCAAACTCAATCGGCAGTTGGGCTCCGCACTTCGCAAGCTTGAGGATATGAAGTTTGTGAAGCAGTTCGAAAAGGAACCGCCAACCTGGGAAGTGCGACGTATTTTGAAAGCCCGCGTGCCGCTTGAGGAGTTGGAGAAACTGAGGCAGGCGTTGCTCAACGAGGTCGCTCGAAGAGGCCAGTCGTCCGACAGCACGGACGTGAAACCGACAAGCACGGGCGAGGAGGAATCGCCATGATCGATAGTGAAACTGACATCGTATCGGGTGCATCGGTCGATCGACCAGTGCTTCCCGGATTCCGGCTTCATCGATTCGAAGTTTTCAATTGGGGGATATTTGACGGTGCAGTTTACACGCTCGAACCGCGCGGGCAGACCACTCTGTTGGTCGGTGAAAACGGTTCGGGTAAATCGACGTTGGTCGATGCCCTTCTGACGCTATTGGTTCGTCCGCAGACTCGCAATTACAACGTCGCGGCAGGAGCGATGAAAAATGAGCGGGACGAACGGACCTATATTCGCGGAGCATACGATCGAACAATCGGCGATGACGGAAGGCCGCAGGTTCAATACCTGAGAGCGGGCACGACCCACTACTCCGCTCTGATGGCGGTATTCAACAATCAGGCGACTGGACAATGGATTTCGCTGTGTCAAATTTTGTATGTGAACAGCGACAACTCGGTTGAGAAAATCTACGCCTACAGCAATGTCGAGCGGAGTATTGTGCGAGATCTTGCGAATCTGACCTCGGGAGCGTTGCTCGCCCGACAGCTTCGCGAGCGAGGCTTCGAGACATCCGCAAGCTACAACCAGTACATCAGTTGGCTTCAACGGCAAACGGGATTGAAATCCAAGGCGATGGATATCTTCAATCAAACGGTCGCGGTCAAGGATGTGCAGCGACTGGATGTATTTATTCGCCAACATATGCTCGAGAAGCAACCTTGGAATGAACGGGTTGCAAAGCTTTTGACCCACTTTAATGAATTGAGCGAAGCCCATCGGATGCTGGTGCGAGTCCGGCAGCAGAACGACCTGCTGATGCCGATCATGGCGGCGGGCGAATCCTACCGTACTCGCGTGGATGAACTGGACCAGGTCAAGCAGGAGTTGGCCGCGATTCCTGTTTACTTCGCAGAAAAGATCTCGGAATTGCTCGAGCCGCTGTGCGCGAAATGGAGCCAGGAGTTGCAGTTCCACGATTCCGAGATGGAACGGCTCGATGGACTCCTTGCGCGGTTGAGGCAAGACATTGCGAGACTGGAGATAGAGATCGAAAACGCAGGTGGGGATCGTTTGCGGCGTTTGCCCGGTCTGATCGAGGCTGCAGGGCAGTTGGCACGGGCCAAGCAAGATGCACTCCATCGATACATGGCACTCTTGCGAAGCTGCGGCATCACGACTCCGGTCACCTCACCGGATCAATTCCATCGTGTCCGAGCGGAACTGACAACCAAGAGGAACGCATTGACCGAGGAACGGGAATCGCTTCGCAAGAAGAGCAGCGATATCCAATACGAAGTTGGATGTATCACTCGCGAGTTGCACGCTCATCGCGTGGAAGCCGAAGCCCTCCAGCGCCGCAAAGGAAATCTTCCCGAGTCCCTCATCGAAATGCGGGAACGATTGTGCAAGGAGCTCAAGCTCGCGGTAGGAGACCTGCCATTTGCCGCCGAATTGCTGGAGGTGCGTCCCGAGGAACGGAAATGGGAAGCATCGATCGAGAATGTGTTGCATGGCTTTGCACGCAGTTTGTTGGTCCCCAACGAATACTACAGTCGAGTGGCTGGCTATGTCGACTCAACGCGACTGCAGGATGATCAAGGGCGCGGACAGCGATTGGTTTATCTGCGAGTCGCAAAACGCGCGACAAACGATGCAAAGCCCGCACGTTCGGGGACTCTGTACTCCAAAATCAAGTATCGCGAACATCCCCTAACGCCGTGGGTCAAAGGAGAGATCCTGGAGCGATTCGATTATCAAGCCTGCGACACGATCGAGGAGTTCGCCGCCAGCAATCGAGCCGCCATGACCTCCAATCGCCATTTCAAGAAAGGTGATGTGCGACACGAGAAAGATGATCGCAACGCTACGGACGATCGTCGTCATTTTGTGCTGGGATGGGATAACCGAGAAAAGCGATCTGCGATACTCGAAGCGATTCGCGAAATAGAAAGAGAACTTGAGGATTTGCAAAAGCGAAGTGGCAAGCTCGATCTCAAAATCGACGATGTCACCCGAATGGCGAATGAACTGGAGCAGGCTGCCAAATACTCCAACTACGACGAGATCGATGCGGCTAGGCATGAGTTTGAGCTGACGCAACTGAAATTAGAGACAGAGCGATTGGAAGCCTCCAACAACATCGTGCGTGAATTGAAACGCAAGGCGGAAGCACTGCGAGGAGAAGAGACGGGATACCAGCAAGATCGCGATCGGCATCTCGAAGCCAAAACGCAACGCGCGGCCGAAATGCGAAACGGTCTGAAAATGCTTCAAAGTGCCCGTCAACGGATCGACGAATGCAAGAGCGAAGGAAATTGGGAGGACGTTGCTGCTCGTTTCGAATCCATTCAGGAGGAATTCCGTAAACCTCTCACGCTCGATAATCTTGTGCTCCTGCCCGACCAGGTGGAGCGCGAGCATCGCAATCGCTTGGAAACACTCGTCAACCGGCTTGAGCCTCTCAAGAAAGAGGTCGTCAGCGCCATGGGCAAATACCTCCGGGCTTTTCCTGAGGACAACCCCGACCTCGACCCAGACGTCGCATCGCTCGATAGTTTCGCAGCGTTGTACGAGCGTATATCGAAGGACGATCTGCCAAGGCATGAAGAACGATTCCGCAATCGACTCAATGAAAAAGTGTTGCACGAAGTCGGGTTGCTCAACAGCAGCCTCGAAAATGATCGGCAGGAGATTCGGGACAAGATCGAACAACTCAACGGAGCGCTGCGGATGCTCAAATGGAAGGCAGGGACCTTCATGCGACTCGAAGCGACCGACATCGCCGACCGAGAGATCCATGACTTCCGCCGCGAATTGGCAAATTGTTTGTCGGGAACGCTCGAGGGGACTCCTGAGGCTAATGAAGCAACGTTTGTGCGAATCGAAAAATTGGTTGCCAAGCTCCGAGATCCAGCCAATGACCGGTGGCGCGATAAAGTGGTCGACGTCCGGAACTGGTTCAATTTCGCCGCCCGAGAGATCGTGGCTGCAACGGGGCAATCTCGTAGCTATTACGAGGGAGGAACCGGCCAGTCGGGAGGGGAGAAAGGGAAATTAGCGTTCTTGGTGCTCGTCGCAGCGATCGCATACCAATACGATCTCGATCCCGATGGCGAGAATAGGAATCGTTTTCATTTCGTGATGGTCGACGAGATGTTCTCTCGCAGCGACGATGCGCATGCCGAATACGCGTTGGATTTGTTCCAGCGATTCGGACTGCAACTGCTGATCGTCGCGCCGCTCGATGCGAAGGCTCGTGTGACCGAACCCTATGTCGGAACCTATGTGCATGTGGTCAAGAACAAAGAAACCCACCGCAGCGCGTTGATTACGATCACGGCTGAGGAGTTGCAGGACGCTGTCGCCTCAGGGTGATCAGCTCATCTGATCTCTCAGAGAGAGCAAACAGCTTAGAGAGCAAACAATGGTGTCAGGAGTACTCGTAACACCTTTGTTTGCTTCATGCCAAGCCACCATGACTTACCGAGCTGATCGGTTGACGATCTGTTTTCGAATCGCATCGATCATCGCGTTCAGTTCGGATAAATCCTTAACGTTCAAGTCCTCATCCGTCGATTCCGGGAGGCCAAGTATCGATTGGAGCGTTCGAATCGTATTCCATTTTTCAAGTGCTTTGCCTCTCGCCTCACCTCTTGCTTCGCCGATGGCTTCACCCTTCTTGATCAGCTGGTCAGCGACGGAACCGGGTTCCGGTTGCACAGGCCAGAATTCGGAAACCAAGTCTTTCATCTTCTCTTCCCCTACCACGGGATTGACCGACATGACATACACCCTAATCGTATC
>JAGWWZ010000071.1 GCA_018970165.1 Planctomycetota bacterium | reverse complement strand
AACGCATAGAAATGGCTCGGTCCATATTCGAACTCCGAGCCCGGCTCGCGTTTGGCGGGAACCTTCAAGGCGTCACGGAACCAATTTCCTGTCGCCAAATCCTTGAGGCCATCGTTGGCGTCTTGCCGTGCGATCCGTTCCTGACGTTGCTGCAGTATGGGGTTGGGATTACTGCCTGCTTGTCGACGATTGGGGAACGCAGCATCTGCAGGATGCAATCCGGAAGACAGAGTCAGCAGATGGCGGATCGTGATCTTCGATTTCCTCGGATCTTCTTTCCATTCCGTGAGTGTCTCGCAGGCCAGTTCGTCGAGCGACAACAATCCATCGTGGACCGCGAACATAGCGATCACACCTGAGAAACTTTTTGTGCCGCTGGCTAACATGTGCGGTCGTGATTCCAACCAATCTCGATCGTATCGTTCATACACCAACTCGCCCCGGTGCAGTACAAGAACCACTCGTCCGCTGAATTGCGTTGAATAATCAGCCGCTTTATCCAAGAGGGACTTGCGCTTCGGTGTCAAACGGTACGCGGACTTCCCCGCTCCTTCTTGAACTGCAGGAGCATCTTGAGCACGAACAAGCTGAGGAGATAGTGCAGGGGCTAGTAAAAGTCCATCGATGAGTACCAATGGAAGCAACAGTCTTTTTGAAAACACTTCGTGATGAAATTGGAAAAATAGAGATCGCATAAGGGTTCTATGAAAACGAGAAATAGAGTCGCTCTCCAGTGCATAGGCCAAGGCCCGGTAGCGGCCGCTAGTCCAGGTACCGCTTTTCCAATCAGATCCTCCACAACGAAACCGGGAGATACCGCATGAATCCCAGAAGAATGATTCCTGAAGATAAATTGCGTGGAGATTCTCAGGCCGAGACACCTGAAGAGGGTGGAATCGGCATCGCCGATGCGACCTTGTTTGGAACCACTTCCGTTTCCGGAACCGACTCACCCTTGTTGGCCGCAAATTCCTCGATCATGTTGTGCAGATTCGGCCGAAGGACCTCGAGCAACTCGGTGATCCGATTCATCAGCTCCAGCGTTTCGGACTCGCTGTGTTGGCCGATGAATTCCAAACGGCCTAGCACTCGCTCTTCATGGACGAGTGGCAATCGCACATACCACCGTTCCGAGTATTCCGGCATCCGCTCGACATGCCAATTGGCATGAAAACCCTCATGCAACCAGGGCATGTTGAGGTCCATGCTGACGCGGGCCATGCCGTGCTTCTCAGCAAACTCAACCAAAGTATCCCACACCACATACCAGTTGCGAGACCCCTGCAACTGGACGACTTGCTGATGTGATATGATCTCTGTGTCCTTGCGACCCGGTATCAAAGTCTTCGAAAAAGAACCGAGCCTCTTTACCAGGAGGGTCAACTCTGCGAATCCGAATAGTCGGGAAGCGACCAACGTTCCGAGCGCGATGACCATCGTTGAAATCGATAGCAGGTCCGATTCAAACACGACCCCGGCAACGGCACCGCTGGCCGTGATCAAGCACAACAGAGTGATCACGCCGACCAGAGCACGATTGCGAATACCATGACGCATCAGATTGTGATGCAGATGCCCTCGATCGACGGTGAAGACGCTGCGGCCTGTCAGTCTTCGACGCAGAATCGCCATGATCGAATCGAATAGCGGGATCGACATCAGAACAATCGGAATGGTGATCGATACAGGCGACTCCTCGCTAAACCAGGACCGCATCGTGACCACACCTAGAATCAACCCGATCAGCATGCTCCCGGAATCCCCGAGGAAGACTTTCGCGGGAGGAAGGTTGTAGAACAGAAACCCTAGCAGAGCCCCAGCCATCGAAGCCGAGATGATCCCCTCGGTTTGATTGCCGGTATGAATACTGATCGCGGTCACCGCTGCAAACGCAATCCAGCCGATCGATGAGCAGAGCCCGTCGGCGCCATCGATCAAGTTCGTGGCGTTGATACACAGCAGGAGCCAACCCAAGGTGATCGGCCAAGTCAATAAGCCTAGCTCAATATGCCAACCAAATAGTTGCACTTCATCGATTGCGAATCCAAATCCGATGATCGACAAGCAGATCAGGATCTGACCCGCGAGCTTTTGTCGACCTCGAAGCCCAAACCGATCGTCAGCTATTCCCAGCAGAACAATCGCTGTGGAACCTATTCCCAGCGATACCGCCTCCGGCCAGTCTTTGACAACCTGCAACCACTTTTCGGGATACAGAATCACCACGGCGGCGAAGGAGATGAATAGGGTCGCTAAGATGGCGATCCCACCGCAGCGAGGAATTGGCTTGCGATGAAGTTTTCGATGGTTGTCTGGGTGGTCGACAATACCGAGATGTGTCGCGATTCGCTGAGCGATTGGCGTAGCAATCAGCGAAACGCAAAGGCTGATAGCCAGTGCAACCAGGGCAAAAGTCAATGATGTCAACATCGTGATGAAGCCGGGCTTGGCTGAACTCAAAGGGTGGCATGTGATCAAGCTGAGCGATTTCTTCAACCAACATCCCTATGGTCTTCGCCATCGGTACATTTGTCCATACCTGCGCTGACGAAGGTTTCGGGAAACTTTTCGAAGCCTGAATAACCCGCACAACCCATCGCAAAACGGGTTGAAAAGTTACGTACCCGCAAGCTGAGCTATCTCTGGCAGCATCCATCAAGACGCAAACTCGACGCAATCCCCCCAAACAGCCAAGGAGAAAGGAGGGCTCACGAGTTTTCTAACGGAAGAAACTGGCGACTCTGGGAGAAAAAAGCTACGGGGTTGTCGTACACGACTCGACGTATGAGTTCGCGAGAGTGCCCACGGCGTTTCAGTTCCATGATCAGGTCAGGAATTGCCGTAGGTTTGCTCGGCCCCCAATCGCCAGCAGAATTGGCCATCAACCGCTCGGGGCCGTAGCGTTCGATCATATCGGCGGCTCGCTGGGGCGTGCACTTGGTGACCGGGTAAAGAGTCATTCCCGCCCAGAAGCCGTTCTCGAGAACCGCTTGGATGGTATGCTCCTCGACGTGATCCACCAGAACTCGCGATCGGTCGATGCGTGAATCCCCCATGAGCATGTCGAGGATCATGCGTGTGCCTTGATACTTGTCTTCCAAATGAGGCGTATGGATCAGGATCTGCTGGTTGTATTTCACCGCCAAATCGACGTGCTCCAAGAAGATCGTCGACTCGTTCTTCGTGTTCTTGTTGAGGCCGATCTCTCCGATACCGAGCACATTAGGCGCGCTGAGGAACTCGGGGATCATCGCGATGACCTCTCGCGACAAGCTGACGTTTTCGGCTTCTTTGGCATTGATGCACAGCCACGTGTAGTGCTTGATACCGAATTGCGCAGCCCGTTTGGGTTCGAACTGGGTCAATTGTCGAAAGTAGTCTCGAAAGCTTTCGACACTTCCGCGATCAAAACCCGCCCAGAAGGCAGGTTCGCTCATGGCGACGCAACCCATACGGGCTAGGGTCTCGTAATCGTCGGTAGTACGAGACACCATGTGGATGTGGGGATCAATGTATTCCATATTTTGTTTGCCAAGCGGGGTCGTAATCGCGGCTCATCAATAATTGGACGCGTTGGGCCTTGCCGACCTCATCGTCGCATAGGATCTCTAAGCCCTCCGCGAGCAGTCGCATGCGAGCCTCTTGTTCTGCGGAACCAGGAGCCCTTTCGAGCCGATCGAGGAATGCGGCCAAGTCGAGGATGCGCGATCGCGCCTGGAGAAACTCGTCGGCCAGGATCTCTTCCGCAGAACGTCGATGCAGTTTGGGATCAGTACTCATGGCTTGTGGTGTGCGTAGGTTCTTCGGCTTGAGTGGCGGGTTTGGCGAGCGTCTGGCGAATGCGGCGAGTCGCGACTTCGGATTGCAACATCGCCAATACCTCATCGATCGGCTTGGCTCCGATGTCTCCTTCGATTCGGTCTCGGAGAGCGATCAAGCCAGCCTCCGCTTCGCGTGGACCGAT
Organism: Planctomycetota bacterium; assembly: GCA_018970165.1. GTDB lineage: Bacteria > Planctomycetota > Planctomycetia > Pirellulales > Pirellulaceae > JBKCUI01. The sequence goes on along the minus strand of JAGWWZ010000071.1, from coordinate 21,981 downwards.
GATTGCCATGTAGGGAATCAAGTCCAGTTGTGCATCTCGAATCTTGGCCTGCACTTTAGCACCTCGCAAGTCCGTGGTGACTCGGAAACCAGCATCGGTAAAGCGACGCTCCAACTCTTGAGCATAATCATTGGTCTTCTCGCTGAGAGGACAAATCCGGATTTGCTCCGGTGCCAACCACATCGGAAACGCCCCCGCAAAATGCTCGGTAAGCATCCCGACAAATCGTTCCATCGAGCCGAATGGAGCTCGGTGAATCATGACCGGACGATGCGCCTTGTTGTCGGCACCGGTGTATTCCAACTGGAATCGCTCGGGGAGGTTGTAGTCGAGTTGCACGGTCCCCAATTGCCACTGGCGACCGATGCAGTCGCGGACCATGAAATCCGCTTTAGGACCATAAAATGCAGCCTCTCCCTCGGCCTCGGAATATGGGAGCCCGGATTCCTTGAGAACATTTCGCAGGGCCGCTTCGGCCTTCTGCCAGTTCTCTTCGCTACCGACATACTTGTCACTCTTGGGATCCCGCAGCGACAACTGCACGCGATAGTCTTGAAGCCCTACGGACTCGAGGACAAAGCGGGTCAAGTCGATGGTACTTCGAAACTCTTGCTCGACTTGGTCCGCGGTGCAGAAAATATGCGCGTCGTCCTGGGTCAATCCGCGAACGCGGAGCATGCCGTTTAGCTCCCCAGTTTGCTCATAACGATAGACCGTACCAAATTCGAAGAGCCGCAACGGCAAATCCCGATACGATCGCGGCTGGGCCTTGTAGATATTGCAATGGTGAGGGCAGTTCATCGGCTTGACGAGGAATCGCTCATGCTGCCGCTGCCATTCATTGAGCGATGCGATCTTGGCTTCCTTGGTCGATGCCTGACGATAGGCTTCACTTCGAAAACCGAGTATCTCTGCCGCTTGCAGAAAATGGGACTCCTGCGCAGCATTGAGCCCTTCTTCGGAACTTAGTCGGCGAGACCAAGCATCGACCAACGCGCCAGCATCATGAACGAACAACGGCGGAAACTGGCTGTCGCGATAGTAAGGGAAGTGACCACTGGTTTCGTACATTTCCACGCGGCCCAGATGTGGACTGTAAACCGGCTCATATCCTCGCCGGAGCATTTCCTTGCGCAGAAAATCCTCGAGCAGACTGCGAACGCGTGCACCCTTGGGAAGCCACAAACACATCCCTTGCCCAACATCAGGTGTGATCTGAAACAATCCAAGTTTCTTGCCGATCACGCGGTGATCGCGCTTCTTGGCTTCCTCGAGCTGGTCCAGGTAGGCCTGCATGTCTTTGGGACTGAACCACGCGGTTCCATAGAGGCGCTGCAAGTGAGGACCATTCATATCCCCTTTCCAGTGCGACCCAGCGACACTCATCAACTTGAACGCCTTGATGCGGCCCGCATCGGGAATATGCGGTCCTCGGCACAAATCGACAAACTCACCCTGTCGGTAGAATCCGAGCGAGTCGTGACTCGCCAGGCCAGTTTCGATGTGCTCCACCTTGAGCAACTGGTTCATGTCGTTGCACAATGCCACCGCATCGGTTCGCGGCAACGAGAACTGCTCGAAAGGTTCCTCTTTGGCGATGATGGCCGCCATCTCCTGCTCGATCTTGGCAAAATCATCCTCGGAGAGTTTGTGCGGCAAAAGAAAATCGTAGTAATAGCCGTTGGTGATCGTCGGTCCAAACGCAAGCGACACGTCCGGGTAGAGCCGCATCACCGCTCGGGCCATCACGTGAGCGCACGAGTGACGCAATACATCCAATGCCTCGGGATCCCGTTCGGTTAACAAACGAAGAGGAATCGGAGAAGGACCGGCGTACGATCGGAGCGGAAAGGTCGCATCAACGATCCGGTCTCCAAGCTTTGCCGCCACCACCGCCTTCGCAAGACGACTGCCGATCGATTCGGCCACACTGAGAGGGGTTGCAGTCTCCGGATGGGAAACAACGGTACCGTCGGGCAACGAAATCTGAAGCATGGGTTTAACAGCTTTTGGTTAAGGGCAAGATCGTCACGACAAACGACGAAATTACAAGACACGACATGGTCGCCGGAGTTCGGTCCTTTTTCAAGTAGGGGCAGAGGCTTCACGGTGTTTGGGACCCCGCATTGACTGAAGACTGCGTCATTTTTGCAAGTGCGTTATCTCGAAGGTATGTGCTACACTGCCAGAGAATCCTCTTCATCAAGGTTCCCTCGACTGAACACCCAAGCTTGGACGGTGGTTTCATGAGTATTCTCGTCTTCGGGCATCGAAACCCGGATACCGATGCTATTTGTTCCGCGATCGCGTACGCGGACTATCTGCAACAAACCCATCGGCCCGAGGCTGTTGCAGCATGTTGCGGCACCCCGAATAAACGGACGGAATACGTCCTCAAACAGGCCAAGGTCCCAGCTCCTCGCATCGTGATGGACGTTCGACCGGAGTTATCGGACATCTGCAATCGCCATCCGGTCACGGCATCCATGGGGGAAGTGTTCTACGAAGTGTATCAGCGGATGAAGGATCACGATGTCCGCGCAGTCCCCATCATCGACTCCGAACAGCGTGTGCTCGGTGTACTCTCGCTTTTGCAGTTGATGGACTTGATCTTTCGGTATGACTCCGATCCGTTGATGGCGAGGACGGTACATACGAGCCTTGGAAAGGTCCGCGATATTCTCGGAGGAACATTCCAGCACGAGCTGCAACCCAACAAGCTCGATGAGTTGATGGTCATGGTCGGAGCCATGAGCGCAGGGGGATTCACCGAACGGATGCAGCGATTTCCTGCCGAGAAATTGATCGTCGTCAGCGGCGATCGCCCCACGATCCAACTCCCGGCAATCGAACATGGCGTCCGCGCGTTGGTGGTCACGGGAGGCTATGCCTTATCCTCCGGTCTGGTCGAACTGGCAAAACTGCGTGGAGTCTCGGTGATCCAAAGTCCGTACGATACAGCAACGACTACGATGCGTATCAAGTCGTCGCAGTTCATCGATTCGGCTGTAGACACCGGATTCGTACCTCTGCTGGGCAAACTGCCAGTCGACGAAGCCCTCGCGAAAGTCGAGGAAACATCCGAACCGATCTTTCCTGTGGTCAACGATGCAGGCATCCTGATCGGCGTGATCTCCAAGTCGGACTTAATGCATCCACCCAAACAGAAAATCATCTTGGTGGACCATAACGAATTGAGCCAGGCGGTACACGGCGCCGAGGATGCCGATATCCTCGAGGTTCTCGATCATCACCGCGTAGGTGGTGGTCTTAAGTCGACGCAACCGATTCGATTCATCAATGAGCCGGTGGGTTCGACCTGCACGCTGGTGGCTCGGCATTTCCGAGGCTCGGGGCTGGTCCCCAAACCAGGCATCGCATTGTGCATGGCATCCGGGATCATTTCCGATACGTTGTTCTTGCGATCTCCAACAACGACCGATATCGACCGCGAGGCACTGCAGTGGCTTCGTACTTTGTGCGATGTTGATCTCGACCAATATGCAAAGGAGTTTTTCGAGATCGGGTCGGCCTTGAGAAATGGAACGCCAACCGAGGTAGTGCGAGAAGACTGCAAAGAGTTTTCGGAACATGGCTCACGGTTTTCGATTTCACAGATCGAAGAGACAGGTTTCGATTTATTCTGGGATCGCAAAGAGGATTTGCGAACGGCTTTAGAAGATCTCGCGCGGAAAAATGGTTTGGATTTCTCCGCCCTCTTGATCACCGATGTCGTGAGCAATGGCTCGCTGTTGCTCTTATCGCACGAATCAGAAGCTTGGGATGACATCAATTATCCTTGCCTGGATCGCAGTTTGTATTCGCTGCCGGATATCGTCAGTCGCAAGAAGCAGCTCTTGCCTCTGGTCTCGCAACTGCTCGCCACCACTCGCAGTTAAATGCAGTCGCTCACTCTGACCCCTTTTCATGGCGGCGGATCATCAGTTGCAATGCTTCGTCACAGGCTTGGGCGGAGGAGAGGCCGATGTTGCTCGCAGCGATCACTCCTCGCCCCTGTTCCGGCGCTAGAAATACGACGCAATACCAGTGGGTATTCGAGCCGTTATGGGTCAGGATCCGCCCCGCAGCCCAGGTTCGTTCGCCACATACCCATCCTCCCGCATACTCCGTACCTTCGATCGGTCGATGCAGTTCCTCAAGTGTCTTCGCCGTCAACGGCAAGCCGCATTCCTTCGCCGGATCGGTCATCAAGTGGACCCGCAAATACTTGATCCAGTCCTGCATCGAAGCGTGAACTGTCCCAGCCGGACCAAGGGCTGGCGGATTGTCTGCATCGGTCGAAACGGAAAGACCAAAAACCATGTTATGCCCCCAAGGGGCATCCGCTACATGTTTAGACGGTGGACCGAAACCCGCGGACTTCATTCCGAGCGGTTCGAACAATCGCCGTTGCATCTCCTCCTCCCAAGCGTGCCCGCGAATTTTCTCGATGGCATGCCCTAGGATTGTGTAACCCAAATTCGAGTACTCGAATTGTCCCACTGACTTTTCACGCCGCGGACGCTCGACCAACCAGTGCAGTATGTTTCTTCGAGTCGAAACCGCTTGCTCAATCGGACCGGCGAATTGATTCCATGGTGGATTGGGAACGGCTCCACTGGTGTGGGACATCAACTGACGCATCGTCGCGTCTTTCCAGGCTGATCCCGTCACCTTGGGATCATCGTGAAACACTTCCCCCAGAGTTGTCTCAAATCCCATCTTCCCCTCATCGACGAGGATCCCCAACAGTGTGGCGGTCATACTTTTGGTACAGGATCCGAGATGCATCGGATCATCGACACGAAGCCGAAGATCAGCCCCTGCTCGCCGAAAGCCAGCAACTCCCAAGTCTTCATCCCCGGACAGGGTAAAGTGCCCTGCGATCAATCCGGGCAACTTGTCCCGTTTGCGAAGGCGTTCCAAGCCAACCTCAAGGTCCTCGGCTGGCTCCTGTGCGAACAGTTCACAGGAGACGGGAATCAATGCGACGACGAGCAAAGATGAAAAAATGCGGCGATCGATCAAGGGCTGCTCAGAAATCGTTATACTTTTGCCTTCATCGAATTGAGGCTGGGTGTTCATCAATGGGAGTCCATGAACATGAGTGAGGGATCCGTCGGCGCATCGGGCGTTGCCCCTAGTAAAGAGGAATGTACTTGGGCACTCGTGTGCCATCTGAGCGGAATTGTACTTGGCTTTCTGGGGCCATTGATCTTCTGGTTGATCCAAAAAGAAAAAATGCCCTTCGTCGATGACCAAGGCAAAGAGGCTCTCAATTTTCAATTAGCCGTTTTGATCGCATCCATAATATCCGCGGCTACCGCATGCATTGTCATCGGCTTCATATTGATGCCTGTGGTGATTATCGGAAACATTGTGTTTTCGATTATCGCTGCTGTTGCAGCCAACAAGGGCGAGGCATACCGTTACCCAGTCACCATCCGATTCATCAAGTAGTCTTCGGATCGATGGCTCTCTGAAGATCGGCTAGCCACGCTTCGCACTCCGCATCGCTTGGCATGCGCCAATCCCCGCGCGGCGATAGCGACACGGTTCCGACCTTGGGACCATCTGGAACGCAACTCCGCTTGAATTGCGCCGCGAAGAATCGACGAATGAAGGTCTTCAGCACCTCCGCGATCTCTTGTCGTGTGTATTGGCGATCAAACGACGCCTGACTGGCCAGTAGGAGTATCTTCGCGGGCGATGCTCCCCCCCGAACAAAATGATAGAGAAAGAAATCATGCAACTCATAGGGACCGATCGTTCCTTCGGTCTCCTGTTGGATCGATTGATCGCTACCTAACGGCAACAGTTCGGGAGTGATCGGCGTATCGACGATCTGCAAGAGAACCCTCCGCAACTCTCCTTCCGCAAATTGCTCAGCGACATACCGGACCAAAAATCGGACCATCGTCTTGGGAACCGAGCAATTCACGTTGTACATCGACATGTGGTCGGCGTTGTACGTGCACCAGCCGAGCGCTAACTCCGACATGTCACCGGTCCCGAGGACAAATCCGCGGCTCATCAGCAGCAGCGTCCGCATCCGAGCCTGCACATTCTCGAAAACTAAATCGTTTCGCCGATCGGCAGGGAGTTCCTCCAATACTTTCTGCAAACCATCGATATCGTACGACGCTGTATCCACTCCAAACGGTTTGTGACCGAGGCTTTGAAATGTCTGCAGGCAACTCGAACGAATATCGATGCACTCGGAACGAATCCCAAGCAACCGCATCAACGATTCCGCGTTGTTTTTGGTACGTTGGGTCGTCCCGAAGCCTGGCATGGTCAAACCGACGACTCGCTTGCGGTCCCACGACAGCATATCGCACATCTTGACTGCCACGAGCACAGCGAGAGTGCTGTCCAATCCCCCGGAAACCCCGATCGTCAGCGGCATCGACTCGGGGATCCTCGCAACACGCTTGGCCAGCGATGCGCACTGGATCTCGAAAACATCCGAGCAACGCTGCTCGAGCTCGGTCGTCGATTGAGGCACGAAAGGATGGGGATCGATCCACCGATGCAGGGGCTTGGAAGCGACCGGTAGCTCGAACGGAATCGAACGATAAGTCGATACTTCATCGGTCATCTGATGCATCGTTTGCGTCGTTCGGCGATCATGCCCGAGCCGATCCAAATCGACATCGACCGTTGCACTGCTTGAGAGCCCATCGAGCTGCGAACTCGGCTTCAAACACAATCCGGTTCCCACACGCTGGGATTGAACGAGCACGTTCCCGTTTTCAGCGATCAAGCAATGGCCGCCGAACACCAAATCGGTGGTCGACTCGGTCGGACCGGAACTGGCGTAGGCATACGCGGCGATGCATCGCCCCGACTGCATGGCAACGAGCTGTTTGCGGTAGGCTGCCTTGCCGATCGTTTCGTTGCTGGCGGACAAGTTCAATAGTACGTTCGCACCCGCCACCGCATGATCGCTGCTCGGAGGATTCGGGACCCAGAGATCCTCGCAGATCTCAACTCCGACCGTTGCAAGACCGCATGTAAATAAGAGCCGCGAACCGATTGGTACACTGCCATACCCTGGGATGTCGATTTCGCTTTGGGTTAACTCGCGACCGGAATGAAACCACCGCGCTTCATAGAACTCGCCATAGGTCGGCAAATGCAGCTTGGGAACCAAGCCGAGAATCCGGCCATGACACAACACAGCCGCCACATTGAACAATCGCCCATGGACATCGAGCGGCAAACCAACCACGACCAACTGCTGACCAACCGACCGAGCCAGATTCGTTAGTTCGTGCAAACACGCATCGAGCAACGTCCGCTGCAGGAACAACTCGCCACAGGTGTATCCGCTCAAACTCAGTTCACCAAAGACGATGATATCGGAGTCGGACGATTCGATGAGAGCCCGCTCCATCGATAATCGATTGGCCGTGGGATCGGCAACACGCGTCGGTGCGCACGCGGCGGTGATGCGAACGAAATCGAGAGGATGCATGCGTGGACCTTCCTTAGTGAGTCACCGTGCGGGACTGCGATGGAAATGAACATGTTTCCATCGTCCCTGCTGACGTTGCCAAATCCGAGTCTCTTCCATCGCTACCGTCACCGGTTTGCCATCTGCCATTTTCTGGGTCAATCGAATGTATGCAATCACAGCAACATCACCCATGATCCGGATATGCGGAGCGACAATCGTCGATTGTACCGCGGTGGCGGCTGGCGGCAGATTGAAATAGTACTGATGAAAGTCGAGGCCATCCACCAAATTACCCATCGCCTCTGGCTCGAAACAGGTCAACGAAGGACAGCACAGCTCCTGGTACGTATCCCAGTCCCCCCGAGCAATACAAACCAGTAAGCGTTGAGTCAATGCGAGGATGGCGTCACGGTCGGATTGCAGGGACATCGAATCAGGGTTCCAGGGATGATGCTAGGAGGATCAGACCACCGCATCATTGTGGTCGACGTCACCCGTACACGCTACCCGACTTGGATGTGACGGTTGTAACGGCTGCGCCGAGCAGACGGATACCACCGATGGGGCGGGGGTTCCCAGGACGATATGGAACGACGAAGTTCTGAAACGAACCCTGGCCTGAATGAATCCAAGCATGTCGCTATCCGACCCTATTGAACGATTTCTCCAACAGGAAGTCGAATCGGCTTCTCCTGCCAAGCTTCATTGGTTGCTCCTGCGCCGCGCACACTCCTTGACGGTAACCATCGGAGATTTGTGGGCAAAAGGGGATGTCCAGGCCGCAAACCAGTGGATCATCCTGGTCCGAGATATCCTGACGGAATTGCTCTCCGGAATCGTCGATCCCAGCCATTCGTTGGCTCGCCAACAATCCGATCTCTACATATTTCTTTCGGCACTCCTGGCCACTGCAGAGCAAGGTCGCGATACCGCCGCACTCAAGGATCTGCGTGAGATTCTGGAAATCGAAATGATCTCCTGGGAAATGTTAGTTCAGAAGGAAGCCCGAGAAGGAACCGCACCTACCCACGCCTCCGAGCAAAGCGGTTCGAGTTTCGACTTCAGCGCCTAGTCGACTTCAGTACGGTTCATCACCCGATCGTTCGCGTCATTGCAATCCGCAGAAAGATAGCATTCGGAATTTCCGGAGATCGGTGACGCGAACAGCCGACTTAAAAGATAGACTTCGCGTAAGCGGTATCTTTTCCGATCGGATCCAAGGAGCCAAAGCATGTGCGGAATCGTAGGATACGTTGGCAAGCAGGATGCATGCCCCTTTCTGTTGACGGGTCTACGCAGGTTGGAGTATCGAGGCTACGACAGCGCTGGCATTGCGACCCTTGGCGAATCAGGCAACCTCTATCTCGCTCGTTCGGTTGGTCGCATCGAAAGCTTGGCCGAACAGATTGCCGGTTCTCCGATGCCCGGGGTGATAGGAATCGGCCACACGCGGTGGGCGACCCATGGAGCGGCGACACCGGAAAACGCGCACCCGCATCTCGGCGGCACAGGCGCAGTGGCCGTGGTGCACAACGGGGTGATCGAGAACTATCAAGCTCTCAAAGAAATGCTGATCGAGAAGGGTTATTGCTTCCAATCCGCGACCGACACCGAAGTGATCGCCCATTTGATCGCAGACAATCTAAAACGCATCTTGGAGTCGCCGGTAAATGCGGGGACAAGATCGGGAACGGCGAGCGAGGGGCGCAATGCGGTGTATGTCGAAGCCGTTCGAGCGTCACTCCCATCCCTTCGAGGCACCTATGGCTTGGTCGTCATGTTTCGCGATCGACCCGATTTGCTGATCGCAGCTCGATGCGGTAGCCCGTTGGTCCTCGGCGTGGGTCGAGGAGAGCAGTTTATCGCCAGCGACACTTCCCCGTTGGTTGGCCACACCGATCGAATCATTTATCTAGCCGACCATCAGCTTGCAGTCATATCGAAAGATTCGATCCAGGTCGTACATCGCGATCAGGGTCGGATTCGTCCCGAAGTGCGCGTCTTGGAATCGCGCGATCAAGAAGTCGACTGCGAAGGCTACGCGCACTACATGCTCAAGGAAATCTACGAGCAGCCGACTTCGCTTCGAAACGCCATGCGAGGCCGACTCGATCGCGAGAACGCCACCGCGAAGTTCGGTGGACTTAACCTGACACCCTCGCAATTGCGCAGCGTGAATCGCATTATCTTGACCGCGTGTGGAACGAGTTGGCATTCAGCGCTCGTGGGCGAATACCTGATCGAAGAGTTCGCGAGGCTTCCTGTCGAAGTCGAATACGCGAGTGAACTTCGATACCGCAATCCTCCAGTCGACCACGACACCCTCATCTTTGGCATCACACAAAGTGGCGAAACAGCGGACACTCTCGCAGCCCTGCGCGAGATGAAACGCAAGGGACATCACACTCTCGCGATCTGCAACGTCGTCGGCAGCAGCATCGCACAGGAAGCAGACGGCGGTGTTTATCTCCATGCCGGTCCCGAGATCGGGGTCGCGTCCACCAAAGCCTTTACATCGCAACTCTCCGTCTTGGCGATGCTCGCCCTTTACTTTGGTCGTTTGCGCTATCTCAGCTACGAAGCGGGCCAGCGGATCATCGATAACCTGGAAGCCTTGCCCGATGCGGTGGAGCGATCACTCGAATGCGATTCGGTCACGCGTCGCATCGCCGACAAGTATAAAGATGCAACCAACTTTCTCTATCTGGGCCGGCACTACAATTTTCCGACGGCTCTCGAAGGTGCGCTCAAACTCAAAGAGATCAGCTACATACATGCCGAAGGCTATCCAGCGGCAGAGATGAAGCATGGACCGATCGCGTTAGTCGATGAACATACGCCATCGGTATTCATCCTTTCTCGATCGCATGTGTACGACAAAGTGATGAGCAACCTGCAAGAGGTCAAGGCGCGAGGCGGGCCTGTCATTGCTATCGTTGATCAGCGGGACAAAAGGCTGGATACACTCGTCGACGATGTCATTGAGATTCCGCATGTCGAGGATTTCCTCCAACCGGTTGTCGCGGCGATCCCGCTTCAATTGCTCGCTTATCACATCGCGATCGCCCGGGGCTGCGATGTCGACAAGCCTCGCAATCTAGCCAAGAGCGTCACGGTCGAATAACTGCATCGCATCCTCGCGATTGCGAGGTACGATCGATACTGCAATTGAGTACAATCAGGCTCATGACGCAGGACTCAACGACAGGCGCGATTCGATTCGACGCAGGAACCCTGACTCTCCAGGGTTTGCCTGCTAGCGCGGTCAAATTGCTGTTCAGCGATGTGCCGTGGAAGTGGGATCCTCGAAGCGACTGCTGGCGATGCGATGCATTGCACTATCGCCGAATCGCGGAAATCGTTCGCCTTTGTCAGATCGATCTCGACGTGCCGATCGCATCGGAAGCGTCGGTCGTCTTTCCCAGCATGAATCTGCCGCCACTGCGAATGGAGCAACAGAACGGTCTCGCGGCTTGGCTCTCGACTCGAAACGGCGTAGTGGTGATGCCCACGGGTACGGGCAAGACCGAGGTCGCCCTGCAAGCGATGGCGGAATCGCGATGCACAACATTGATCGTAGCGCCAGTCCGCGATTTGATGTACCAGTGGCATCGACGGATACTGAGGGGGCTCTCCTACGATGCAGGGATTCTAGGCGATAGCGTCATGAATATTCGCGCGGTGACCGTTACGACCTATGCCAGCGCATGCATCCATATGCCCAAGATCGGCGATCGATTCGATCTGTTGATCTTCGATGAGTGCCATCATCTGACCGGTCCCATTCGGAGCGATGCAGCAAGACAATCGATCGCCACACAGCGACTTGGGCTAACCGCCACGCTTGAGCCCACGGATGCCGCGATGGAGCACATCGAGCATTTGATCGGGCCGGTGGTCTATCGACTTCCGATCATGGAGGTTCGCGGGAAGACCCTGGCTGATTACGACGTAGTTCGCATCCCAGTCAAACTCAATCCCCCCGAGCGAGCCCGTTATGATCTCTTGGCCGAGCAGATCGCTTCGTATGTCTATCAACGACGCGAAGAAGACCCGGCATTTCAATGGAGAGACTTATCCGCGGAAAGCCTAATCGATGGAACAGCATCCAAAATTCTAAAGGCCTTTCGTGAAAAAGAGTCGATCGAAGAGCGCGCGGAGGAGAAATTTCGCGTTCTCGAAGATCTGTTCCGACTCCATCTTGGCAGTCCGATCATCGTCTTTACTGGTTCCAACTTGATGGCGAGGGAGATCTCCATTCGCTTTTTGATCCCCTGCTTGTTGAGCCATTGCGGTAAACGGGAACGACTCGATTATCTCGAAGGTCTTCGCGATGGCGTTTATCCCGCGCTGATCGCTAATCAAGTTCTCGACGAAGGGGTCGATTTACCCGAGGTCAAGGTAGCGGTCATTCTCGGAGGCAAAGCGACCACGCGGCAGGCCAAACAGCGATTGGGACGCATTCTCCGCCGCCGAGGAGATGCTCGCGCAACGCTATACGAAGTGGTGACGGAAGACACCAATGAAGTCAAGCGATCCCGGAAACGACGGAGGAACGATGCTTACCCGCGAGCTCGCCATCGCCCATCGTGAGAATGGTCGCATCATCCCAGATCGTTTAACGACCGCTGCGCATGCGATCTATCCGGAACTGGCTCGCCGCATGATAGCCGTATACGAATCCGGGATCCGCAAAACCCGCCAAGAGCTCCACCGATCGGTCGCGAGGATTTTAGAGGAGGATCGCGATTGTCCGATCCGACGCATGAACGCCTTCTGCAAGCTGCTCGATGAGTATGGTCGCTTTGATCGAGGCAAACCCAAACAGGCTGCTGACCTGCGCCGCCGAGTCTTTGCGATCGCCGCCCAGCATCATCCGATGATCGCCGAGCCCGAATCGATCCTCGATCATTCCGAGTCAGCGGCGAAACAATCGATTGCTCGGCAACTGGGAGTGGATTGGCCGGAGCTTCGACAGCGTCTCTATGAAGACTTGATCGAAAATCATCGCCTGAGCGCTTTCGAAACACCCCAAGATCCTATCGACTTGCTGTCCCGATACAACGTCGCTCAAACCCAAGCCGCACTCTTGGATGCCACCTCGATCCGCATCGAAGCCACGACCGACTGGAAACTGATCCTGCGTTACGCCAAGCTGGCAGGATTGATGCATTCGATCTCGGAGACCAAGAATGGTTACCGTATCGAACTCGATGGCCCCTCGTCGGTATTGAGACATACCCACCGCTACGGTGCATCGATGGCTAAGTTCCTGCCAGGCTTGCTCTCATGCCAAGGATGGGAAATGATCGCCACCATGCGATGCCCCAGAAAGGGTTCCAGCAATAGAGGTTATCCGGCAGGACCGATCTTGGAACTCAACGATCGCTCGGGGCTGCGAAGCCCGGTTGCCCGCCATGCTTCAGTCGATTCCGAGATCGAGCGAACTTGGATGGAAGCATGGGAGACGGAATCCCATGCCCCTTGGTCGTTAGTCCGAGAGGGGGAAATTCTGGTTCGAGGTCAGCGGGTGTTCATTCCGGATTTCGTTTTCATCCGCGATCCTAGTGCAAATCGAGAACCCAGTTGCCATGACCGCACAGTCCACCGCCAAGCGGGACGAGTGCTTTTGGAAATTGCCGGATTCTGGACGCCGGAGTACATCCATCACCGATCCGAGTCCCTCACACTTTTTTCGGATATTCCCATTCTGGTTGCGATTCCCAGACAGACGGCCCGGGCATGGGACGGCGTTCCCTGGTCCCCTGCCCATCGAAAAATCCTGTTCGGCAGGCATCTCAAGCCAAAAGATGTGCTGCCCATTCTTGAAGAACTGGCTCCCAATCCCTAAAGGCTTGGCTCGGAACCACTTTTGGACCATACTCTAGTTACATTATTGAGGGAAAATGCGGCTCAACCAAGGGCTTGCAGTCGACACCCTACCCCCACCCTTCCTCCCCTCCGTTTCGGTCAATACCCAAATGCTACTTCGCAAAGCTCGGCTAACGTTGCCGGCCATCATCGTTCTGGTTCTTCTCCGAGTCGCGATTGGGTGGCATTTCTTTCAGGAAGGGGCGACCAAAGTTCGGGATGGAAACTTTTCCTCGACTCCGTTCTTAGCTGCCGCAAAAGGGCCTTTCGAAAAACAATTTCATGCGATGATTCCCGACTACGACGGATCGATGCGCATGGATGCAAAGAAGATGGAGGAAATCTGCAAAGCATTCGCAGACCGAGCGACGAAGGAATTCAACTTCGATGAAGCGCAGGGAAATGCGGTTGCTGACATCCTCAAAGAGTTCGCCGCTAAACGGAAAGGCACATACGACGAATGGAAGCAGCAGATCGAACAGTACAATCAAGGGATCGAGAGGATGAAGAAACTCGAAGCCGATGCCGCTCGCTCCGGTGTTGAATCCCTTCGCAAACAACGGGATACGGTCGAGTCGGAGTGGAAGACCCTCGGTCGTCCTGTACTGTTGGAAATCGATCAAACCGTTCGCGAACTTGAGGAACGGATCAACGCGGTTGCGACCGACGAGCAAGCGGCTCCCGACCCCAAGAAACCGGCCAAGGATGCCGATGGCAAGCCGATCCGCAAGCGACTGGAGTTCAAATACCCGGGCGAAGGGGAGATCACGGTTCGGCAAGTGGATCGCATCATTCCGATCTTCGACATGGCGGTTGGAATTCTGCTGATTGTCGGTCTACTTACACCTCTGGCCGGGCTGGCGGCTGGCCTGTTTCTCGTATCGGTCGTCGCGAGCCAGTTTCCTGGATATCCGGGAACTCAACCTACCTATTACCAAGCCATCGAAATGTTGGCTTGTTTCGTAGTCGCCTTCGCCGACGCGGGGCGCTACGCAGGGCTAGATTTCTTGCCGTGGAGCTTCTGGAATCGCAATGCCAAAGCTCCCGCGAAACCCTAACTTCCTCCGCACACATCACTCACCATTCCAAAAGGATTTATTCAAATGAGAACACTGAGCCCAGAAGACAAGACCATCGGCCAGGACAACTACCATGAAGCGATCGGATTTACCCGTCGCGAGTTCTTGCAGGGAGTCATCGCTGCAGGGGCCGTCAGCGGCGCCGGGCTGGGTGCGATGTACTTCGGCTATGAGAAATTCGCCGACCCCGTTCGCGTGGGTGTGATCGGCACCGGCGATGAAGGAAGTGTGCTGATCGGCGGCTGCACTCCAGAATACGTGCAGGTCACCGCAATCGCTGACATTCGTCCCTACAGCATCTATCGCGCGTTTCATGGCGACTGGACTACCCCAACACGCCCCGGACTGATCAAGCAATACAAGTACGCCAACGAAGACGAAGCGAAGAAGAACGTTAAAGTTTACGATGCAAGCAACGGAGGTATCGAGGCGCTGCTCAACGATGATAGCATCGAAGCGATCATCATCGCGCTTCCCCTCCACTTGCATGCCCCGATCGCGATCCAAGCAATGATGAAAGGGAAACACGTTCTCACCGAGAAGCTCATGGCCCACAACGTTGCCCAGTGCAAGGTCATGGCGAGACTATCAAAAGACATGAAGAGCCCGAGCGGCCAATCACTTTATCTGGCAACCGGCCACCAACGCCACTACAGCGTCTTGTACGACAACGCGGTTCATTTGCTCAAGTGGGGTGTTCTCGGGCAACTCCACCACATCCGAGCTCAATGGCACCGAGGCAATCTGCCAGGGAACGATTCCTGGCAGCCCCCGTTGGTCGGTGGTGATTCCGACGGAAAGACCGACAAGATCAAGGCCGATTACGAAAAGTATGTCAAGGAATTGGACAAGGCCAAGAATCCCGCAGAGATCGAACAACTCAAGCGCAAGATTGCCCAACAAGAAGCATGGATGAAGGATGTTGTCGATGCAGCACGGTTCGGCTATGTCGAGAAGGCGATGGGGAATCGCACGATCTCCGCGATGGAGGAATTGGTCCGTTGGCGATTGTTCGATCGCACCAGCGCTGGGTTGATGGGCGAACTTGGCAGCCACCAGCTCGATGCGTCAACCATCTTCTGCAGTGCGCTTCGCAAGGATGGCAAGAAGGCGAGACCTCTCACTGTGCACGCCGTCGGTGGTCGACATATTTTCTTGCCCGATCGCGATGCCGACGATCACGTCTACTGCATGTATGAATTCCCAGGCCCGGAGTACGACGAACGCTTCGACATCGGATACAAGCTACCCGGTGGGGCAAAAGGACTGCCGGGCTATGAACAAGATCCCAACAAGAAGGTCGTGGTCACCTACTCATCGATCAACGGCAACACCTACGGCGGTTACGGCGAAGTGGTGCTCGGAACCAAGGGAACGTTGATCCTCGAGAAAGAGCAAGATGTGTTCCTATACTCCAAGGGAGACACCGGAGCGGCGGCAGGAGTCAAAGCTGCTGGGAGCGGCTATGCACTCGATACACAGGCTAGCGGCGGCACCTCGGCACCGGTATCCAAGGCAGCGGCATCGGGAGGGCCGGTCAGCCGCGGTTACACCGAGGAAATCGAGCACTGGGCCTATTGCATCCGCAACAACTCACCTGAGAACAAGCCCCGATGCTATCCTGAGGTTGCGATGGCCGATGCGGTCATCGCGTTGACAACGAACGTTGCTCTCCGCAAATCGGCTCGTGGCGAGGCAGGTTATATCCGTTTCGAAGACGCATGGTTCGATGTCGATAGCGATGCGACTCCCGATGGCAGCAGCGTCGCCGAGGAACTGCAGCGGCTCAAGGACTACAAGATCCCAACCTAAAACCTGAGAAGTTTTCACTTCCGGCTTACTGATCTTCCGGCCTACTGATTTTCGGATCGGGATAGAATCCCAGCTTTTCAGTCTTGGCCGGGGATCCAGAGTTTGCTGCCACCTGTTGTGGCGGGGGCACTGGGTGATGGTTGCGATGGTCCATCGGGGGTCCATATTCCGCTCGAGCCGGCACCTCCTGACGAGGACGCCATGGCAGAACCGGGCATTCCAGGTCCGCTAGGCATGCCCGGTCCGCCAACCATCGCTCCCCGTCGAGCGGCCATTTGTTGCTGCTGCATCATCGCGGCTTGAAGGAATTGCAACAGGACTGGATCGTTCGGGTTTTCACGAAGCGAAGTTTCGAGGAACTGGCGAGCTTCCGATCGTCGCTCGAGCATGTTGAGTATTTCGAATCGCTCGAGAATAGCGTTTCCGACCGGGAGTTGCAGTTGCTTTCCCGTTTCGATGATACGCAGCAACAGTTTGTCCGCTTCGGCGGGATCGGTGACGGTACGGGTCTTGAGGTTGAGTGTTGTGTACTCGGCGGACAATCTGAAGTCTTCTGGCCAAGCGATCGTATCGGATTTCTCGACCAAGGATCGATACATCGTAGTGACCGATCGGGCCAAAACCGATTGCATCAGTTGGATCAAGCTGCGTGGATCGATAGTAGTCAGATCGGTCCAATAGTAAGCCGCACCGCCGACCCGATCAAAGACATCATCTTCAGCCGAGAGGGATGGGCGAGAGACTTGTAGCAAATGGTGCAGATGTTGGAAATCAGAGTCATCCATCGTGCTCGGATTTTGCGATTGCCATGACAGGAGTAGAGCTTGCAACGCAAGACGATGCTCGGCCGAGCCAGCGCACTCGCGGGGGGTGCGGCCACCGAGACACTCGAAGGAGATATCAAGAACATCATCGAGCGTCAGTTGGCGAATGGCATCGCGAAGGGCTTCTCGACGTTCGGTTGGGACTTCGTTGCGAATCAGGATTTGGCTGTTGCCCATAGCGAGTGGCGCGACGTGCAGCTGTTCGATCAATTCTCGCTTGAGGCTCATCAGGCCGAGTTCTCGCTTGACTTGCTCCATGAGAGTCTTGCGGTACCCGAAGCCCGGTTCCAAAACGACTAACCGCGCTGGCTTGTCGGTCTGCTTGCCATAGAATGCCAACCAGGATCCTGGACGCTGGGCCTCGATGTCCGCGAACTGTTCTTGGAGAACTGGTTGCAGCGTGGCAAAGGCTGCCTTGGGAGGAACTTCTTCGTCCATGAAGGCCTGTAGAATTCCTCGAACTTGTTCGACGGGAATGGGAGTCAGGAGTTTGCAGGAGGCTAGCGATGTCTCGAACTCTGGATCTTCGATCGTGTAGACCGAGAGATCTTCGGCCTGGGTGACCCCTCCGGTCTTGGGTGCCAGTTCGTAGACCATCGACTGGTAGTAGATGCGCTGCGGCTCATCGAGCATGACGCTGCTGGCTAGTTTGCGGCATGTCAGGGCTGCGTTCTCCAGATCGGTTAACAGGAGTTGGCAGTAGAGTAGGTTTTGGAGGATAGGAGGTTGCTGACCGAATTCGCGTTGGATCGATTCAAGCTTGGTTTTTGCGGCCGAGATGCGGTAGTTAGCAATCAAGGCTTCGGCTTCGGCTAGCCGTTCGGCGTACTGAGTTCCCTCGCCGGACGATGCCGATGGGAGAGTTTCCTGCGAGAGCGTTCCGGCTTGTGGATGGCCGATGAGGGATTCGACCGCGCCCGTTGCGATACGGGCCATAGCCTCTCCCATGTCGAACATCAATTCCGCGTGCATCAATGCTGGTAGGACCATTCCCCGTTGGGCCATCGTCTCGATGAGGTTAATCGCCACGGTGGCGGTTATTGGGGGGAGTTGCTCTTGGGATTCCGATATCGCTTGCAACAACAGAGTTGCTCCCTCTTCGGTGTTTCCACGGATTACCGCCACGAGGGCCCGATACAACTTGGCCAAAGGATTATCGGGTTGTAGGCGTATGAATTTTGCGGAGGATTCCTCGAGCGATTCGAGTTCCCGAAGCTGGAGGAGCAGTTCGCATTTCATGGCTAATAGCCATGGCTCCGAAGGCATGGACTTCAGATTGGCATTGATCCGATCCAGGGCGGCGACATTTTGCTCCCCGACGATCATTCGGTGGATGGTTTGCATTTCCTGGAAATGCTCGTTGCACTTGCAGAACTTTACTTTTTTGCCATTGCCGCACGGACAAAGGCTGTATTGATCGAGGGTCATAGGAACCATCCGTAGAGTCGAGAAACACTAAAAACTACTGGAAAAGTCCGTCAAGTGTATCACAATTCCTGCCGGTTGCCCATCGCCTGATTAGTCCGGTTAGATCCTGGGTCTATTGCGCTAGCCGACGAGCTACGATGGTTGTCTAATACTCTTTGGGATAGCGGCCACTTGCGAGCAAAACTGCGGAATTTGGCCGCACAATGAATCACTCTTACCGGTGTGAAGATCGTTCCATGAAAGATACTGCGAAGCGTCTTGGTTTGACTTTGTCATTCTGGTCTGCAGGGTTGGCATTCAGCCTAGCTCAAGAATCCTCGATTGCAACATCGGACCCGGTCCAATCGGAAAGCCGATTCCTCAGTGGCGTACGGCAGTTGACCTACGAAGGACTTCGGTCCGGCGAGGGGTACTTCAGTCGCGATGGTCGAAGCATGGTGTTCCAAAGCGAACGCGAACCCTCCAATCCGTTCTATCAAATCTATTGGATGGATCGCGAAACCGGCGACATCGAACGAGTATCCCCAGGGTTCGGCAAGACGACTTGCGCATGGATCCATCCCGATGGAGACCGAGTTCTGTTTGCCTCCACTCAACAAGATCCCGACGCGATCACTAAGCAGCAAAGTGAGTTGGCATTTCGCGCAAGCGGCCAGACTCGCCGCTACGCCTGGGACTATGATCCTCAATTCGATTTGATCGAATGGAACCGAACCACTGGGCAATACACCAACCTCACGCGAACCCTAGGCTATGATGCCGAGGGTTCTTATAGTCCTGATGGACAATTCATCGCCTTTGCATCGAACCGCGAGGCTTATGAGCGTCCTCTCTCCGAGCGAGAACAAACTCTGTTCGCAAATGACCCAGCGGTCGCATTGGATCTCTACGTCATGCGAGCCGACGGTACAGATGTCCGCAAGATCACCGACGTATTCGGTTACGACGGTGGCCCTTTCTTCTCTCCCGATGGCAAACGGATCTGCTGGCGTCGATTCAGTGAGGATGGCGCGACAGCAGAGGTTTTCTCCGCCAACCTCGACGGTTCGGATGCGAAAGCACTCACTCGTTTGGGGGCGATGAGCTGGGCGCCATACTTCCATCCGAGCGGCGATTACCTGATCTTTGCGACCAACCTGCAAGGCTTCGCGAACTTCGAGTTGTATCTCGTCGATGCCGCAGGAACGCATGAACCCGTGCGAGTCACAACCACCGATGGCTTTGATGGCCTTCCAGTCTTCACCCCGGATGGCAAGAGCTTGGCATGGACCAGCAATCGGACGGCCGACAAGAAATCGCAGATCTTCATCGGTCAATGGAACGATGCCGCAGCCCGCGAAGCCCTGGAACTTCCTCCATCTTCCAACGTGAAGGATGCGAGCGCCAAGAATTCTGTTACGAAGGAGATGGCACTCAACCCCGCCGCCATCGCTCAAGCATCGGGATTGGCCAAATCCAATGCAGCGACAACTGAGTTGGACTACAAAGCCTCCGATGTTGGTCGGCATGTCGATTACTTGTGCCGTCCGGAACTGGGAGGTCGATTGACCGGCACACCCGGCGAGCAACTCGCAACCGCTTATGTCGCTAGCTACATGGAATCGCTTGGGCTCCAACCCGCTGGCAAAGAGCGACAACCGGGACCTCCCGATGCCGCAAAGGATACATCCATTCCCGCTGATGATTCGATCGGTCCTTTCTTTCAATCGTTTCCGTATACCGCTGGCGTCGATGTTTTATCGAGCAACGTGTTGCAATCGGGAGACGCGACCTGGAAGCTGGACGAGGACTGGCGACCGCTCGTCTTCTCGAATTCGACCAGTATCGAGCCGTCCGAAGTCGTCTTCGCTGGTTACGGCATCGTTGCACCGGCCGATCAAGGTTTCCAGGAATACGATTCCTATGTCCATTTGGATGTGGAGAACAAATGGGTCATGGTCCTGCGGCAGATGCCTAGCGATGTGTCGCCGGAACGACGACAGCATTTAGCGAGGCACAGTTCCCTGCGTTACAAAGCCATGGCCGCTCGCGATCGCGGAGCCAAAGGGATCATCGTAGTGAGCGGACCCAAGAGCGGCGTTCGGCAACAACTCGTACCTTTGCAAAGCGATGGTTCGCTTTCGGGTTCCAGCATCGCTGCCATCAGCGTCTCTGATGCGGTCGCCGAGAAATGGTTTGAGAAGAGCGAAGAGAAACTCGCGGACTTGCAGACGACCCTCGATCGAGGCGAGTTGATGATGGGCTTTGTGCTACCCGATGTCGTGGTGCGTGCAACCATCGATCTCAAACAAGTAAAACGATATGGGACCAACGTGTTGGGAGTGCTTCGCGCGGGGGATAAGCCCGCCGATTCGATCATCGTTGTCGGTGCGCATATCGATCACTTGGGCACGGGTGCAAACGGATCGAGCTTGGCGCGCGATGAAGAACGTCAAGGAGTTCACCGCGGTGCTGATGACAACGCTTCCGGGGTAGCTGCGATGCTCGAAATCGCACAGTCGCTCGCCCTGCAAAAGAAACAGGGGCGATTGCAGCTCAAGCACGATATACTGTTTGCTGCATGGTCCGGCGAAGAGATGGGATTGCTCGGTTCATCGCATTTCGTCGATCACTTTCACGAAATCTATCCCCATCTGCCCAAGTCCGAGGGTAACAAGCTCTACCCGGCAATTGTTGCATGTTTGAATCTCGACATGGTAGGTCGATTGAGGGAGCAACTCGTCTTGCAAGGGATTGGCTCCTCGCCGTTTTGGAAAGGGGAGATCGAGCGACGCAATGCGGTGGTCGGTTTGCCCGTGACGTTGCAAAACGACAGTTATCTCCCGACCGATGCCAGCTCGTTTTACCTCAAGGGGATTCCGATCTTGTCAGCTTTTACCGGCTCGCATTCGGAGTATCACACCCCGCGGGACACGCCGGAGCTGCTCAATTACGAAGGAGCGGCCAAGATCGCGCAGCTTATGGGTTTGATCACACGAAGCGTTGCGATATCGGAGGCAATCCCCGAATTCACCGAGCAGAAGGCTCCTGAGAATCAAGGAACTCGGGCCGCGATGACCGCGTACTTGGGGTCGATCCCCGATTATGCCCAGGGGGATATCCAGGGTGTGTTGTTGTCAGGGGTTTCCAAAGACGGGCCAGCGGCCAAGGCAGGGGTGCAAGCCAAGGACATTGTGATCGAACTCGCAGGTCGCAAGGTGGAAAATATCTATGACTACACCTACGCGATCGAAGCGCTCAAGGTAGGTCAGGAGACCGAGATCGCGGTCCGTCGCAAAGACGAAGTTCTCCGCTTCAAAGTCACCCCCCAATCTCGCCAGTAGGTAAATCAACGCTCCTACCACACCACCGTACTCGACGCTAGGCGTCAATAGGTGCCTGGCACCTATTGCCATGGTGATGGCAATTTGTTATGGTACGCTTTTGAGGAGATTTGCTATGCCGAGACCGAAACGATGTGAGATTTTTTCCCCACTGGAGGTTTCGATCCTCCACGTCGTTCAGC
>JAGWWZ010000255.1 GCA_018970165.1 Planctomycetota bacterium | reverse complement strand
GCCCTTCGCAAAGCCTCAGGGCGTGCCACCCGGTCGTTGGGGGCGTGCCGTCCGGCTGTAGGGGGCGTGCCACCCAGAGACCCGGGAGTCTTACCCGGAGCAGCGCTGACGTCTTGAATTGTACTTGACCCTAGGGTTCCCGCAATCCAAGGGCTTCTGTGACCGAATCTCTTGGAAATGTCCGCATTGCAAACGATGATCCGCTATCCTGTAAAGAGTGTATTGGATGTCTTTTTTCCTTGCCCCGTCTCCCCTGTCGCTCGCTATGACCATGATGGCTCGTTCCCCCCTGTGCGTCGCGATTGTTCTGGGCTTCGTATGGCTATCGCTCGGCCAAGTATCAGTATTCGCCCAAGCCACCCCGGATAGCAAATCGGAACCGACGCCGGACCAACTCGCGTTTTTCGAAAACAAGATTCGACCCGTTTTGGTGGAGCATTGCTACGGCTGTCACTCCCAAGATGCAGCAACCCGAGGGAAACTCAAAGGGAATCTTTTCCTCGATAGCCGCGATGGCATGTTGCGAGGTGGCGATACGGGCCCGGCCGTTTCTGCCGGGCATTCGGATGATCCTGCCATCCAACCATCGGGCGAAAGCCTGATACTAAAGGCATTGCGGTACGAAGAGTATGAGATGCCTCCAACGGGCAAGTTGCCACAGAGTGTCATCGATGACTTTCAGAGATGGATCGACGATGGAGCCGTCGACCCGCGGCGCGAATCACAACCGCTCAAGCAACGTGCGATGGACTTGGAGGCAGGCCGCAAATTCTGGTCGTTGCAACCTTTGCAATCGATCCAACCTCCGAGCGACTCGCATCCGATTGATGCCTTCATCCATGACTCGCTCGCGAAGAAACAACTTCGTCCGTCACCAGTCGCTGATGCGCGAGTCTTGGTCCGCCGCGCTTGGTTCGATCTCTTGGGTATCCCGCCAACGCCAGAGGAACTCGAGCAGGCCGTTCAGTCACTTCAGGTTTCCTCGGGAGAGTCGAGCTCACTATCCGCAGGAGCCTGGTCCGAACTGATCGACCGATTGCTTGCCCGTCCCGAGTACGGCGAGCGATGGGCCCGTCACTGGATGGACATCGCGCGATTCGCGGAGTCGTTTGGCTACGAACAAGATTACGATCGACCCAGCGCCTACCACTATCGCGATTTTCTCATCCGAGCATTCAACGAAGACATGCCTTTCGATCGCTTTGCTCAATGGCAGATCGCTGGAGATGAACTTGCGCCCCAAGATCCACTGGCATGGATGGCGACTGGTTTTCTCGGCGCAGGAGCCTTCCCCACGCAACTCACAGAACGGGAATTCGAATCCACTCGTTACAACGAACTCGACGATATGACGGCAACAACAGGTGTCGCTTTCCTCGGACTGTCGATCGGATGTGCGCGATGCCACGATCATAAATTTGATCCGATCTCGAGCGAAGATTACTATCGGTTCGCGTCTGCGTTCACATCGGTCATCCGTTCGGAGAAAACATTCGACCTGCACCCCGACGAAAATGAAAAGATCAAGGCACAATACGCAGCCGATCTCGAGCAGGTCCGCCAAGATATCGCGCGTTTCGAGGCGACCGGACTGGCGACAGAGTTCACGCGGATGCTCCGCGATGTCCGTTCCCAAGCCAACAATCGCACAGCCGATGATAGCACTGCATCTTCTCGCACGGTTTCTCCATGGCGAATCCTGAGCGGCGAAATTCAGGCGAGTGCGGGAAGCCAGTTCCAATCTCAAACGGATGGTTCCTACCTAGCCATCGGCGATGCTCCCAACCAAGAAACGATTACCTTCACCGCTCGCGTCTCCGAAGGCGAATGGTCTTCGATTCGGATCGAAGCCCTCGCAGATGCCTCGCTCCCTCGTCAAGGACCTGGTCGTGCAGGAAATGGAAACTTTGCTCTTGGAAACCTGGTGGTAGAGCATCTGCCAAGCTACTCGGAAGCTTCCGTTGCAAAAGAAACCGAGCCCAAAGCGATTCCGCTTGTGCTCGATCAACCGCGAGCAACCCACCAACAGAACGCTGACACACTCTCGGTGGCAGCATCGATCGATACCGACCTTGTCTCCGGTTGGGCCGTCGATGGTCAAATCGGCAAGAGTCAAGCTGCGGTTTTTCATCTGACCTCAGCCCTCAAGTCCCTGCCTGGAGATCGCGTGCGGTTCACGCTGCGATTTCATCATCCCAATCCGAAACACTCGATCGGTCGCGTGCGATTCTCGATTTCAAATCAGTCGATGCCACCGGTGGAAGTCGGTAGCAATGATCCGCCGAGCGACATTGTCGAAGCGATCGAGTCTCTTGCCAAAGCCATTACCGATTCCGATGAACCGAGCGAGGCGATTCGCTCTAGCGAAGCATGGACACTCGCGATCGCATGGTACAAAACGACTTCTTCGACTTGGAAAGACCTTCAATCGCGTCGGGCGAAACTCGAAAAGGATGGGCCTCCGCTGCGTCTTACCAAAATCCTAGTGACCACCGAAGGGGAGCGGCATGTCCCTCATCACGCCGATGATCGAGGTTACCCCCACTTTTATCCCGAGACCCATTTGCTTCGTCGCGGGGATGTCGAGCAAAAAGTTTCCGTGGTGACGCCGGGTATTCCTCGCGTCTTCGTGCGTCAGCAGGATAGGAGCAGCGATCTGCAATGGGAGACGCTGGAAAAGAGAAACCCGAAATCCAGTTATCGACGAGCTGCTCTCGCAAAGTGGCTCACCGATACGGAAGCCGGTTCGGGTGCCTTGGTAGCACGGGTCATCGTGAATCGACTTTGGCAGCATCACTTCGGACGCGGTTTGGTCGCAACGCCCAATGACTTCGGCTCCACAGGGCAACCACCTACGCATCCGGAACTGCTCGAGTGGCTGGCACAAGATCTGATCCGTCATGACTGGAAACTGAAACCGTTGCACAAGCGGATCATGACCAGCAAAACCTACATGCAGGGGAATCGCTCTGCCGATGATCCTCGCATGGCAAGCGATCCAGACAATCAGTTGTGGTGGTATCGGCCGCCGCGACGACTCGAGGCGGAAGCGGTTCGCGATTCGCTGCTGGCTGTTTCGGGCATGATGGATCGAACGATGTACGGCCCAGGGACGCTCGACGCCAACATGAAGCGACGAAGCATTTATTTCTTCATCAAACGGAGTCAGTTGATTTCGATGATGATGCTCTTCGATTGGCCCGAGCATTTGGTCAGCATCGGCCAGCGCCAGTCGACCACCATCGCCCCGCAAGCTCTTGCGCTCATGAATCACCCGATATCGCGATCGGCGGCCGAGTCGATTGCGAATTCAATGCCGACTCCGCTCGGTGCACAGCAACTCGACTCGATCTTTTTGCGCATCTTATCACGCATGCCAACGGAGTCGGAACGTGAAGGCGCGTTGCGATTCATTGCCAGTGCCGAACAGATGCGCCGAGAGCAATCGTCGGGCTCACCCGAGAAAATGGCGGTCGCTGATTTCTGTCAAATACTTCTCTGCTGCAATGAGTTTATCTATGTCGATTGATAAGACCGCGACTCACGATCTAACGAACATTCAGGCAAGGCGACGGTGGCTCCACCATGCGGGCTGCGGTTTCGGATGGCTCGGGTTCAGCACCCTTCTCGCGGAGAGCGGGCTGACATCGCGAGCCCTTGCGGATGGTTTGGGGGATCGATCGCAGAGTCCGCTTTCTCCACGCGAACCCCATTTTCCTGCCAAGGCGAAACGAGTGGTCTGGATCTTTGTCAATGGCGGGCCCAGTCAAGTAGACACGTGGGACTACAAACCAGGACTGGTGCGAGCGGACGGCAAATCGATCAAGGAATTTGACGCTTCGTTTTCAGACACAACCGGTTTCTTCCGCAACGCTGTTGGAAACCTGATGAAGTCTCCGTTCGAGTTCACTCCGCGCGGCCAATGCGGCAAGATGGTGTCTTCGATCTTTCCGCATCTGGGTGAACACGTCGATAAAATGGCGTTCATCCACTCGGGTTATACGGAATCCAACAACCATTCTCCCGCACTCTTCGCGATGAATACGGGAATGGCTCGCATGGGGTTTCCCTGCGTTGGTTCGTGGGTGGCTTACGGACTCGGGAGTGAAAGCCAAGATCTTCCGGCGTTCGTCGTCATGAGCGATCCGAAGGGAAGAGGGCTTCCGAAAGGACATGCCGCTAATTGGTCCGCAGGGTTCCTCCCCGGAGTCTATCAAGGAACCTACCTGAAGCCGACAGGCGATGCGATCGAAAACCTCAAGTTGCTCAGCAATCTGACGACATCTATCCAAAGGCAACAGTTGGACTCGCTCGCTCAATTCAACCGAATGCACTTAGAGAACCATGCCAACGAAAACGAACTGGCGGCTCGCATCGAAAGTTTTGAACTTGCGTTCCGCATGCAGAGTCGGGCACCGGAGACTCTGGATATTGCAGATGAACCCGAATCGATTCACGCTTTGTACGGAGTCGGAGATCCCAAGTGCGATCATTTTGCGCGGCAATGCTTGATGACGCGTCGATTCT
>JAGWWZ010000070.1 GCA_018970165.1 Planctomycetota bacterium | reverse complement strand
AAGCGATCGTGTTGCAGGCGCCGATTCCCTGTGCAGCCGATTCGACATGGGTCAAATAGGGCATCACCGCTTGTTTGTGAGGAATCGTCACACTCAGGCCGCCGATCTTTTCCTGAAGACACCAATTCAGGAATTCCTCTAAATCTGCGGGAGCAACGCGGAACGGAATATAGCGATAGTCCAAACGATGATGTTCGAAGCAGGCGTTGTGAAGCAAAGGACTAAAGGAATGAGCAACCGGGTCGGCAACCACCCCGAACAAACGGGTGTTGGGTCCGATCGTGTCGGCGCGGAAGATCTCTTTCATCTCGTGGTAGGAGTACTGGCCAGGTGCAACCCGTCGATCGATGTTGTAGACGCAGAACGTAAAGGGAGCACCATAGCGGGTAGCGAGAATCCGAGTGATCGAACCATATTCCCCCATGCTGATTCCGATGGTGGGAACAGTCGCTGAACGCATCAACCGCAACATGCGCGCGGTATCGGAAAACCCTCGCGAGGTCACCGCGATTTTGACGATGTCCGCATCATGCTTGCAAAGACTCTCGTGGATCGACTCCAAATGATCCGGAGTCCCCTCGAAGTTATGGACGCTGACAATGCGCTTGGTCTTGCCATATCGAGGTATCTTGGTCGCAATGTCGTCCTCGAGGTCGATGTACTCGACCCCCATGGCGATCGATTGTCGAATCAACATCAACCGCTCCTCTTCAGTACGCTCCCAGCGGCCGCCGTCGTCCTTACGTCGACAGGTGACCACTACCGGGGTTGGGCGATTTTTGAGGAGCCGGGGTAGATCGATCGATCTGCCGATGTAGTCGAGCCGCAACTCCACCAATTTCGCACCAAGAGCGGCGACCTCTTTATGCTCGTTGAGCATGTGCTTGTGACGGGTACGGGCGATGGTTACGCAGAGCATGCTTCAGAGGGGGCGGGGTGGAATGGGAAAAGGGTGAGAACCTACGACAAGGATGGGGTGGTCACGGGGCCGTTCCAGGTCAGAAACCGCTCCAACAATACCGGTCCAGGCTCGGTGAGAAAACTCTCAGGATGAAACTGCCAGCCTTCGACCGCATATTCACGATGACGAACCCCCATAATAATCCGATTTCCCCGAAGATCGTCCACCCATGCGGAGACCTCGAGGCAATTTGGCAATGTGTCGGGCTGAATTACGAGGGAATGATAGCGTGTGGCCACAAACGGGTTGGCAAGCCCGTGGAACATCCCCCGATCGTCATGATGGATGCGATCGGTTTTTCCATGCATCAGTTCCGGCGCACGAACGACTTTACCACCAAAAGCCTGGCCGATCGATTGATGGCCCAGACAGACCCCGAGAATCGGAAACTCGGTGTGCAACTCCTTAATGATATCCAAACAAATACCAGCCTCATTGGGAGTGCATGGCCCAGGGGACAGAATGATCCGATCGGGCCGCATGGCCCGAATCTGCGAAATGCTCAAGGCATCGTTTCGCCAAGTTTGAACATCGAGGTTCGAGTCGATTTCCCCTAGCCTCTGAACGAGGTTGTAGGTAAAGGAATCGTAGTTGTCGATCAAAAGAATCATCGAACGGCGAAAAAACAAGTTCAGGGACGCGACAGAGTTATTTCTAGGTTAATTCATCAAGACATTTCCCGTCACCCCTTGGATAACGGTTCCGTCGCGATAGCTTACAAACTTTTCCTAGGCCAAAAACTCATGCTAGGCATCCCAGATGCCGATACCCCATTCATTCGGCAAAGATTCCGCGCGGCGTAAAAGTAGCTTTATGGAACGAAACTTGGGCACCAAAGAGTCGGATGACTATTCCCGCTTCCTTCCTCTCAGCAGTCCTTCCCAAAACCATTCCGGTCGTCCAACGAACCGCCCAGAATCTCGCTCAACAAGCGACACAGGCCTTTGGGGAGTGGTTCCAGTCACCGCAGGGAGCGGACAATGGCCAATCGGAGCCGATCTCCGAATCGACGAACCAGCCCGAAAATTACCCAGCCGACCTTTCGGCATCTCGTAACGGATCGAATCGGATCGCACTGCAAGAAAAACTCGCCCAGTGGCTCCGCTCGTTTACAAGTCAGTTGGGGTTCGGGGACAAGCCACCGGCAATCACCATCGTGGCCGACGGTGTTGGGATCCCCGGAATTGAGGGGCCGGAAAACCTCGTCCAGGGGCTGCGGGAATCCTTGCTCAGCCAACCGGAACTGGTCGACGCTATCAACCAGGCCGCCCGCCGCGAACTGGAGGCCGACCCCCTGCAATGGATGCCGGGCCACGAACCGCTTGTTCGCATGCCAATCCCAGCCCAGCCAAATTTCTGAACAAGCCAAAATTTCTGAACAAGCCAAAAATTTCTGAACAAATAGGTGCGCCGAAGTGAGCACGAGGCCAACGGCCCAGGCCAGACCGCTTCGCCGGTCATGAAAGATGGGATACACTGGAAGGCGTATTCTGTCTTCACATATTCTCTCCCCCTTCGCCCCAGGTCCGCCGCTATGCTTCGAAGCAAATTGATCCATCCTGTGCTGTCGAGAATTCTCGGGGAGGCGGGGCATCACGCCACGATTTTGATTGCCGACGGCAACTATCCAGCATCCAGCAAACGGGGGCCGCGAAGTGAACTGGTCAGTCTGAATTTGATGCCCGGTGTGGTGACATGCAATCAAGTGCTCGAGGCGATCGTGTCCGCTATTCCGATCGAAGCCGTAAGCACCATGCAAACGGAGACCAGCGGTCCCTACGCGCTCGACGGAGATCCACCCGTTTGGTCGGATTATCGAGCGACTTTAAAAGCTGCTGGACTCGAACTCGATCTGAAACCGATCGACAAATGGAAATTCTATGAAGCGGTCGCGACCGATGACCATATCTTGACTGTACAGACCGCAGACGTTCAGCGTTACGCCAATATCTTGTTGACCGTAGGAGTGCGAATGTTCCCATGAAGAGCTTTCAACTCATCGCAACAGTTGTGTCCATAAGCATGGCATGGTGCCTGCCAACAACGAACCTCCACAGCCAAACGCCCACGGAACCCTGGACGCGATTTCGAGGCCCTGAAGGACGCGGCGTTGTCAGCACCAGTCCAGTCGCATGGCCGTGGGATGTCGATCGGGCGACGCGGATATCGCTTCCGGGTACCGGCATCGGATCCCCGGTTGTTTGGGGAGACAAAGCATACCTTATGTCCTCGTTTTCCGACGATGCATCGCGCTATGTGATTGCGGTCGATTGGAAACGAGGAAGCATCGAATGGCAACATAGCTATACCAGTGTTCTTCATCGGCTTCATTCCTTTAGCTCCTACGCGTCGACAACACCGGCAGTCGACGAAACCGGTGTGGTGTTTGCTTGGGGAGATCCTTTGCGGGTGCTTGTCAAGAAATTCACGCACAGCGGTGAAGAGATATGGTCGCGCGATCTAGGACGGTATGTATCACAACATGGATTTGGAACATCACCGATTTTGGTGGATGGATTGGTGATCCTATTGAACAGCCAGGATGCGGAGGAACTCGAACGAGGCGTCCAGCCGGGGGAAGACCGCATGATCGCCTTGAATGCCGAGACGGGGAGCACGGTTTGGGAACGACCCTTGCCGACGCGCCGAGTCTGTTACGGCGTCCCTGCAGTTCGCCGTGTCGATGGTGCAACGGAACTGGTATGTGCCACAACGGGGCAAGGGATCTTTGGGATCGATCTGAAGACTGGGGATATCCGGTGGAGCCATGATTGTTTCCGCTTGCGAGTTTGCGCTTCTATGGTTTTGGAGGACGGCTTGGCGATCGCCAGTCACGGCTCCATGGGTGGCAAAGACAATTTGCTCGTGGCGTTCGACATCCAGGAAGGAGCGGAGCGTTTTCGAATCACGCGAGCGGCACCCTATGTCCCGACACCCCTGGCCTATCGAGGAAACTTGTACCTGTGGTCGGATGCGGGAATCGTATCGTGCATTTCTTTAGAAGATGGCCGACAGCTTTGGAGCGAGCGAATCGGCGGTAATTTTTTCTCATCGCCAGTGATCTTAGGGGATGCGGTGGTGAATGTTTCCGACATTGGCGAAGTCACCGCGATTGCGGCGAGCGAGAACTTTAAGAATCTCGGCACGATCAAGCTCGATGCCAAGGTTCGCTCCACTTTGGCGGCGACATCTTCGAGCTTGCTGTTGCGAGCCGAAGACGCGCTTTGGGTGATCCATCCATGAAGGTATTGATTCGCGAAGAGGAAATTCATGATGGGATCGCGCGTTTGGCGAAGCAACTGCACGAGCATTACGGCGATTCGCCCTTGACGATTGTTGCTATCATGACCGGTAGCCTGGTCATGCTCGCCGACCTGATACGCCGACTCGAGATGCCAGTCCGGATCAGCTTGATTGCCGTCAGCTCGTATCGGGGCAAAATGACCCCGGGGGAACTCGAGATCGACGATAGCCGAATGCTCGATATACGCGGACGCGATGTCCTCCTGATCGACGATATCTTCGATACCGGAAATACGCTTGTGGAAGTGACGGCTCGCCTCCAGAAACTGAATCCCAAGAGTATTCGGACCGCAGTATTCCTGAGGAAAGAAGGGACCAGCAAGGTGACTCAGCGACCGGATTACAGCGTTTTCGATATTCCCAACGCCTTCGTCGTCGGCTACGGATTAGATTACGAAGATCTCTATCGCAATCTTCCGTATGTAGGAGTATTGGAAGAGGCCGATCTGAAACAGCCGCTGCCGCATTGAGCATTGAGTACTTCACGTTGAGCATCCTCGAATCCGTTCACAGACTCGTCTTAGTCACCCGCAAGTTCTGGCCGATGAGCGACGACAGCAGCCATCGTCTGCTGCAATTGGTCGACGGCCTTCGAACCTGCGGTATCGATCTGCATGTATTGACCGCAAGATGGCATCCCTCGTGGCCGGAGAACCTAACGCTCCGCAGAGCGAATGTCACTCGGATTCTGCCTCCTCCGCGCAATAACTGGAACGAAGCCCATTTTCAAAAACAGATCGTCTCATGGCTGACCCAACATGTGGATACCTATGACTCGATTTATGTCGATCGGGCCGATGGTCTTCTGGCAGCCATCACCGCGAAAGCATCCAAATGGAAGAAGCCGGTTATCGCTCGGTATTCCATCGACACGGATACTCAAGGGGTGACAAAGGGGCAATGCTTTGGGTCAGCTGCAGCCGCCGATGCATGTCGCCGATGCGATCGAATCATTGCTCCCTCAGCCGCCGCCCATCGCG
Organism: Planctomycetota bacterium; assembly: GCA_018970165.1. Taxonomy (GTDB): domain Bacteria; phylum Planctomycetota; class Planctomycetia; order Pirellulales; family Pirellulaceae; genus JBKCUI01. The sequence goes on along the minus strand of JAGWWZ010000070.1, from coordinate 20,805 downwards.
CACTGATCAGCCAGTCCATCGATTCCCACCGCATCGATCGAATACCGGATTGGACATCGATCCGTGTCGAACGATCGCAAGAGTCACGTGCTGCCGCTGCAGCCGCACTATTCCAAGTTTCGAGCGATCTGGTCATCCCAGGGAGAACCGATCTGATCGTCCATTACGGAACCGCAGAGACCAGTGAGCTGATGCCGGTCGTTCAAGCGGTTTGCGATCTGCTCGATCGGGGTGCATCGGTCCGGATGTGGATCCTGGGAAGCGGGTTTGCCCACGTCGACATCCTGGATGCGATCAAGGATCGTGGCTGGCATCGAGAGATCCTGCTGTTTGACGGCTTCGACGACCTCGAGGAAATCGTAGAGGTCGCGGATCTCGCGATCGTTTCCAACCCGTCGGTCGCTTATCAATTCTCCGCGTTGATGTTTCTTCATTCGGATGTCCCCGTCATCACCGCCGACGGACCAGAGACCAAAAGCTGGCTCGCAGAAGGTCAACCGATCAAGAGCTACCGAGACTCCCATGATCTTCTCAATCAATTGCTCGATTGGCAGATCCATCGTCAGCAATGGATTGCGGAGGCTGCTGTATGTCGAGCGCACTCGCTGGCCCAACGGCATTCCCCTGCGGCTTGTATATCCCAATGGGAAACGATTCTGCGCACCACTTCGATCGGAACCATCCGATGAAGAAGCATGTGTGCTGGATCATTCCCACGCTCGATCGCGGAGGTGCTGAAAAACAATTGGTGATGCTCGCCAATCGACTCGATCCAACGCAGTTCGATGCTACGCTCATCGTCCTCACCCGGACCGGACCGCTTGAAAAGGAACTCGATACGCATCGAACGCGATTGATCGTTCTGGGCAAGAAAGGGAAATTCGACCCGAGCACTCTTTGGCGATTGACTCGCGAGATCCGATCGCTCCGACCCGATCTGGTCCATACCTGGATCTTTGCGGCCAATGCATACGGTCGAGTCGCTGCGAGATGGGCAGGAATCCGCTGCATCTTGGCCTCCGAACGGTCGGCCGATCCGTGGAAATCATCTTTGCATCTGGCAATTGACAAGATGCTAGCGAGCTTCACTCGAGGGATCACCACCAATAGTTATGGGGTCGTCGACTTTTATGCTGCCAAAGGGATCGATCGAAAACTTTTCGAGGTCATACCCAACGGCATGGAACCGCGCGATCCCAGCACCGAGATCACGCGTGAAGAAGCCTTCGCGCGATTGGGGATCGATCCCGCAAGACGACTGATCCTGTCGATCGGCAGGCTGTGGCCCCAAAAGAATTACAAGGATCTCATCTGGTCGGCGGAAATGCTCCGAGTTCTTCGAGGCGATACCTCGTATGCCATCCTCGGCGAAGGGCCCGAGCGTCAACGGCTCGAGGAATATCGCGACAACGTGCGAGCCGCATCCGAGGTCTATCTCGTGGGACATCGAGAGGATGCGATGTCCATCCTGCCCCACGCCGATCTCCTCTGGAACGGTAGCCTCTACGAAGGGCAATCCAACGCGATTCTCGAAGCCATGCAGGCTGGAGTGCCGGTCATAGCTAGTGATATCCCAGGGAATCGAGAGCTTGTCCGCGATGGGGAAACTGGCATATTGTTTCCTGTCGGAGAAGTGGACCGTCTGATGCGCCTCTCCAACCTATTACTTCAAGACCAATCGATGCGAAACCGGCTGATCGACGCTGCTGGAAAACATGTTCGGCAAGAACACGATGCCCAGAAGATGGTGGATCGCCATGCAGAGTATTACCGGCGAATGTTGTCAACATGAATGCAAGAACCAAAGTCTCCATCACCGCGGGAACGAAAAGCCTCGAATTCAACCTACCCGAGAATGCGCGCGATGTGATTTGTGCTGGCTCCCCGACCGATCAGTCCGTGCGCGATTTGGTCCTCGATGCGATTACTCACCCGATCGCCTTTCCCGAGTTGGGCCTAGCGATTCTCGATGATGATCGGGTCGCAATCGCAATCGAAGATGGCGTCCCTCGCGGTCCGGAAATCGTTCAAGAATTGGTCGCGTGGTTGCTCGGTCGTAAACTTCAACCGGAGCAAATCACCGTCGTCTTGTCGGGGACAGGGAGCATCCCTTTGGATGCAATGCGGCGAGCGCTCAGCGATCGCGAAGGAGTGCGCATCGTTCAACATGCCCCAGACGATCCCGAACAGCTCGAATACATCGCCGCCGCCGAGTCGGCTGATGCGATTTATATTCAGCGGGATCTGGTCGAGGCTGCTGTCGTTCTTCCGATCTACTGCATTCGCCATCCCGAAGCGCTCAGCCCCAGTGACCTGTATGCCATGTCGCCGGGATTCGCAGATGCCAAAACAAAACAACGATGGAATCTTGCATGGCTCGACGACAATCGCCATCACCTCCATCTCCAGTCGAAACTCAGCCGCGAAGCTGGATGGCTCATGGGTGTCCAATTCGCGCTAGCGGTCGTTCCCTCGCAAGATGGAGGGATTGCTGGCCTTCTTGGCGGAGATCCGGAGCAGGTTTATCGAACCGCTCAATCGCAACTGCAGGAGGCCAGCTACACGGAACCGGCCACCACGAAACAGGATCTAGTGATTGCTAGCGTTGAAGGGGCTAAAGATCAGCAAACGTGGATGAATGTCGCTCGCGCGATGGCAAAGGCAGATCGTTTCTTGTCGCCAGCGGGATGTTTGGTGGTTCTATGCGATGTGGACCGAATTACCGATGGCATCGCGCAACTTGCTTCCGATGAGCCGGATGATGAATTAGAGCGGACGTTGCTTGGGGGGGATCTCGAGGATGCGTTTTCGGCGGCAGTGATTCGTTCGGTACAGGCCAAGCGAAGTGTTTACTTGATGGCGCCTCTCAATCCAACGGAGGTGGAAGGCTTGGGCTTGGCTCCGATCTCGGGTTCCGCCGATGTGGAGCGGCTTTCCCAGCGGTTTCGCAAAGTTTGCTTGTTGCGAACATCCCAGTTCTAGATCGATCGCATTCACTCTAAGAATATGTCACACGGCCGTGGATCGGGAAGATTCTGATTGTTTTCCGTGGCTGGATTCTTTAGGATAGTTTCGACTTGTCCTTAACCACACCAACTCATTGCTGTAAGGATTCTACGATCGTGGCGACTCGAATGCGAACGAAGTTCTTGGTCCGCGCAAAATGGTTTTGTTCTTTCGCCATAGCGACGGCGATGGCTACATCGATGCCAGTGGTCCTGCTAGGGGTCGAGGCGGTTGCCACGCACAAGCAGGTTCGGTCGATTGCTCCTCGTTGGAAAAGTTCCCCAGTTCATTTGAATACGTTTTGCGTTGGCCCGGACAAGATGCTTCACTTGTGTTGCGGCCCGATCCCTTCCGCCAGCGGAACGAATGCGGGAGCGATTATGGTTTATACCGGCGAAGGGGACTTGGTTCGGGAAGTCCCATTGGATTTTGTTCCGCAAGCGATCAACTTCGCATCGGACGGAAAATGTTTCGTCGCTGGATCCGGCAAACTCGCGAGACTGTCATCCGAGGGAGTGGTCGAGATCGTGAAGGATGCTCCCAACATCGGCAACCGCGAAGAGATGGTCGAGGAACTGAAAAAAGCCGCCGAGGAACAAAAGAAGACGATCACCGATTCTTACAGCCAACAGCTCGAGCAGATCGAATCGCAAATCAAGCGCGTGAAGAAGGAAATAGAGAAGGCCGATCCCGACGATGATAAGGGTGCCAAGAAGCGCGAACGACGCTTGAAGATGCTCGAGCAGCAGCAAGAGCAGTGGCAGACGATGATCAAGCAATTCGACGAAAGCTTTGCGGTTCAAAGCGAAGAGATGGTGTTGAGCCAAATGATGCGAGCGACCGGGATCGCCGTCTCCAATCAGGATGTTTTTGTCAGTTTGCCGAAGGCTGCCGGTTATGGTTACAGCATCCATCGATTGGATCATGATTTAGAGAATGCGACCGTCGTCGTGAAGAATGTTGGAGGGTGCTGTGGTCAGCTCGATATTCAATCCGACGGCGAGAATCTGTTGATCGCTGAAAACACCGCTTTCAAAGTCGGCATCTACGATCGCGACGGCAAGCGACTCGACAGTTGGGGGCAACGAGGACGGGACAAAGCCGATGGGTTTGGCAGTTGCTGCAACCCGATGAATGTCCGCTACTGCGAGAACGGCGAGATTCTCACGGCCGAATCGAGCATCGGGGATATCAAGCGATTCAGCAAGGATGGTGAGTTCCTCGGCCTTATCGGACGCGCGAGTGTCGGTGGCGGTTGCAAGCATGTTGCCATCGGATGGGACACCTCCCGCGATTGGCACTACATGATGAACCAAGACAAATCGAGCGTTGCAGTGCTTGTCCCCAAGGATCAGGCGCCCGCTGAGACCGAAGAGGAAAAAGTATCCCGCATGGCGATGGAGGGGTTGGGCCGCAAACTGATCGGTACCTGGGAAATTCTGGAAAACACATCCAAAGGGAACGACCGATCGGAATTCGACAGTTACATCAACCAGAGTCACGGTCACCTCGAGTTCGCAATCGATGGTTCGTTGATCGCTCGCCCCATGGTGAAAGCAAAGCCAGCCGCTAAGAAACAGGAATCTTCAGAAGACAAGGATGGCAAGGAAGAGAATGAAGGAGGTACCGGTATCTTATCGACCATCCTCAAAGTGGTGACTCCCTCCGATAGCGTTGAATCAGATGACGCAGCTCTGGCCGCCGCGATGGCACAGGCCGCCGCACAACGCAAGTCGTCGTGGAAGGCGCTCGGTCAACGGGACGATCAATTGGATTTCGTCATGATCGAAGAGGATGTTCAGAGCTACGGCGGCACGGTGAAGTGGGTCAACGACGAGGAGATCGACGTCCTCTGGTTCTATGGTTCGCCAGAGAACAAGATGCAGAACCAGCCGGTCCGCTTCAAAAGAATTTCCACCAATGCGTGCGGCAAGACCTGTGACGGACAAGCCTGCGAAACGGAAAAGCCTGCCGCGACCGAAAGTAAGCTCCCCGATTAAGGCGCAAGCGAAAGAATCTGACTATGACAATCGCGAGAGTAGTTACTTCTCTGTGGTCTTTTGTTGTGATGTTCGTTGGATCAGCCATCGGGGTCGACCCGTATGGGCCGGCCGATGCCGATTGGACCATCGTCGTGATGGATCCGATGGCTGCTCCGTTGGCGTGCGATTGCGTGCAGGGTTACGCGCAGCGCAAGTATGAACGGCTCGCGGATTACCTGGCAGACAAGACCGGCAAAAAGGTCCGCGTCGTGTGGTCGGAATCGTTGACCAAAGCCCTCGCAGAGGAGGCGGCCGGCAAGGCCCACATCGTCATCGGCAAGGACTCGGTGATCCGGCACGATGCCAAAAGCAGCAAACGCGATCTGTTGCCGATGGCGCAGCTGACCGATATGCAAGGGAGTGTCATGCAGCGAGGCTTGTTCGTCGTCTTGAAAGACGATCCGGCAGCAACGTTGCTCGACATCGAGGGGTATTCGATTCTTTGGGGACCCGAGGATTGCGACGAAAAGTCTGCGGCGCCTCGAGAAACGCTCAAGGAATTGGAAGTAGAAATTGTGAACGGCAACGAGTGCGCGTCGTGCTCGATCGCCGCCAAGCAATTGGCAGCCGACGGCTTGACCAAAAAGCAAGTGGCAGTGATCAGCAGTTATGCTGCTCCCCTTCTCGAAGGATGCGGGACCATCAAGAAAGGGGATTTGCGGATCATCGGCAACTCGGATGACGTCCCCTTCATTTCGGTTTTCGCCGATGCGAACTTGGCCAAGGCCGAACTCGATACCATCGCGCGGGCTCTGTTGCAAATGAAATCGCAGGAGATGCTCACAGCTCTGGAAACCAAAGAGGGATTCGTTCTCTACGGTTCGCAAAAAAAAAGCCAGTAGCCGCTGATAATTCATGGCCGCAGTGGCGGGGTGTTCAACGGGATGGGTTGGTCGCATGGCTCCCCTTAAAGCTCCAGGGTGCTCGATCGGTGTGGAGTTATCCCCTGCCCAACCAGGGAATTGGCGGTGTCGCCGCTACCGATGAATTCGTCATTGCAACGTCGCGCGATCGCAGTGATGGGATGGATGTCATCACCTGTTTGGACACGATCAGCGGCGTGGCATTCTGGCAGCACTCCTATCAAGCCACTGGGAATCTGGATTACGGGAACTCGATTCGCGCGACGCCGTTGATCAGCGATGCGTACGTTGTGTCGCTGGGCGCATTTGGAGATCTGCGATGCCTCGATCTGGAAACCGGAGAAGTCGTTTGGTCGAAACATCTTGTTCGTGACCTCCAAGGGGTGATGCCGCAATGGGGATATGCAGCCTCGCCGATTGTTGTCGATGATCATGTCATTGTTCAGCCAGGTGGGGATACTATTTCGATCGCGGCATTAGATCTGGAAACGGGTGATGTGGTCTGGACCGCTCCCGGTCGACAAGCGGCTTATGCATCGCTTGTGGAGTGGACAGAGGGGACCAAACGGCAAGTGATCGGTTTCGATTATCGAACATTCGGTGGATGGGATGTCAACGACGGCAAAAGACTTTGGGAAGTGAAGCCGAGAGTCGCCAACGACTTCAATGTTCCGACACCGATCCTCAGCAATCACGGTGTGATCCTCACCTCGGAGAACAATGGCACACGTTTGCATCCTTGGGCTGAACGGGGAGGTGCGGATCCGATGCCGAGCTCTGAGTTCTTGGATCTTGCGGGAGACTCACACACTCCGATCTTGATGGGTGACTATCTTGTTGGAGTTGACCGCGGGCTCTTTGTGCTCGACGTGGGCGATCAACTCAAACGCGTTGGCCATTATTCCGAGCCGAGTCTCGATGGCTTTTGCAGTTTGATCGGGAGCCAAGATCGGGTGTTGGTACAGTGCGAGAGGGGGGATTTGTTGCTGATTCAAGTGGATCGTGACGGAACGGAGCACGCGAGTGGATCGTCGGGAATTCGAGTGTTGGATCGACTGAGAGTAGGAGATGAAAACACACAGATCCTTGCGCATGGGGCGATGGCAGGATCGATGTATTTGGTACGATTGGCGGACCGTCTGGAGGCGTGGCAGTTGCCGGGCGCAGTCGATTGAGTAGTAGGCTCTTGGTCAACAAATCGTATGAGCAAAGCATCGATGGAATCTTTGATGAAGGACCGGGTTCTCTTGCTTGGTACGAGCAATCGGAAGAAGGTGATCGAGCTTGAGGCTCATTTAATCCCGCGCGGGTTTGCTTTGAAGACACCGGCCGATTTTTCCGATGTGATCGAGGTCGAGGAGACGGGATCGACCTTTATTGAAAACGCGCGGCTCAAAGCGATCGCGCAGGCTCGCTCTCGCGGCATGTGGGCGATCGGTGAGGACAGCGGGTTGTGTGTGCCAGCGCTTGGAGGTCAACCCGGTGTCATATCAGCCAGGTTTTCAGGCCCTGGGGCGACCGACCAGAGCAATAACGAAAAGCTTTTGGCCTGCATGTCGCAAATCGAAGACGCCAAGCGATCGGGCTATTATGTATCAACCGTGGTTTTGAGCGATCCGGAGGGAAGGATTGTTTTGGAGTCGAGCGGCGAATGCTGGGGCCGAATATTGCGGGAGCCTCGGGGGAGCGCGGGGTTTGGTTACGATCCCTTGTTTGAGGTTCTGGAATACCATCGGACGTTTGCTGAACTAGGTCTTCATGTCAAACGCGCGATCAGCCATCGCTCCCGTGCTCTTCGCAGCTTTCTGACCCGGTTCGATCAACTGTAGTCATAGGTTCCCGCTCGAGTTGAATCTGGGAACTCAAAAGCATGAGGTTTCTGTTAGTTTTGGGCATGGGAATCCACCGGAAGTCCGTGTAACTTAATTGCATCGCTGGAATTTATACTTTGTGAAAAGAGGCTATAGCGAGATCTTGAAGACTGATATGTATCGTATGCATTGTCCGTGTGGAAAAGAGATCGAGGTTTCGGGCACTCAGGCGGGTTGTGAAGTGACCTGTTTGTGTGGAAAGCGCCTCATTGTGCCGACATTGAGAGAGTTGAAGTCAAACCAGGAAATCAAGCAAGCAACTCCTGTTCAACATCAACCCTCTGCTGATGAGCCGTCATTTCATTTTCAACACTATTGCGGCATGGTTGGCCAGGACGGCAACGTCTCCGAACTGGCCATGAAGCATTACGTGAGATTAGTTCACTTAGAGATTTTGGCGGCGATAAAGTCAGGAACGATTCCATGGTTTAAGGACTTCATTATCTCCGTTGCGCTTGCGCCGGGCAAACTGAGACGGATTGAGCTTGAAGTACAACCTGTCGATTTAGCCTCTTCGGAGAAAGAACTGCTGTGCAATCGAATCGGTGCGATCGAACCGCCGTTAATCCATGCCTCGCCGGTTGCATTTGGGTTCTTCGTAACTACACAGCCAGGGGACAAAACCCAACGATCCTTCGAGATTTTTCCCAGTCTGACTGGTTCCAAGAATGCAGAGGGGATCGCGGGAACTCTGCGTGAAGCCTTTGGAATGAAACCTGTAGAGACGAAACTGGGGTCGGAGCAACCGCAAACGAAGCGAGGCTCGTGGTGGCGACGACTGATTCGTGGCAAGCGGTCCCCTGCTCCCAAGGAACCTTCGGCACGCGAGGTTTTCCTATTACAAGAGGAATGGATCAAGGCATGCGAAATCATGGCGGCGGAGTGTTCTTGGATTGAACTCAAGCGAGCTCTGATTGACACTCCGAACGAATCGCGCTACCAGGTGGCATACGCCTCGAAACATGCCCAGCAAGAGTCCTGGACATTGGCCGCTGAGAGTTTTGAACGGTTGACGAGCCAATTTGAAAACATGGCTCCTCTTTTTGGTCGACTTGCGATTTGCCAGTGGAATGCAGGGAATTCGCAAGCAGCCTTAGTCGCGTATTCCAAAGCCATCGAAAAGGCACCTCATGAGGGTTCGTTTCGGCTCTATCGATCCTTCATTTACCAGGACCTGCAGGCGTGTGAGCAAGCCGAGCGAGATCTCGACGAAGGGGTCCGCTTGTGCCCCATCGATCCTGAGATGTTCTCGTATCGAGCCTTGATTCGCCTCCAGCAGAACAATACCGCTGGGGCTATGGATGATTTTCAAGAGGCGATTCGGTTGGATCCGAATTTTGGCTACGCCCATTTTCGTTTGGGTTGGCTGTATTCCTGTCTTGAGGAAGACAAGGCGGCTGCGGCGATCGAACATCTCACACGAGCGGTTGACCTCAATGAACAGGTCGAAGTTCGTCTTTATAGAAGTCTGGCCTATTTGGGCCAGAATAAACAAGCGTTGGCAATGGAGGACTGCGAATGCGTATTGGCTATCGAACCGAACAATGCTTTCGCGCACGGAGTCCGCGGTCGAATCCTGCAAAGCGATGGGCAATACGAGGAGGGAATCGCTGCATGTTCTCGCGCAATCGAACTCGGACACGAACACCCAATGGTGTTCCTTGCTCGAGCAATCTGTTATGCGGCAACAGATCAGCCGACATTGGCGATGTCCGATTGCGATGTCGCGTTAGCGCTCGAACCCAACAACCCATGGACTATTCAGTTTCATGGCCGGTTAAAACTTCAGAGCGGTGATTTGGACGCTGCCATGGAAGCTTTTCAGCGAGTGTTAAAATTGGTACCGGATTGGGCGGAACCACGCGAGCAAATCTCAATCGTCCATCGAATGAAGGAAAATCCACAAGCTTCGGTCGACGAGCTGACGCTCTTGATCGCACGCCACCCGAAACAGGTATCGCATTATGTTCATCGGGCATTTGCCTTCACGCAGTTGCAGGAATATCAGAAAGCAGCCAGCGATTACGATCGAGCCATCGAACTCGACCCGGAAAACGATCAGCTTTATTTCCTGCGAGGTAATTTTCGAAGAGATTGCCAGGAGTTAGAGCTTGCTCTGGCCGACTTTGAACGAGTTATGGAACTCCAGGGCGATGAGGACAATGCGCGTGCACATCAAGCAAGTATTCTAATGCGGTTGAACCGATATCAAGAGGCTATCGATATCTTTGCAAAGCTTATCGAAAAGTATCCGGAGCATCCTTATGCGTATTCCGGGCGAGCGTTTGCGTCAGCGTCCCTGGGGAATGAGGATCAGGCCCAAGAAGATGCTGGCCGAGTGATGGAAATGGCGCCGGAGATGGCGGGTAGTGTCCAGCGCAATACCGAGACAGCCAACTTCTTCCGCCTCTTGCGGGCCCAAGAGTACGATGCAGCCTTGGAGGCTGCCGAAAAGATGATGGCTGACTACCCAGATGAATCGATCGGTTATCGATTGCGAGCCCGTGTGCATTGGGATCGAGAGGAATTCGTTGAATCGGTCGATGATTACACTCGAGCTCTAGAAATCGATGGACCCACCCCGGAATGCCTCAGCGGAAGGGGACAAGTGCAGGCGGAACTCGGGGAATGGGAACTGGCACTGGAAGATTTGAACCAAGCCGTCGACTTGGCTCGTCAAGCAGGGCAAACGTTGGTGCTCGCCTACGCTCTGAACGGACGCTCACTCGCATGGGCAGGTATGGGACGCGACACCGAATCGGAACGAGATTTCGCCGAGTCGGTCAGTCTCTGTCCAACAAACCCCTGGGTCTACTATCATCGCGGCATCCGAATGTTTCAGCTTGATGAACCCATCGATGCGCGCGTGCTGTTGGAATTGGCTTTGGAATTCAACAACCCGCCACTGTCAAAACGGAAACAGCAACGAGCGAAAATGGCGCTGTCGAAGCTAGCCAGCAAACAAAACATCGATCCACCTGGTCAACAAAACTCACGATAGCGATGCCAAGCGAATGTCCGAACTTGACCGCCTAGCCGCCGAGCTCGAGAACGGTTCGATCGATCTCGCTCAATGCCTTTCCATCCGTCCGGGTTTATCGCATGAGGACCAGTTTCAACTGGTTCTCGCCGATCAAAAAAATCGGATTCGGTGCAACGAGCCCTTCAGTGCAGAACCCATCTTGCGCTACGCAACAATTCTTCCTTGGCTCGCTTCGGACCTCCAACGACAAGAGCAACTGATCATCAATGAATTCATGTTGCGGCTGACCTCCGAATCAGGTGATCCGCTCCTCGATCAGTACGCCTCTCGGTACTCTCGCTTTGGTCGACCGCTCATAGAAAAGCTCCGTTCGCTACTCCATGAGCAGACTCAGCAGAACAGGTCGGATGACGACGACGGAATTTTTGGTACGCAGTTTCCTTCCCGATTTGTAGCCCCGGTCGTCCCCGTCGATCTGACAGGCTCGTTCATATCGACGCAAACCGTGGGAGATCTTAGTGAAGGTCGCTATCGGTTTGTGCGCAAGCTCGGCCAAGGGAACTACGGCGCGGTCTATCTCGCCCAGGATATGGAACTCAAGCGACAGGTTGCTGTAAAGGTACCCAGCCGCGAAGCGTTGGCCAAATTGGTCGATGTCGACTCGTATTTGGTTGAAGCTCGGACGGTTGCTAGCCTCGATCATCCGAATATCGTCACCGTCCACGATGTAGGCCGGACGCGCGACGGCTCTGTATTCGTCGTATCCAAATTCATCAATGGTTGCTCGCTTGCCGATTGGATCAAAAACAAAACGCTCGAATTTCAATCAATCGCAAATCTTCTGGAGAAAATCGCCGAGGCTCTGCATCATGCGCACAAGCAGCGATTGATCCATCGCGATATCAAGCCTGCAAATATCCTGATTGAGGAATCGACCGGAACGCCCTATGTAGCCGACTTTGGTTTAGCAATTCACGAGGAAGATTACTTGCTCGACGGAAAAGTCGCAGGGACACCGGCGTTTATGAGCCCTGAACAAGCTCGCGGGGAAGGGCATCGACTCGACGGCCGAAGCGATTTGTTTTCGCTCGGGGTCGTGATGTATCAGATGCTCACCGGACGTTTGCCCTTTTTGGGCCAGTCGTACCACGAGATCACTCACAAGATCACTGCAGTGGAACCGCAGTCGCCGCGCAGTATAAAAAGCGATATCCCAACGGAACTTGAACGAATTTGCTTGAAACTGCTTCGCAAACGGGCGTCGGAACGCTATGCCAACGGACAGGAGTTGGCCGAGGATCTGCGAGCATGGCTGGTCTGCCGCACGAATCAGACTGCTTACAAGAAAGCCGAGAAAATCACCCCTCGCGGCCTTCGTTCATTCACAGCCGACGATGCAGGATTCTTTCTCGACCTGCTCCCCGGGCCGCACAACCGAGACGGACTCCCCGAGAGCATTGCGTTCTGGAAAGAGCGCATCGAACAGCGGGATCCAGACCAGACCTTCACGGTGGGACTCCTGTACGGTCCGAGCGGTTGCGGAAAGTCGTCGTTGGTCAAAGCGGGTTTGATCCCGAATCTTTCCTCTGACGTAATCGCGATATACATCGAAGCAACTCCCGAAGAAACCGAAAGCCGAGTGCTTCGCCAATTGCAAAGGCGAATTCCCGAACTGCCGCGCAATCTAGAACTGTACGAAATCGCTGAACGGATTCGCCGATCCGATGGTCCTAAGGTGGTCTTTATCGTGGACCAGTTTGAGCAATGGCTATATTCGCATCGTCCAGAGGAAGAAGGGGATCTGGTGCGAGCGCTCCGTCAGTGCGATGGCAAACGCTTACAAGCCATCTTGATGATCCGTGACGATTTCTATTTGGCAGCAGCGAGATTGATGAACCAAATCGATGTCCCCATCCTGACAGGTCAGAATTTCAAATTGGTCGACTTGTTCGATACGGAACATGCCAGACGGGTCTTATTCCGATTCGGGGAATCGTATGACAAGCTTCCAATGGAAACGAACTTGCAATCGGCCGATCAGATGGCGTTCATCGATCAAGTCGTTCAAGGACTATCCGAGAACAATAAAGTCGTCTCGGTTCGGTTATCGCTGTTGGCTGATATGCTCAAAGGTCGCGATTGGGTTCCGTCGACCTTGGAGGCGATCGGAGGTCTAGACGGAATCGGGATCAGTTTCCTGGAAGAGACCTTTGCGTCAAGCCGTTCCGATGCGCGGCATCGCTCGCACCAGTTAGCGGTGCGCGGAGTATTAAGAGCTTTGCTACCCGACCTGGGTACCGATATCAAAGGTTCGATATGTTCCGAGGAAGAGTTGCTCGAGGCATCGGGTTACGCAAACCGACGACAGGATTTCGGGGAATTGATGCGGATATTGGATGGTGAGTTACGACTGATCACTCCAACGAATCCCGACGGTGATGCCAGCAACACTTCTTCTCGCAATCCATCGCGATCTACTCGTTTTTATCAACTTACTCACGATTATCTTGTTCCATCGCTGCGAGAATGGCTGACACGAAAACAGCGAGAGACCAGCAAGGGACGATCGGAACTGATGCTGAGTGAACGAGCCGCAGCGTGGAGTCTCAAGAGGGAAAACAAGCAGCTGCCAACCTTGGTCGAATGGTTGCAGATTCGACATTGGACCGAGCCAACGGATTGGAAACCGCATGAGAAGGGAGTGATGCAGCAAGCCACTCGACACTATGTTCAGCGATTGTCGATGGCTGCGGTTGTATTGGCCTTAGTAGCTCTGGCTGGTTCCTTCATGTGGCGGGAAATGTTGCGACAGCGGGAAGAGATTGAAATCGCCAAGTTAGTCAACACGCTCACCAAAGCGGAACCGGGACAGATCCCCGATATCATCGAGAAACTCGATGCCAATCCCGAGGTTGCAGCAGGATTCCTAGCTCCATTGTTGTCTGCTAATCCGACGACCCCCGATGAGCGACAAGCTCGACTCCATGCGATGTTGGCGAGCGTTTCGCGCGATCCTTCGCTTGTAGAACCCCTCGAAGAAGAGTTCCTCACCGGAAAAGTGGAATATGTCTTGCCAATCCGGCATATTCTCGGTTCGTCGGTGGAACGAGTAAGCACGTCATTTTCGAAGGTACTTCACGACTCGAATGCCGATCCTCAACGCCGCTTTCGTGCGGCGTTGGCCCTTGCGGAATTCGCCTCTCCTTCTGATGAAGCGATTTGGACGGAGCCGATTACGACATTAATCGCAGAGCAGTTGGTCTCGAGCAACGCCGAGAATCAGCAGATATTCCGCGATGCTCTCCGGCCGATACAGGAAAGATTACTGACCTCTCTTGAGAAGATCTTCAACGATGTGTCGGCAAAAGATGGGCGGCGAGTCAGCGCGGCCAATGCGATAACAGACTATGCGGCTAATGACCGAGAGCGTTTGACCTACTTGCTGACACTGGCAACGCCGGAGCAGTATGTGGTCCTCTACCCGTTTGTTTCCGCAACGCCATCCCCTGAGACCATCGCGCAGCTGAGCGAAATAGCCGCAACCTTGCCACCAGATGATCTCGGTTCAGTACCTCGTGTCGAGTTTGGTCAGCGACGGGCAAATGCCGCAGTGACGATGCTGAATTTAGGTGAAAAGGAAAAGGTCTTACCGGTGTTCGACTGGACGGATGATCCCGAGGCTATGACACAGTTCATATTTCGTTGCAAGCCTCGAGGTATCCACATCGATGCACTCCTCGACCTCCTCGACATCACGATGCGAAATGTGAGCGCGGGATCAGAAGCGGCAACTTCGTTACCTACCTCGAGCCCATCTCTCGCTCATGAGTCGGATTGGGATTATGCGCGTGCTCGGTACGCTCTCCTCCTCGCCATCGGCGAATACGCTCCCACAGAAATCCCTGCGGCACGGCGCAATGCGCTGGTAAAACAACTCGCCGATTGGTATGCCAATGACCCCAGTTCGGGTGTACACGGTGCGTCGGGTTGGCTTCTGCGGCATCTGGGTGAGAAAGAAATCGCCGATGACATCGACCAAACTCCAGTTCCCTATTCGCCCGATCGAGAATGGTTCACGCTGGCAGTCACCACACGCCCTACACAACTACAAAGCTCGGATCAGCAAGAAGATACGCGAGAGTCCAAGACACTTTCTGAGCCCCTTTTGCTCAAAACCTTCTATTACACGTTCATCGTTCATCCAGCAGGAGAGTACACCATCGGTTCGCCTGAAGATCAACCAGGCCATCAGAAAGAAGAGGCTAGACATGTTGTCACGCTGATGCGTTCGTTCGCCCTATTGGATCGCGAAATCACATTCGAGGAGCTAATCGCTTTTTCTCCAGAGTATGTTGAGTTCATGAAACAACACGACGCCACTCCGAGCCACGCGGGCTTCGGATCGAATTGGTACGATGCAGTAGACTTCTGCCGCTGGCTCAGCAGGGAAATGGGATTGTCGGAGTCGGAGCAGTGTTATGCAGATCCAGAGACACTGGACCAGGATAACTACCCACGCGATCCACAGGAAACGTCGGCTCCGCGAAACTGGATGACGGATTTGAACAATCGCGGATTCCGATTGCCGACCGAATCGGAATGGGAGGTCATAGCGCGGAGCGGAACGAAAACGGCGTATGGGTTCGGTAGTGAGGTCGCACTACTCAATCGCTTTGGTTGGTTTATTGAGAATAGTGGCCAGAAAGTCCATCCAGTTCGAGAAAAGCGACCGAACGCGCGAGGTCTGTTCGATATACACGGGAACCTATTCGAGTGGACTCATGACTTTTATGGACCCCTTGGCGAGTCCGATCAGGCAGATTCACTAAGCACCGACTCGAATCGCGTGTTCCGTGGCGGCTCTTGGCGCTTCGGAGCCACCGATTGCCGGTCGGCCTACCGGAGCGGGTTTTCGCCTGAGAACGGGCACGATTACGTCGGTTTCCGATTGGCACTCCTTCCCGTCGCTGACAGTGAGTCGCGACCAGAGTTGCCTTCGACCGCAGTCCGTTAACATCGACCGAACATCGATCGGGGCAAACAGCAATCGGTGCCAAGCACTTTTACTCTTTTGCTAGCTAACAAATATCAATCGTTGCCTATCAATCGGCGCCAGGCAAGTGTTGTTTCAGCACGTTTTGTTCTTTCTAGAAGAGCCATATGCCTGCTAATAATCGGCATTGACACCAAAGAAGGTTATCCAAGAAAGAAACTAGTGAATGCGTTCTGTATGGTCCCGTCGCCAAGTTAATCATAGGCTTATCATGAAATCAAAACCTCTACTCGGGATGATTGGCCTTGTGCTCTTATCAGGTTGCTCGACGATTAAACAATCCGATACATCGCGCACGGGTCTGGAACAACTCCTGATCAGCAACGCGGTAGACCAATCCCTCAACAAAGTGGACCTTAGTCCGATCTCGGGCGCAAAGGTGCACATCAAAACCGATCTTCTCGACTGCGTGGACAAAAACTACATCATCCTCGCGACGAAATCCAGATTAATGGCAAATCAATGCGTTATTGTCGACAAGCCAGAGGATGCCGAGATTCAACTAGAGATCGCATCCGGAGGTGTTGGTACGGACCGAACCGAATTGGTCGTTGGCACACCCGAAGTTCCTTTAGGATTGATGGGAAGTATCCCCAAGGTCAATTTCTATGAGCGGAATAAAGCGATGGGAACAGCCAAGCTTGTGGTGGTAGCCACCGACGTCAAGACTAAACAACCAATGATCAATTCCGGCTTCGCACTGGCTCGCAGTGATCATCAATATTGGACGATGCTCGGAGCCGGGCCGATTCTTTCCGGGAGTGTTGCTGAACAAATACGCAACCACACCGGCTCCGTAGATGAGGTCGTCCTGCCAGACATGGTCTCATCAGTTCGCACAGCAAGCCGACCATAACCGCGTTAGCAGAGTGGTTAGTAGCGAGCAATTGACGGCGGTGTCAAAACCAACCTTTCTTTTCGACGCCGTAGGTTTGGTAGAATTCAGCATCGCTTTTCGTGAGGTAGATGATTCCCTCGATCAAACCGATGAGGCTCATGACTACGGCACCAACCCCGCATGTCAGCAATGACACCAATAGCATGATCAGTCCTGGTGTATTCAGGCCTAAAACAAATTTATGGATGCCTAAACTGCCAAGGAAAATACCGCAAACGCCGGCAGCTATTTTCTTACCTGCAAAATCCGACACTGAATCAGTCATGAGAAGCTCTTTTCAAAAGATTGGTTAGACGCCTTACAGGCGTAAGTGATAAAGCTCATCCAACCGGCGCTAGTGTATCAAACGTCGAGTCAACTTCAACTAGTTCGTACTCATGTCAAAAATACGTGCACAAAATCGAGAAGAAAACCAACCAATCACCGTAAGTAGATGGATGCTTGACATCAGGCTAACAACTCGGTTGCCACGCGTGCGGTCGGAGATTGGACTAAGGAGAATTCCTGGGCACCCGACTTGTACCGGAGCTTGGAATGATCGAGCCCGAATTGATGCAGAACGGTTGCGAGCCACTCGTGATGCTGGATGACCCCTTCGATCGCTCGGTGTGAGAACTCGTCGGTTTTCCCGTGGCAGTATCCAGCCTTGAATCCGCCCCCGGCGACCCACTGACTAAAGCCAAACGTATTGTGATCGCGCCCCACTTTTTCTTTTGCATTCCCACCTGGGGGAACCTGGATCACGGGCAACCGTCCCATCTCACCCCCCCAATGCACGATGGTCGTATCGAGGAGACCTCGCTGCTTAAGATCCTTGACGAGTGCCATGGCTGGCCGATCGATCTCTTTGCAACGCGCGGGCAATTGAGAAATAATCGAATCGTGATGATCCCATGACTGGCCATTGTTGAAGATCTGCACAAATCGCACGCCCCTTTCCACCAGGCGCCTCGCGATCAAACACCGCGTTCCGTAGTCGCGCGTCACATCCTGATCGATTCCATACATGCGATGCGTTTCCTCGGTCTCCTTGGAGATGTCGAAGGCTTCCTTTGCAGCCAACTGCATCTTCGCGGCCAGTTCATAACTCGCCATGCGAGCAGCCAAATCATTCTCGCTGGGGTGCTGCTCGAGATGCGCGGCATTGAACCGCTTGAGAAAGTCTAACTGCGCTGCCTGTGCCGCACCGCGTAAGTGATCCGGGGGATCCAAATTCAGAATTCGAGGCTCTTTGGGCCGAACCACGGTCCCTTGATAAATCGATGGTAGCGATCCATTGGACCAATTGTCGCCAGCGTTGACCGGCAAGCCCCAAGGATGAGTCAAAGCGACAAACGCAGGCAATTCTTGCGAGACCGAGCCAAGCCCATAGGTGAGCCAACTGCCGAGGCTGGCTCGCCCGGGTACTCCCATACCTGTGATCAACGCATACATCGATGGGAAATGATTGTTGACGTTGGTCTGCATTGATCGGATGAGGGTCATCTCGTCGGCGATCTCCGCCATGTGCGGAATCAAATCAGACATCTCAGTACCTGATTGGCCTCGCGGGGCAAACGGCCATTGCGGACCCATGACCATCCGCGACGCCTGCGCCGGATTGTCGTATTGCACTTCGCCGGGAAACTCCTTGCCATCGAGTTTCACTAGCTCGGGCTTGGGATCAAACATATCGATCTGGCTTGGGCCGCCGATCATGAACATGCTGATCATCGCCTTTGCCTTGGGCTCAAAGTTCGGCTGTTTGGGAGTGAGATCAAACACCCTCGGCTCCAAATCGGGCTTGGCCATCCGTGGTGGCCCCTCTTCGGCCAAGAGTCCTTCCTCGTTGAGCAGCATCGCAGCCGCAATCCCCGCCAGTCCGAACGATGATGAGTGCAGCCAATGTCGGCGAGAGCAGAGATAGGGGACTGTCATAAGAATTCTCCGATCAGTCTACGTACAAGAATCGGTTGGAAGCCATCAGGACCTGACATAAACTCGCCAAGGCCCGCAAATCGGGGGCGTGGCTCTCCGCTTCCATCCGCTTGCGCCATTCCGGGTTTTGGTCAGCCGCGAACACCTCGCGCTGGCTTTGAAGATAACCCCGGCAGGAAACCAGTTCCGCATCGCTCGGTCGCTTCGAGAAGAGCTTCATAAAGAGTCGACTTAGGCGCACATCCATCTCGGGGGAATCACTCCACAATCGCTCCGCAGTTTTCTCGGAGAACTGAATGATCGATTGCTCGTTGAGGAACAACAGTGCCTGCGGCGCAACGGTCGAGCATCGGCGCGTATCGCAGTTCGGATTCATGACGGGCATATCGAATGTCTCAAGCAAACTTAGGGGCAGCCCTCGCTTGGACTGCAGATAGATGCTTCGTCGATACTTCTCTGCTCCGATGTCTTCGATGCCTGCATACAAGCCCTCATTGAGAATCCTGCGACCCAAGGTAGCTTGCCCCTCGCCATCCTCGGCAACAGGCACCGATGGACCACCGAGTTTCGCGTTCAGATTCTCCGAGACGATCAACATGGAATCGCGAATCGTTTCCGCATCGAGTCGTCTGAGGTTCGCTCGACCATAGAGGCGATTGTCGGGATCCTGTTGATTCAGTTCCTCGGTTCGATGCGATTGCTGGCGATAGGTGTGGGACATCACCATCAGTTTGTGCATGCGTTTCAGGTGCCAGCCACCTTCGACCAAATCGCACGCCAGCCAATCCAGTAACTCTGGGTGCGACGGGCGTTGACCAAAAGTGCCGAAATCCCCGGGCGTGGCAACCAGCCCGACACCGAAATGATGTTGCCATAAGCGATTGACGGCGACGCGCGAGGTCAACGGATGGGTGCCGTCTGTCAACTGCTTGGCATAGGCTAAACGTCGTCCGAAAGTTTTCGCGTTCTCACTTCGAGCAACGGGAATGGGCGAGGAGGCACGATCGCGGGCGAGCACATACAGTTCGCCCGGTTCGACTCCTTTCCTGGGCTGTTCGGGATCCCCTCGAAAAAAGACTTTGCTCTCAGGAGTAACCTCCGCTCGATCCCGCACCGCCATGATCAAGCGGGCGGGCGGTTTGGTCTGACGAAACTTGGCGATCTCTTTCGCTTCGGCCTCAAAGCGTTTGTAGTTCTCGTTGTTGTTGACTTTGTCGAACTCGATCAACTGTCCCACGATCGCGTCAACGGATCGCACCATCGGATACTCGAGAAGGAGTTTCTTTTGCTCTTCTGTTTGCTTATCAGCGGGAGTGCCGATGGCTCCCAAAAGCGATTCTCGCACATTCTCGGGAGTGGCAGCCAAGTTCATGTCGAGGATCTTTTGACCGACCTCACGTTTGCGCTGTGCAAGATCTTTCTCGCGGCCGACTGCTTCGGCCTCGATTTTCTCGGCGGCAGCGCGATCTGCAGCGGGAGTGAGATCGATCAGTCTCTGATCGGGCTGTTGCCAGGCAGCCAAAGGAAACGCAGGATCGAAGATTGCCCGATAGCGGTAGTAGTCCTCAATCGTGATCGGATCGTATCGATGGTCGTGACACTGGGCGCAGCCGACACTTAAACCCAAAACAGATGAACCGACGACTTTGATCATGTCCGCGACCGCTTGATTGCGATCCAAGAGGCCGTTGTTCGTGGCGGTGATATCGGGAGCCATTCTCAGAAAGCCTGTAGCTGTCATCAGCTCTACATGGCGATCGTTTTCCGGGTTAGGATCCCCGTCGATGCATTCATCTCCTGCGAGTTGCTCGAGGATGAATTGATCGTAGGGTTTATCTCGATTGAGGGACTCGATCACGTAATCGCGATACCGCCAAGCATGTTGGCGATCGGTATCCTTGGTGGGGTTCCCATCGGTCTCCGAATACCCTGCCACATCGAGCCAATGCCGAGCCCAGCGCACACCGTACTGCGGCGAGTCGAGCAATCGGTCGACCATGTTCTCATACGCGTTTTCGGACGGATCGGCGATAAATGCATCGACCTCCTCAGGTGTAGGGGGCAGACCATGCAAGTCGATTTTCAGGCGACGGATCAGCGTGGCTCGGTCGGCGACGGGGGAGAAATCGAGCCCGGCCGAAAGCAACTTTGCCCAAATAAACGCGTCGATCG
>JAGWWZ010000001.1 GCA_018970165.1 Planctomycetota bacterium | reverse complement strand
TGACGTTGCAATTGCACATCCCAACCCCGATAAACGAGTCCCATACCCCCTTTCCCAATCTCCTCACCGATCCAGTATCTTGAATTGAAGGGGCGAAAAGGTGCAAACGGATCCGCTGCGGGTTTTTCCTGATGGCCGATTGAGTTGTTATCCAGATGCGTCGACTGCAAAGGGGCCAGAGGCTCGATCAAACCACGAGCAGAAACAGGTACTGAGGTCTCTGGCAGAGAAGTGAACGGAACAGAAGGGCAAGCCCCAACCACTCGATGTCGTGATTCAATCGCGTCTTCATCTAGGGAAGAGTCGCAAACATCCAAGTCAAGATTGTTCAATGACTGGTCGATGCTGCTGAAGGCACCCTTGGGTTCGGCCTTCCGATCCTGATCCGCAACGTAAAGCAATGTCTCTGACTCGGGATCTACCATGGATGCATTCTTTCCGAGGGTCTTCGTCTAAAGCATCACAATCGCCGTATTATACAGGATATAGGCTAAAATGCATCAAGCATGAGGGTAATAACTCGCGACATGCTCCTGGTCCTAATCATGGCATTGGAGATGCTAGCGAAAGGGCTAAACCAATACAGGCATTGTGATTGGATTGACGGGCGCTGGCATCCTTGAACGGAAAGGTTGCCTCAGCTTTGCTCTCAGCGATGTTCCGGAGGAGGAGCGAAGAGGACGTATTGAGAACTCGGCAATCGCCGACCGAGGTATTCGAAGCATTGTTGCGCGACCTGCGCAAGGGAATGACCGCTCAATGAAGGTCAGTCAATGGCCCGACGGTCCCGACGGCGACCGGCCACGCTCCGCTACGGTCGTCATCCGCAAGCTCGACGGCGACACTATCGGCAGTTACAGCAGCAGTTGAAGTCGCTGGCTGAATTGGACTGGAAAGCGGGACGGCCAACCTGCATCGATCAGGCCAAGTTGGATCATGTCTCGCAAGTGGGTTCGGTATTTGTCCCGATAACTGTTGAGTTTCCTTTCGACCAAAGGCTTCGAGTTCCACGATTCGTTTCTGATTGATTTCGATCTTTCGATCAACCCCGGGCCGGGCGTAGGACTGACATATTCGGGCCGAACCTTGCGGCCTGCGAGGCGAATGTGCAATCCTTGGCTCGGCTTTCCATCCGGGCCGTCCAAGAAGACGACGGAATAAGGAACCTGCGCGTCGTGGAGCGCCTTGCAGGCTCGATTCAATCGTTCTTGAACGAGTTCCACAGCGCGAAACATCCTTTCGAAACCTCGAGCCCAGTTTCTCGAACCATGCTGCCAATCTTTTGGAATCCATAGCCAAAATTGTAGCAGGCCAGCAATTGGAAAGCGAATTCCAGAGCGTTCAGCCGGATGATAAAATCGTGCTCGATACAACCTGTTTTACTTGCCTCGGACTTTTACGCCATGTCCCGGCAAAACGATGCATAGGGTGCATGTATTAGCACAACCGAATCGCTTCTGTCTCTCAGTCTCGTTACAATAGAGGCTATCTCTCGAAAGGTACCGCTGAGCGTTTCTCATTTTTTCGATCCCTCCTTTTGACTTTGCTCTCCCAATATGTCTTCAAGACCATGGCTTCAATCGCTTGTTTGGCTCTCGTTCTTACCGCTACACGTTGTGGTTCACGCGCAAGATACGGGCTCAGATCCGCGAACCGTTGAATGGGCTTGGGCACCCGAAGAAGTGGATCGAGCAGGGGAAGGCTTCTGGCCTCAATATCGCGGGCCGCGCGGAGACGGTATCGCTGCACAATCTACCAACCCACCTGTGAAGTGGAGCGAATCGGAAAATGTAAAATGGCGAACCGATATCGCGGGCAAGGCATGGTCCTCCCCCATCGTCTGGGGTGATCGCATCTGGTTGACCAATGCAACGTCCGATGGATTGTCCATGTCGGTATTGGTTGTCAACCGACACACCGGCAAAGTCGAAATCGATCGCGTGGTCTTCAAAAACGAAACGACGCAAAAGGACTATCACGAGTTCAATTCCTATGCTTCGCCAACCCCGATCTGCGATTCGCAACGGGTCTTTGTATCCTTCGGAGCTTACGGAACCGCAGCACTCGATGCAAAGGATGGCAAAACACTTTGGGAACGTCGCGATCTACCCTGCAATCATTACCGCGGAGCAGGTGCCAGCCCCATTCTGTTCCACGATCTTCTGATCTTCAGCATGGATGGTTTCGACTACCAATACTTGGTAGCGCTGAATAAATACACCGGCGAAACCGAGTGGAAAGTCGACCGAAACATCGAATACGGGACCAATGACGGCGACTGGAAAAAATCCTATGGCACATCGCACGTGATTCAAGTGGTCGGGCAACTGCAACTCGTTAGTCCCGCAGCCAAGGCGGTCATCGCCTACGAACCGACAAACGGCAAGGAATTATGGCGAGTGCGGTATGAAGAACATTCCAACGCGGGACGACCACTTTTCGACGGCAAACATGTGCTGATGAGTTCCGGTTTCAGCAAGGCCAAGATGTTGGCGATCGACCCGAGCGGGCGCGGCGACTTGACCGATTCCCATGTGCGATGGCAGGCCACACGTGCGATCGGTTGCAAACCTTCGCCAGTGTTATTGGATGGCAAGCTGTGCACAGTCGAAGATCGCGGTGTTGTTACAGCCCTCGATCCAGCCACCGGCGAAGTGCTGTGGCAGAAACGGCTCGGCGGAGACTTTAGTAGCTCTCCGGTAGTCGCTAATCATCGCTTGTACTGTTTTGATGAGCATGGCAAGGGTCATGTCGTGGATTCCGATGGCAACGTTCTGGCAGAAAACACGCTCGACGCAGGTTGCCTCGCATCGCCCGCAGTCATCGGCCGCGATCTCATCGTCCGTACGCGAACCAGTCTGTACTGTTTGCGGGACGCGAGCGTTCCGTAGCATTCATCCAAAAACAGAAGCCATCTCAACCCGAAGCGTAAGTTTTGAAGTTGCGCTTTTCGAGCTGATCTCAACCCGAAACGTAAGTGAGGGATGGATTTACGTCGCTTGCGACGTCTGACCTCTACTTCTTGACTACTACCTCAACTGCTTGCCCGGGTTGAAGGGACCCGGCGCGGGCCAGGACGACGATCTCATCACCATTCAATCCCGACGAGACTTGTACATCGTCTTCCACGCGCAAACCTAATGCGATGGTTCGATGCTCAATCTTTCCATCGACGACGATACAGCAGAGGGTTTGACCTGCGTTTTTAGCGATAGCCGCAGTCGGTAATGTCATCACATCGGCACGCTCCTCAAGCAAGATCTTCGCGGTCGCGAAGGTACCCGGAAGCAACTTCAGGTCGCTGTTATCGATATCGATCTCGGCGGTCAGCGATCGACTCTGAGGATCGATTTGTAGACTGGAGCGAGTGACTCGTCCTTCGATTGTTCGACCAGGAGAGGCATTGATCTGGATAGTCGCCGTATCTCCCTTGGAGGCGTCGAGAAATCCCGCATCTACCCATGGAGCCTCGCTCTCGGGTACGTTGACGAATACTCGCACCTTGGAAAGGTTAGAAATCGTCAACAATGGCTCTCCCTTGTCCGTGCCGGCGGGATGGACGTAGTGACCGGCATCGCCCTTGCGACTTGTTACATGGCGTCACTGGTGGCAACCGGTTTGGTAACCCGTCCGGAACTCAAAGAATCGCAAGCTTTGGTTGCGGCCGCTGTTGAAGCCTACAAACGGGAGAAGGTTGCCCCCTTTGTGCCAAGCGTTTTGCTCGGCTTCAGCACGACCCGTTTCGGTGGCGGTTTGAGCGGTACCCCCGATAGTTTCAGCGGTCGTTACGATGTCGATGCTCGAATGGTCTGGGAGACACGCAACATGGGACTGGCCGAAGGGGCTGCAAGACGCCATCGGAATGCTCAGATTCAACAGGCTACGTTCACGAAACTCCGGATCATGGACCAAGTCGCACAAGAGGTTGCGGAAGCTCATGTGCAGACAGTCATCCGTCAACAGCAAGTGAGAATAGCCGAGAGTGCAATTCTTAGCGCACAAGATTCCTACCGTCGAAACATGGATCGAATTCGAGACGGTCAGGGGTTGCCCATCGAAGCCCTTCAAGCGATTCAGGCTCTCGAAGCCTCGCAGCGGGCCTATCTTTGCGCTGTAGCCAATCACAATCGATCCCAAGTAACACTTCAATGGGCCCAAGGTTGGCCGGTGAACGTTCCCCAAGACAATTCGATCGCCCGCGAGTGATTTCCACTCGGCTTAATCAACGTATCTCAATGCCGAGAGCTCTGAAATTCAGGAAGTTCCCGCAACCACTTCTGCCTCGCGATAGAGCGATTATGATGGTTAACGTGTTACTACGGTGATTATTTATTGTCCGCGACTCACTTCATGGCGATTCAACTACAGTGTTCCTCGTGTCAGAAGGTTCTCCAAGTAGCAGATTCGGCAGCGGGTAAGAAGGCTCGCTGTCCGGGTTGCCAGTCGATGATCGATATTCCTTCCACTGCAAGTCCTGCGAACAAGGCACCTGCTCCCGAATCAACCCGCGTATCCGAGCCATCGAAACCTGCCGCAGCAACGTCGCATATTAAGGTGGCGTGTCAGGCTTGTGGCAAGGTCATGCAAGCTCCGAATTCGGCTGCAGGTAAAGCAGTTCGTTGCCCATCATGTCAATCGGTGGTTAAGGTTCCTGGAGGCACTGCACCCACAAGTCCATCCGCACAAAACTCTCCCGCGATGAGTCCGAAGCCTACCGCGGGTTCTTCCAGTGCTTCGAAGGCATCCGCGAAAACTGGCGCATCGGTTCCTGCGGCAAGTCCATCCACGGGAAACGCGTTCTGGGATGCACTCGAGGACGTTCAGAAAAGTGCAGTCACAAATCGTGTAAACGCTCCGTCTGCCTCGAACCCCTACAGTCCCTCACTCACAAACGCAGGACCAACAAATTCAGGTCCGCCCCTTTCCAACCGAGCCCCGTATTACATCATAAACGGGATCTTCATCGGACTTTGGGGATTGCTGATGAGTCTTAGTGGGTTGGTTCAAATCGGCGTCACAATCTATGTGTTGGCAAATCTACCTCAGAACGTGACGATTGACTATGTCCGATTAACGGGTGGGATTGTAGGTGCCATTCTCGGTATCATCATTGGCATAGCTCTCGTCTTCGGTGGAATTCAAATGATGTTTCGGAGCGACTTGTCCAGCGCACGAAACGCAGCGATTCTGGCAGCCATCCCATGCTTCGGTGGTTGCGTATTTCCGTTTGGTATCTGGGCTGCGATACTGCTGTATGCAAGGAGAGCGGAACGCGACTTCGGACATGAGTAGTCGCGTTCATTTGAATGGCTCGAGATCCGTGATCAACCTAGTGCTAGACTGCTGGCCTAAGGCTGTCTAGGGAGACCCCTAATTCCTTCAACCGAACGATGATTTGCGCGCCGGTCATCGGAGTCCCATTGGCGGCCGCTGCGCGAGCTTCATTGTAGATAGTCAAAATCACCTCGCGATTAATTCCAATCCGACCCAAGATTGGAACAATGTGCCGAAGAGCTTCACCGACATCTAAATCCGGACGGCTATTCGTGGGATTGTGCGGGGGAGCATGAAGTCTCTCCCAGTCAACTCCGAGCTCTTGGAGTCGTGATCGAACTTGCTGAATATCAAGAGGCATTCCAGCCCTGATCGCACCCCAAATCTCCGTTGAGATCTTTTCGATGACTTCGCCCGTGATCCCGGCGTTCTTCATCCGAGCCAGAATCGATTCCGCAATCGGTTCGGTCACCATGATCGTCGGCATGATTGGACGTTCGGGCTGATCTGGCCTATCAGGACGGTCAGGTCGGTCTGGACGGTCAGGTCGGTCCTGAGACGGAACTCCTGGAGGTGAGTGCAGCTTCTCCCAATCGACGCCGAGTTCTTCAAGACGCGATCGAACTTGATGAAGACTCATTGGCGTTTCCGCTTTGATGGCTCCCCAGATTTCGCTTGAGATCGTTTCGATCACTTCGCTGGAAACATCGGACTGCTCTAAACGAGCAAGGATCGCCTCTGCAATCGGCTCGGTCACCATGACCGTCGGCATGATCGGGCGCTCGGGCTGGTCCGGCCTGTCGGGGCGATCTGGTCTGTCGGGACGATCGGGACGGCCCGGCATTCCAGGTTGTGGAAGGATCTTGTCGACATCCACACCCAACTCCGCGAGTCGATCGCGGATCTGGAGCATGTCCATCGGCTCATCGGTTTCGCAAGCGGCCTTGATCTCGCTCGAGATGGTATTGATCACTTGCGGTGTCACACCGAAGGCGGACAATCGCTCGGACAGAGCACGACTCAAATGCTCCGCTTTGGATAAAACACTCTCAGGCTCCGATGAATCAGGTCGATCATCGGCGGGTTGATCATCGGCACGTTCATTGATCGCAGGGATGACATTCTGCTTCCAGTGGAGAAGGCCATTTACAACACGATCCCCAAGTTCAGGGCGCCCGCCTGTTCGAAGCGTCTCCAGGATATTCCCAGCGATTTCAGGAGTCATATCGGGCGGTAGCTTGTTGCTGGCAATGGCCAGTTCAATTCTCTCGATGCGTCGCTCGACATCGACGCGACTCGCACGCATGCCCGCGAGATTCGAAGCGTTGATTTGATTGATAACGACCAACGCATCCAGCGGTGTAAGGGAGTTGTCAGCATCGACATCCACAAGCTTTGGATCTTGAAGGGATGCTGACCCGTTGATTGGAGAAGATTGATTCAATTGATTGATGACCACCAACGCATCTAACGGATCGAGGGACCCGTTGCCGTCGGTGTCCTCAGGCATCATGAAGTTGTGAAGAATGTCACCTGCAAGCAAGGAGCGGTTCTCAAGGGTCTCAAGTCTCAGTTGCCGCTTTCTCGCACGGTGAGATGAGGAGGCATTGCTTCTTCGAGAACTCTTCATAAACAACTCCAATCAACAAATGAAGCTTGCGAATCTGCGATGCGTTTCGTCCGAACGACCTGACTGATAACATGACTGTAACTAGCTTTAGAAGCCTATTTTGGTCGCTGGTTCCAGTTCCTGAAAGATTTTTTCGGAAAAATCGGCCGCTGGGTACTTCATAACTGCAGTTTTTGAACCAAAACGCAGAAACAGCCCAAATAAATTGCCAGCAAACAAACCAGCATCCGTGATAGGTGCCCAAGTCACGAAAGAATCGAGGTAACTGAAGCATCCCCACGCCCATCGCAGAGCCTCTGGGCGTGCCACCCTGCCACCTGTTAGCCTCCATCCTGGGTGGCAAGTAAATACCTTGAGGGGGTTGAAGATCCTTATTACACGATATAGTGTAATAAAAATTGATCGGCTTTTAGGCTGGAATAAAGATCGGGACTTTGGAATCGAGTTATGGACGAGAAAATCGCGGGTAGCGGTCCAGCGAACGGGAAGGAACTGTGTTGCCCGACTGTGGAGTTAAAGGATCGTCCCCTTCTATCCCCAATCCAGGCGGGCGGTCTGGCGTCGGTCTTCAAAGTTCTGGCAAACGACACAAGACTGCGACTTCTGCACGCGTTGGTTCGAGCAGATGAAATACGAGTCACGGACTTGGCCACTTCGATCGGTATGAAACCCCAGGCGGTTTCGAACCAACTGCAACGACTCGCCGATCTCGGAATCGTCGCGACACGCCGCGAAGGAATCAACATCCACTACCGACTGGTCGACCTGTGCGTCAAATCACTTCTGGAACAGGGCCTGTGCCTCATGGAAGAGGTGAACCAGCGAAACCAGTGCGACCGTTTTCATCGAGGTGCCGAATGAGCAATGAGCAACGCAAGTGGATCGCGGAATTCTTCGGTACCTTTGCTCTGGTCTTTGCCGGAACTGGGGCGATCGTAATCAATGATGTAAGCGGGGGTACGATTACCCACGTCGGGATCGCTCTCACGTTTGGACTGATTGTCTTGGCGATGATCTACACGTTGGGGGATATCTCAGGTTGTCATTTGAATCCAGCAGTGACCCTGGGTTTCTTTGTCGCGAACCGGTTCGAGGGCAAATCGGTTGCACCCTACATCGCTAGCCAAATCACGGGGGCTCTTGCAGCAAGTCTTTTGCTCAAAGGGATGTTTCTCGAACATGTCACTCTTGGAGCAACCGAGCCATCAGGTAGCCCAATTCAATCCTTTATCTTGGAAGTGGTCCTCACCCTGATCCTCATGGTCGTGATCTTGAGCGTATCCTCAGGGTCGAAGGAGAAAGGGATGCTCGCTGGAGTTGCGGTGGGCGCTGTGATCGCACTTGAGGCCATGTTTGCTGGACCGATCAGTGGAGCATCGATGAATCCTGCCCGTTCGCTGGCCCCCGCGATTGTCTCGCTCAGACTCGAGAGCTTATGGATCTATCTCATTGCGCCATGCCTGGGATCGATCCTCGCCGTCGTGATTCACAGGTTGATGGCTTTATCGAATAACAATCCGATACATCTGACAAAGGAAAAGGTTTCGTGAAAAAAGTATTATTCGTATGCGTAGAGAATTCGAATCGTAGCCAAATGGCTGAGGCGTTCGCCCGAATGCATGGTGCTGGCAAGGTTGAAGCGTTCAGCGCTGGCTCGCGTCCATCCGGCCGGGTGAACCCTAAAGCGATCCAAGCGATGAGCGAACTGGGCTACGACCTATCCGTGCATCAGTCCAAGGGGCTCGATGGTTTCAACGGTCAAGAGGTCGAGGTCGCCGTGACGATGGGCTGTGGAGACGAATGTCCGTTGGTTCATGCCAAGCAACGGGTCGATTGGCAGATTCCCGATCCGAGGGATATGACTCCGGACGAGTTTCGGGGAGTCCGCGACTTGATTGAGACCAAGGTCAAGCAATTAGTAGCTATGCTTTAAGGTCTATTCAAGGACATTCATGGCTCGTTCCAAGAGCGTGGACCCATTCACTTGGATGTTTGCCAGCTTCGGGTTGCGGCTTCCATGATTTTCTCTTGAGTGGCCTCCCGTATGTCGAATTCCGCAGTTTTGCGGCCTTCGCTGAGCACCATGATGCGGTCGCTGAGTGTCAGCAACTCGGGTAGCTCGCTACTGGTGACGATCACACCCAAGCCTTCGCTGCAGAGGCTTCGAATCACACGATAGAGTTCTGCTTTTGCTCCCACGTCGACCCCTCGCGTGGGGTCGTCGAGCAGCAGAACTTTGGGATGGGTCAGCAACCAGCGTCCGACGATGCATTTTTGCTGATTGCCACCACTGAGACTACCTATCGGGGGTGTGAGTCCAGCGGTTTTGATGCGCAGTTTGCTAACCATCGAATCGCTCAAGCCACGCTCTCGAGAACTGCTTAACAACGGTCCCGAGACTGCTTCACGCAATGAGCACATCGAGATATTTTGGCCGACGTTCATGGTGTTGAAGACCCCCAGGCGTTTGCGATCCTCGGTGACCAGTGCAAGCCCTGCTCGCTTGGCTTGCGATGGATGCCGCGGCATGATCGATACGCCATCGAGCATAATTTCTCCCGTAGGTGGTAGCGACGAAGCACCGAATAAGCATTCGAGCAACTCGGTTCGGCCCGCTCCCATGAGCCCTGCAATGCCGAGAACTTCTCCTCGATACAGTTCCAAAGAAACATCTTTGAGCCGATAGCCACGCGCATGACCGGGCCATTCGAGAGAAAGGTTTCGGACTTCTAAAACCTTCTCGCCTCTGGGGCTGCGGGGGCCGAGGTCGAGCGACTCGATGTCGCGTCCCACCATCAATTGGGTGATCTCGCGAGCGTTGGTTTCTTTGGTGTTGCGAGTTGCGATGAATTGTCCGTCGCGCAAGACTGTGATTCGATCGGACAAGTGAAAGACCTCATCCATCTTGTGCGAGATATAAAGAATGGTAGTGCCTTTGCTTCTCAATTTCGCGATCACGCGATAAAGCCGCTCCACCTCAGCTTCGGTCAATGCGCTGGTCGGCTCATCCATGACCAGGATTCGGCTGTTGAGGCTGAGGGCTTTGGCAATCTCGATCAATTGCTGATCGCCCACTCTCAATGAACCAGCAAGTCGTGATGGCGGTATGTCGCAATCGAGCGACTTGAGGAGTTCCGTAGCGGCAACCTCCATCGCTCGATCATCGCAGAAAACACCGCCCCATCGCAATTCGCGGCCGAGGAAGATATTGGCCGCGATGGATAGTTGCTCCACCAGATTGAGTTCTTGGTGAATGATGCTGATGCCAACCGCTTCCGCATCCCGAGTTCCGCTGAACCTTGCTATTTGCCCGTCGATGCGCAGTTCACCTTCATAGTCGGTAATCACGCCGGAGAGGATTTTCATCAGCGTGCTTTTGCCAGCACCATTTTCCCCGCAGATAGCATGCAGTTCTCCCGGCATCACATCGAACGAAACCTCATGGAGCGCACGCGTCCCACCGAAATGCTTACTGATCCTCTCGATCGAAATGATTGGAGGTGTCATACACGGCTGCTCGAGTTAGCGCGAGACTCCAATACGGCACGCACAGCAAGCGCCCCGACAACCACTACACCGACCAGAATCGCTTGGTAGGGAGCGTACCACTCCCGCTTTCCAAAGAACAACAGAAAGGCAAGACCAGACAACAAACCAAGGGTCGGAATGACGCTCCACCCAATTTCGTCCGAGAAATATCGTTTTCCGATCAATTTGCTCCCGCCGCGTTGACTGAATGTCACCGCAACGACGACGACGATGCCGACGATCATTCCTTCAAAGACGTCCGCACCCGCACCCACGATTTTTTGGACAGCATCGATAATAGTGCGCAAAAACAAACACCCAAGTATCGTTCCGGGGATTGTGCCTATTCCCCCTTGGAGCGAGCATCCGCCGATCACCGATGCTGCGATCGCATTGAGTTCATACCCTCGCGCCATGATATCTGGTTTCGCGGAACCTTGATCCGCGAAGAAAATGATCCCGACGATCGATGCGGATACTGCACCGATCACATAGGCAAGCCATTTCAGTCGATCGGTTCGGATGCCGCTCAATTTGGAGGCTTGTTCATTTCCCCCCATGGCCTGCAAGTGGCGACCTGTTACCGTACGACTCATCAAGAACCAAAGAGCAAACGCAAATACGATGAACACGATTGTGATCGCGGTCACATCCTTTAACGCATTGCGGAGATTGTCGTCCGGAAAGTCGATTTGCGATTTGCCGCCAGCGACAGTGGGCGTCAGGCCACGGCTAAAGCTGCGAAGTCCAACCAACGTTGCGAGGGTCGCCACGAACGGGGGTAAGCCAACACTGGTGATCAACCAAGCATGGAGAGTGCCTACCATAGCGCCTGCTAGGAGCGTGCCAGCGATACTCAAGATCACCGCAGTGGTGGAAACATGCCCAGCCTTGAATCCCTCGGGATCGAGGACGATCATCAACGACCCAAAGACCGTCGCGCTCATCGCGATCACTGAGCCGCTCGAGAGATCAATTCCTCCAGAGATGATGATGATCGCGCTTCCAAGAGCGAAGAATCCAAGCAGTACCGTTTGTCGAAGGACGATTTGCGCCGAGTCCGCCGATGCGTTCCAGTAGGTATGGTTGGAATCGAGCAGCATCGTGGCTATCACGACCAACAGCCACGACAGGATCAGCTTGAACTCAACGCTCGACCATAATCGTCCGAGCAGGCTCGGAGAATCGTTGTTCATGAACTCGTGAGATCGTATTGCTTGAGCCAGGTTTGGAAGGCGGGTAAATCGAGGAATTCGACACTCTTTCCAAAGGATTCAAACATCTCTGCCTTGAGTGGGGATCCGGCAGGGACAACCACTTTGAGTCCGGTGTCGAGAATATCGCCGCCAGGCTGTCCCATATTGGGGAACATACCCTTGAGCGTATCCTGGTCCCCCGTGGCTTTGGCGAACGCATAACGTACGGACTCGTATCCCATCGCGAAGGGGTTTTGCACAACCATCGCATCGATCATCCCTTCCTGCATCTGCTGGATCGCAATCGCTTCGGCATCGAAGGTGACGATCGTGAATTTGTCGCGAGCATTTTTCTCTTTGACGACGTCTACGATCGCCGGCGCATTGTAGGACCAAATACCTACCAACAAGGAGAGGTCCGGATACTTGGTGATCACATCTCGGACATTATCTCTCGCACGATTGCGATCCGCATCATCGAGCTTGCGATCCTTCTGTGCAAATTTGTCCCCAACGGCTGAAGTGAAACCATCCATTCGTTCAATGGCATTTTGTTGGCTATCGACACCGACGAATTGAACATAAGGGGCTCCGTCTGGTTTGAGCATCTTGGCAGCGGTACCGAGAACCTTGCCACCGGCGATGTTGTTTGTCCCTACATAGAACTCGCGATATTGCTGATACTTGGCATCGAGGTCGCTGTCGAAACAACCGATCGTGATTCCCTTGGCCTTCAGTTTCTTCAATTCATCCGCGATGGCTGGATTGGTTGCGGAGATCGGGGAAATAATGACAGCTACGATATCGCTTTGGGTACCATACTGTCGTAGCTTTTCAATCTGGCCGGTTTCCGTGCCGTCGTTGGAGTCCATGCTAGCAGTGAAGCCGACATCGGTGAGCTTGAGATCATCTTGTGCTTTCTTGATCCCTGCTCGCGCTGCATCCCAGAAGGGCGAGTCGGTATTGTTCAGCAGGATGATGCGTTTGGAACCACCTTTACTCGTGGGTGCGTCCCCTGTAGCCGTGGCACCTGTATTTGCGGACCCTGTCTTCGATGTCCCGGACTTGGAATCGTTGCTGCCAGTACAACCCGCGAGGATCAGGAGCATCACTGGGAGGACCGCTATGCATCGACAACTGCGAAACGAAGGGATCTGGCAAAGAAAGAGAGGCTTCATTGGAATATTCCTGGGAGATCGAGATCTATTTTTCTCAGGCACATAGTTCAGGCACATAGTGTAGCCAGAATAACGGGCGGTTGCCATCCATTGCACGAAGCTTTAAACGTCTGAGGTTCCAGAACTTTGGGTGGCCACGACCTCAGTGCAACACCCACCATTCCATAGCCCCGCCGGCGACCTGAACGGGCAATCGCTTCAGCGATTTGTTGTGGCGGATTTGCACCGCTTATGTTCAACGGTGCAAGAAACATCACAAACAAGCAAAGGCTCGTTGCTCGCAACATACGGTCTCTCGTTCCTAATCGTGCGGATATCAATCACAGTGGCTGGAACTTGGCAGTGAAGTGCCGAAGGAAGGGAGGATCGTATACCAGTTTCAGCCCTTTGAGTTTCGCCTTGTTTGCGACGACCTCTTCCATTCCTTCCAGAATGTAATCGAAATGGCTTTGCGTGTAGACTCGCCGCGGAAATGCCAGTCGGACCAACTCCATCGCGGACGGACGGAAATCTCCGTTGCTAGTGAACGAGCCGAACATGACCGATCCGATCTCGCATGCACGGATACCCTCGGCCGAATACAACTCGCACACGAGCGATTGGCCGGGAAATTGGTGAGTTGGGATGTGGGGCAGAAATTCCTTAGCATCGATGTAGACGGCATGACCGCCAGGCGGCTGCACTGTTGGTATGCCGAGTTTATTGAAACCTTCGGCCATGTAGCGAGTTACCGCAAGTCGGTATTCGAGATACCTTTCGTCGAGCACTTCCTCCAAGCCTACCGCCATCGCTTCCAAGTCGCGTGCAGCCAGTCCGCCGTAAGTGGGAAAACCCTCGGTCAAGATCAACAGAGCGCGCAGTTTCTCGACCCATTCGGTACTCCGAAGAGCGATGAATCCTCCGATATTGACCAAGGCGTCCTTCTTGGCGCTCATGTAGCAACCATCGGACAAAGAGAAGATCTCTTGAGCGATGTCGCGAACGCTTCGGTTGCTTTGCCCCGGTTCCCGAAGCTTGATGAAGTACGCATTTTCCGCGAAGCGGCAACAATCGATGATGAAGATAATTCCGTGACGTTTGTAGAGCTTGGCGACTTCGCGAATGTTTTCGAGCGAAACGGGCTGGCCGCCACCTGTGTTGTTTGTGATCGTGATCATCCCGAACGGGATCGATTGCTTGTTCTCGGTGAGGAAAGCATCCAATTTCGGCAGGTCGATGTTGCCCTTGAAGGGATGCCTAGAGCGAGGGTCTCGGCCTTCGGAGATCACGAGATCGACCGCCTCGGCTCCAACAAACTCAATGTTCGCGCGCGTGGTATCGAAGTGATTGTTGGAAGGGATCTTCATCCCTGGCTTGGCGAGCGCTAGACATAGCAGCCTCTCGGCAGCGCGGCCTTGGTGGGTGGGAATCACATGCGTGCATCCGGTCAGTTGCCGAACCACGGCTTCGAGTCGCGCAAAACTTCGCGAGCCGGCATAGGATTCGTCCGCAACCAGCATTGCAGCCCACTGGGCCGCGCTCATGGCAGTCGTCCCCGAGTCGGTGAGGAAATCGAAGGTAACCACCTCGGAAGGGAGCGAAAAAAGGTTGTACCCAGCTCGCTCCAAATGCACTTCGCGGTCAGCCCGGGACAGCATCGCGAGCGGTTCGACCGTCTTGATCTTGAAGGGCTCGATAATGGTTCGATGGTGATTCATCGTGTTGAGTTTTCTCCTAAACGCAATCGCACGAGTAGATCATTCAGCGCCGCGCTCCCTATGGGTATCTCCGGCAACTTCGAAGCAGCATGGCGCGTTTCCAATTCCAATGTCAAGCGATCGTATTCCTTTCGATAGAAGGAAACATCCGCTGCATCGAGAACTCCCTGTTCCGCCCCCGTGAGCTTTCGCTCGATCAATTCATCGACGTAACTCAGCTTCGCATTTTGATTGAGAATCCTCAAATTCGCTTCGACCTCGCCCGTGTCCATCAGGTGAATACCTGTCAATAATACCCGAAAGGTATACAGCAGGGGTTTAACTCGCGGCGGCGATTCCTTTTCGAATAGCTTCCACTGGGTAGCGGCGAATCCGAGATAGTGGTGCGCGTGATGGCGAGTGATGCAATCTCTCGCAATCGCTTTCAGTTCTTCATGCTCCGGGGTTGTATACACGACCAGCGGCGAGAGAAGTTGCTCGAGCACATAGCCGTTCCTCTTGAGCATCAAGCGAAAGAACTTGGCGGCGTCGTGGGTGACCAGATCGATTTCGAGACCGTCATAGATTCCCTCTTTCTCAACGGTCTCCTCCCCCTCCACGAGACCGACGATCGTCGTGAGCGGCAGCAAATGTACACCTCGCAGATCGAAGTCGGAGTCCGGCGAAGGGAAACCGTAGAGGTGGGCTCCGCTGATAGTCGCAAAAACGAGCGGAAACGGATGTCTCCGCACGTGTGTCATCATCTTTTCGTAGTCGATCATGGCAATCCATCCTGCAGTGCGCGTCGACGGGCTTCGATCAAGAACCTATTAGCACGTTCGTAGTCCGGACGATCTGGCAGCGAAGTCTGTTGGAACGCGTGTTCGAATTCGACCTGCAATTGTTTGCGGTAAGAATCCGCCTGGGCGAAAGTCCATTCCCCTTGCTTAATGGCGAGCAACTGATCGCGCTGGTCTCGAACCCTGACGACCAATTCCCCCTCTCGCAAAACATCAATCCCCGAGATCAATAAACGGATCAAGTGCATCACATGTTTCCATTTAACTCGACCCTGATTTCGGATATCGGTTTGCATTTTCTTGAACTGCGACGCTACATAGCCTGAGTAGGTCTGAAACACGAGCTTGGAGAGAAATACTTTGCGTATAGAAAGCAACTCCTCAGCCAGTGGCGTCGCAAATTCGACGATAGGTGAGTAGAGGCATTCGAGGACGTTCGGGTTCGCTTTGAGCGCCAGGACGATGAACTTCTGCAGTTCCCAGTATGCTTCTTGGGTCTCGTCGTTTTCGAGTTGTTCCGGTACACCGAAGAGAGACCAATGCATCTGGGCCTGCGGCAGATAAAATCCGCGGCGATCGGTATCGGACTGTTCATCGTCCAAACCATAAGCTCGCGAACCGATCACGCACCGATAGATTACGCGATCGAAGAGGCCCGATGTGCTGAGCGTCGACGCGTTTGGCCGAATTTGACCACGCTGGAACTCTGCCAGTCGGACCAACTGATCGTGATGGATTTGAGCCTCGAAACCATCGCTGAACTTAACACGGTAAGGATGTGTGCGATCGAGAGGCGAACGGATGATTACCGCGACGGAGCCAGCAGGGTGTGCGGTGCGACGATTCGGGTAGAGAGTCTCCTTTTGCACAACGACCTGGGTGCCCGCCGAATAGATCAAAGGTTCCGTCACTATGAATCATTCCCTAGGGGTTATCGATATCCAGATCTTTTCAATTTCCTCGCGATTGTACTTTACGGTCGCCGGTGTTGGAGGATCACAAATTCCTCGTCGATGGTCAAGCTAAGACCGTCCGCGAACACCCATCTCCCCATGGCTTCGATATGATCGCGATCGGCGAGGAATCGTTCGACGAGTTCATACTCCTGCCATGATGCCGGATGATCTCGTTCGAATTGTGCCCATTCGGCGGGACGCAAAACCAACCATTCGGGTTTTTCGCGATCGATCAAGGCCAACAAAGACCGTTTGCGTTCCGGGATTTGAGCGATTGCACGCACCGACCGTGGCGAGCAAAGGCCGGGATAGTCCAGAATCGGCCGGTTGGAATACGTGCCCAGATAGCCGAGGCATTCACAAGCCACCCACGCATCGGCAACAACATGTTCTTCGAGCCATTTGCCGATCTTTGCACGGCACGCATTCTCGATCCCTAGCTGCACATGACGTTCGGCGAACGTTCCACATACCGTCGCGAATGCATAAAGGCTCAGGTAGACAACCGGAATTGTCGCTAACGCCTGCTTTGCAATGCCGTTACCCTCAGCATACCGACCCAGTCGATCCAATCCCAAGACAAACAGGATAGCGACATTTCCCAACCAAGGGAGAATGTACCACCACGCGGGTTGAATCATCATGATTACCAAATAGCTTGCGTACATAGCGACATAGAGCGGGAGTACTCGCAACGATGGACGGCGAAGAGCATCTGCGAAACCGATCAGTGCGATCGCTAAGTAGAGAATCTGAAGCGGCCGCGCGCCCCGAACGAAGTTGATGACATTGCCTGTGCCACCGTACAAAGGTGAAAACCATAGTCGAAGAAAATTGAAGCGACGCCAAATCTCGCTTGCCCACAACTGGGAGTAAGTCCACGAATCAGGTGCATCGGAAAATGTCCGAAACAACGTTTGTTTCTTCGCGACGATCGTGTGAGGGACATACGAACCGTAATAGATCTCGGTGAACAAGATCCAGGGAGCGAACAGGAGTAGAGCCAAGGCCCCGACCATCGCCGCATGAAGAAATCGCTTCTGGAGAATCACTCCTAGGAGCAGAATCCCCACGAGCAAAACGCCATCGGGTCGAGCCCACATCACCAACGAAAGTGCTATTCCGAGGGATGCGATACCTCCTGCGAGGAATCTCCAGAAAGCAAATAAATTGATCAAGACTACGCACTGCGTTTCCATACCTGCAATGCCGAACAGGATCTGGTGAAATTCGATCGCAAGAAATCCCAGCAGGAAGAAAGTTGCGGTGGACGAAAGATTGACAGAGGGTTCGATCGCTATCCGATAGGCGATGAAAATGGTGAATGCCGCGGCGATGCAAGAGACCACCCGCATGAGGAATAGCGCGGAACCTTGCTGAACGCACTCAGCCACCAATGGAATCAGAACGCTGATCGGAGAAGTGAATCCGTGAACGGGAGCCCCTTGGAGTGGATGATGGGTCAGCCCTTGACCCCGAGCCGCATTCTCCGCGTGGCGAATGGTAATGAGCGCATCTTCCCAAACTCGATCGGTGGCAATCCAGAAAGCCATGCGTACCAAGACAGCAATCGCTATAAAGAACCACATCCAACGGGCACGGGGATCGGATTGCTTGATATCGTCATTCATACGAGAGAAGCTTCAAAATTGCGACTCAAACTCGAAACACTCAAGCTCGTAAATCGTGTAACGCAACGAATAGAAGGCGCGATCGATTGGTACTTGGCATGTTACCCGCCTAGCTAGGAGCTTTACAGGCTGTTTGTCACCGAGGGAAACGAAATGACACTCGAAGTGGCAGTTGCGCCGATTTTGCCATGTTTACGCAAAGTCGGATTCGCCTGTGTTGATTCCGGCTTGATGGTGGTCCGTAGCGATGACGTAGTACAAAGCTGGGACAACGAACAGAGTAAATGCCGTTCCGATGGCCATTCCCGCTACCAGGATAATGCCGATGCTGTTGCGGGCTTCCGCACCCGGACCGACCACCATCACCAGCGGGAAATGCCCGAGAACCGTGGCGGCTGAGGTCATCAGAATAGGGCGCAGACGGGTCTTGGCGGCCTCGACGACCGCTTCCAATTTCGTCTTCCCCTCGGCCTGCAGATGATTGGCAAACTCGACGATCAAGATCCCGTTCTTGGCAACTAAGCCTACCAGAGTGATCAATCCGACTTGCGAGTAGATATTGATGGTTGTCCATCCGGTAAAGGTCCAGGCCAGGGCGCTGGAGATCGCGAGCGGAACACTGCCGAGCAACACAATCAGTGGATCCCGGAAGCTTTGAAATTGAGCGGTCAGAGTTAGATAAATCAAAATCATTGCGAAGCTCATCGTCACCACAAACGCTGCTCCCTCGCTCCGAATCTGTCGCGACTCGCCGCCGTAATCGATCTTTGCATCTTTGCCGAGAACCTCGCGAGCGATTTCTTCTAGTGCTACCATACCATCGGCCTTGGTCATCCCTGCACCTACACTCGCAGTCAATCGCAAACTATTCTGCTGTTGGAATCTCTGCAGCGAGCGAGGTGCTACTTTAGGGTTGATCGACACAAATGATGAAACGGGGATCATTTGGGACTCGGCATTGGGGCCCCCGAATGCCGGTGAACGGACTTTCAAATCCAGCAGCGACATCGCATCGCGTCGCGATTGCTCTTCGAGCTGGGGAATAACTTGATAATTGCGATTGAAGTAATTGAATCGATTGACGTAGGCTCCACCTAGCAGGACCCCGAGTTCGCGGCCGACCGCTGCGAGGTCCATCCCCAAGTCCGCAACTCGCATGCGATCCACCTCGACGATCGCTTGGGGCAAATCGATTTTGAGATCGGTGTCGACATAGCGAAACTTTCCTGAGGCATATCCTTTGCCGACAATTTGTCCGGCTTGCGCTCCGAGTTCTTCGATCGATCGATCGGTTTTGACGATCAACTCGACATCCGCGCTCCCCGCGCCGGGCAGTGAACTGGGCAAGCCAGGATATGCCTTGATGCTGGTCGCATCAGCGACCTGCTTGTAAACATCGTTGAGCATCTGCTCGGTATTTCTGTCGCGATGGTGAAAGTCCACGGTGCGAATGCCTCCGAAACCTCCGCTCGAGAACGCAACGGCCCAAACATAATTGACCTCAGGGATACCCTGGAGTTTGCTCGATAGCTGCGAGATCGCTTCGGAGGTCGATTCAAGGGATGCATCGGGAGCCGCTTGGATCCCCATGGTGATGTTGCTTTGATCTTCCACGGGTGCCAATTCGCGACCGCTCTGCTGATAGAGTGGCCAAGCAAACAGTGTGATCATGAACGTCATCGCGATCAGAGCCCATCGGATCTGTATCGCGAACTGGACGGCTGCACCATAGACTTCCTTGAGCCAGTCAAAGAATCGATTGGTTTTCCGAGTCAGCCAGCCTTCACGACCGCCTGCGGGAATCAAGTACGCGCTCATGATCGGCGAGAGTGTGACGGCTGCAAATCCGGATACAATCACAGCCGCAGCTAACGAGAAGGCAAACTCCTTGAACAACATGCCTGTGAGTCCCGTCTGAAATCCGATCGGAGTGTAGACGACCGCCAGCGTGATAGTCATCGCGATGATCGGTCCCACCAACTCGCGCGAGCCGAGAACTGCAGCGCGCATGCGACTCTTACCCTCCTGAATATGCCGCTGAATATTTTCAACGACAACGATCGCATCATCGACGACCAGTCCAACCGACAAAACAATTGCGAGGATTGTCAATAGGTTAAGGCTGAAGCCCATAACGTACATCAACATCGCAGCACCGATTAGCGAGACAGGCATTGCGATCAGAGGAACCAAAGCGGTCCTGATTGAACCGACAAAAAGAAAGACGACGACACCTACGATCAGGATGGTTTCAAAAAGAGTCTTGCTGATCTCGGTGAGCGCCTCTTCCATGAATTGAGTCGCATCGAAAGCGACATCTGCCTTCAAGTGATCTGGGAGCGTGCCGCGCAATGCGTCCAACGCTTCGCGAAGCTTCTTGGAGACTTCGATTTCATTAACACCGGGAAGGGGCCATACCGAGATGTAAACCGCATCATGTCCTTTGTACATGGCGACCGCGCCTGCTTCTTCGGCACCCAGTTCCACGCGGGCGATATCCTTGAGCCGAATCGTTCCGGACGGACGTTGGACGACAACGAGTTCTTCGAATTCTTCGACCGATTTGAGGTCGGTATTGGTCACTAGGTCGACTTGAATATCTTGATTTTTGACGCGTCCAATGGCGGCCAGAAAATTATTGCGTTGCAGCGCGGAAAATACCTCGCCAGCAGTTAGGTTTAGCTCAGATAGTTTCTGAGGAACAATCCAAATCCGCATCGCAGGCAATCGCCCAGCCTCGATACCGATGCGTTGGATCCCATCGACGGTGGACAGCTGTGGCTGAATATTTCGGCTAAGCCAATCGGTGATCTGGGAGATATCCCACTCGTCTGAAGTGAAGCTCAAATACATCGACGCGTTCGGTCGATCAGCCCGCTCGATGTAGACCGATGGGGGCTCGGCATCCGAGGGAAGCTCCCGCCGGATTTGCTGAAGCCTTGCATTGACTTCGGTCAGTGCCTGCGTGCTGTCGTGATTGAACTTCAAACGGATTTTGACTTCGCTCGAACTTGCTGTGCTCGACGATTCGACGTAGTCGACACCTGCAATCGACGATACTGCGCGCTCGATCGGAACGGTGAGGAATCCGCGGATCGTCTCAGCACTCGCACCTATATAAAATGTGCGAATCGTGATCGAAGTGCTTTCGAAGCGAGGGAATTGCTGGATGGGAAGCAGAAAAATTGTGCGCAGCCCAACTAGCACGATGGTCAAGTTGAGGACCATTGCAATGATCGGATAACGCAAAAAGAGATCGGTGATCGATTTCAACTCAATTCAGCTCCCGCTCTTCTCGGAGTTGAAACGAACATCTCGCACCGCCAACCCTGGACGCAACTTAAAGGCGCCTTGCGAGATCACCCGATCACCCAATGCAACTCCGCTTTGAACGACGACCAAGTTGTCGAGATTCTGCAGGGTCTTCACTGGCCGTGGCACCGCTCGATCTACACCCTTGTCATCGGCGACCACAACGTAGACATAGGACCCTTCAGGGGACCGAAGCACTGCGGAGGCAGGGATCACCACTGCTTTATTCTTCGGACCATACTCAATGAACACATTCACGGAGTCATTAGGCGAGGGAGGATCCTCCGATCCAGTGCACTCGGCGCGAACCATCAAGTTGCGAGTGAAACGATCCGATCGGGCATCGACAGCGATCACAGATGCGGAGTGCGGTTTGCCTTGAACCTGGATTGTTACTGGCTGGCTTGGCTGAATATAGCCTGATATTCCCTGAGGGATGGCAAAGTCGACATAGAAGCGATTGCCAGTTCCCGTCAATGTTGTCAGTTCGACTCCTTCGGGTAAGTACTGACCTACCGATACGTTGATCAAACCAACCCTCGCATCATAGGGAGCCCTGAGACTGCGCTTCGCGATAACTGCATCGAGCCGTTCGATTTCTGCTTCGGCACTCTCTTTGTCGAACTGGCTCTGCTCTAACTCCGTGCTCGATGCGGCACCTGTTTCACTCAAGCCGGTCAATCGTTTAAGCGATCGAGTCGCCATGTTGAGTTTGGCTTGGGCCGATTTCTTGGCTGCGATCTCGACGCTGCTATCCAATTCGAGGAGTAAATCACCCTGTTTCACGGTCTGGCCGGAATTGACATGCAGAGCGATGATCCGGCCGCTGGCCTCGGTGCGGACGGTCATCCACTGAGGCGCCACAACCGTCCCAATCGAGGTGGTCGATTGCCGATATTCGGATTCTTCGACATGTTCGATGCGAACCGACTCGACCACCTCCGGGGGGGCTGGTTTGCTTTTGGCTTGGGTCGCCTGCCGCGATTTGTAGGCAATCAGGCCCCATCCAATCCCTGCAGTAGCTGCCAGAACGATGGCGGATCCAACGAATGCTCGGAAAAAATGGCTAAATTTCATGCCTGATGTTGTAAAGTTGACCAAACAGCAATCCTGGACTGCTCTGTCAAAAGAGCGTTGCATGCCATCGTGCCTCAGAGGCCGAGGAATCACAAGCGCCAATTCGAAACAAAATGTATCGAGACCGAGCGGTTTGAACTGTTTCATGCAGAAAACCACCCAGGATTGTAGCCGCACATACCAAAGACTACGTCGGCAATTAACGTGGAGCACAGATCTTTAATTAACCGAATTCTCTCGATCAAGCTTACTCTCTCCAATAACAAGGGATAGAAATGTTGAATCGCAATGCGACTTGGAAAAACGCAACTCTGGCAATCGCGATTGCCGCTGGGATGATTGCCCCAAACGTCTACGCACAGGATTCCGACGAGCGAAAAGATGAGATGCCAGGGATCAACTCCGGGTTGGTCTCTCCCCTCAGATTCCGTGGCATCGGCCCCGCGTTCATGTCGGGTCGTATCGGGGACATCGCGGTCGATCCAGTGAATCGATCTACTTGGTACATCGCGGCCTCGTCGGGGGGCGTTTGGAAGACGACCAACGCGGGAGTCACTTTCTCTCCGATCTTCGATGGATACACATCGTTTTCAATCGGATGTGTGACGGTCAGTCCTCACGATCGACATACGGTATGGGTAGGGACGGGAGAAAACAACTCGCAGCGCAGCGTTGCCTACGGCGATGGCGTTTACAAGTCGACCGATGGAGGGCAGTCGTTCGCTAAAGTCGGTCTCGAGAACAGCGAACACATCGGCATGATCGCTGTTCACCCGACCGAACCGAACACCGTCTTCGTCGCAGCCCAGGGACCATTGTGGAAAGATGGTGGCGATCGCGGACTTTACAGAACCACCGACGGTGGAAGGTCCTGGTCGAAAGTGCTCGACATCAGCCCGATGACCGGTGTCAATGAAATACATATCGATCATGAGAACCCGGATGTGATGTATGCCACTTCGTATCAACGACGTCGCCATGAATGGGTCTTGATCGATGGCGGTCCGGAATCAGCGATCTACAAGTCCACCGACGGCGGAAACACTTGGCGGAAAGCGAATCGAGGCTTGCCAG
Organism: Planctomycetota bacterium; assembly: GCA_018970165.1. Classification (GTDB taxonomy): domain Bacteria; phylum Planctomycetota; class Planctomycetia; order Pirellulales; family Pirellulaceae; genus JBKCUI01. Next base: position 66,382 of record JAGWWZ010000001.1, on the reverse strand, counting down.
GTGGTGACCTTGGTCGAATCGGTTTGGATATCTCCCCCGTCAATTCCGAAGTGGTCTTTGCTATTGTCGAGGCAGGCGAAGGTAAGGGAGGATTCTATCGGAGCAAGAATCGAGGCGAGACTTGGGAACGCGTGGGCAGTTATGTATCGAGCGGCCCGCAGTACTACAACGAAATCGTATGCTGTCCACACAATATTGATCGGATCTACTCGCTCGATACCAACCTCATGGTCAGCGAAGATGGAGGCAAGACATTCGTTCCGGCCGGTGAAGATGACAAGCACGTCGACAACCACGCCATCGTCATCGACCCAGTGGATCCCAATCACCTGATCGTCGGATGCGACGGCGGGATCTACGAAACATGGGATCGCTGCAAGACGTATGACTACAAGGCGAACCTGCCGATCACTCAGTTCTACCGAGTCGCAGTATCGAACGAAAAACCGTTCTATTACGTTTATGGAGGGACTCAGGACAACGCGACTCAAGGTGGACCATCCCGAACCAACAACGATCACGGCATTCGCAACAGCGATTGGTTCGTGACGGTTTTTGGTGACGGATTCGAGCCAGCGGTCGATCCTCAAGATCCCGATACGGTCTATTCGCAGTGGCAGTACGGCGGACTGGTACGATACAATCGCAAAACCGGTGAGCGAGTCGATATCAAGCCTCAAGAGTCCAAAGATGGACCACCCCTGCGATGGAATTGGGACTCACCACTGTTGATCTCGCCTCACAATCCCAAACGACTCTACTACGCCTCGCAAATCCTGTTTCGCAGTGAGGATCGCGGCGATAACTGGACCGCTATCAGTCCTGATCTTTCGCGCCAAATCGATCGCAATCAACTCAAAGTGATGGGCCGAGTTTGGAGCGTCGATGCAGTTGCAAAGAACACATCGACATCGCTCTACGGCAACATCGTTTCTCTCGATGAGTCCCCACGAGTGGCAGGCCTCCTCTATGTCGGGACCGATGAAGGATTGGTTCAAATCAGCGAGGATGGCGGCGGATCGTGGCGCAAGGTCGATCAATTCGGTACGCTCGACGTACCCGAATTCGGATATATCAACGACATCGAAGCCGACCTTCATGATGACAACACCGTTTACGTCGCCGTGCAGAATCACAAACGAGGGGACTTCAAGCCCTACATCTTGAAGTCGAACGATCGCGGTCGCACATGGTCGGACATCACCGGCAATCTGCCGGTGCGCGGAAGTGTTTACACGCTCAAGCAAGACCACGTCAATCCAAAGCTTTTGTTCTGTGGCACCGAATTCGGCGTCTTCTTCACCATCGATGGAGGCGAAAAATGGGTGGCGATCAAGTCGGGGTTGCCCACGATTTCCATCCGCGACATGGAGATTCAGCGTCGTGAAAGCGACCTGGTCTTGGCGACGTTTGGACGGGGCTTCTACATCCTCGATGATTACTCCCCACTTCGCGATCTGAAGCCCGAATTGCTCGAGACCAATCATATGTTCCCGATCAAGAAGGGGCTGATGTTCCAGACGGTTACTCCGATGGGTGTCTCGGACCGCGGCTTCCAAGGAGCGAACTTCTACACCGCCCCCAATCCAGACTACGGAGTCACCTTCACGTTCTATCTCAAGGAAGAATTGAAGTCGAAGAAGTCCGAACGAGAGAAGAAGGATCGCGAGCGGAGCAGCGGAGGAAGGGATGCACCCTATCCGAGTTGGGAGGACCTCAAAGCCGAGGATCGCGAAGTGGGTCCATCTCGATGGTTGACGATCCGCGATGCTGCGGGCAACGTGATCCGCAAGATCCCGACCTCGACCGATAAAGGAATGGTTCGAACGACATGGGATTTCCGTCATGCTGGTGGTGGCGGAGGGGGAAGGCGTCGATCCGCTGGTGCTGGACCGATCGCTGTCCCGGGCAAGTACACCATCGAGATTTCACAGATGGTGGAAGGGAACGTCACGGAAGTGCTTCCCAAGGTCGAGTTCGAGATCGAACCACTTACGTTTGGCGACACGACCGAGATCAATCGCCAAGCCATCCTCGATTTCTCGAAGCAGGTACTGAAACTTGCAAACGCCGTGAGTGCAGCGACTCAGCAAGCGAGCGAAGCGTCCGAGCATTTGTCAGCGATCGAAGCGTTGACCAAATCGGCGGCTGAAGTCGACGCTGCGTTGTGGAAAGAGATCCGTGCACTGCAAGTGCGGTTGCTGAACGTTCAGGAGAAATTCTCGGGTGATCCAACCCGCACGCGGCGTAATGAAGACGCGATGCCGGGACTGCAGAGTCGGTTGGCGAATTCCATGATGGGAGCGATGGGAAGCACCTCCGGTCCGACCGGAACCCATCGTCGGCAGTATGAGATTGCTGGAGAAGAGTTCGATGCGGCGATGGTAGAGCTAAATCAGTTGCTCGGGACAGACATTCCGGCGCTGTTGAAGAAGCTCGACGATGTCGGCGCCCCGTGGACTCCCGGCCGCGCGATTCCAAAGTGGAAGTGAAACTTTCCTGCGATGACGAAACGAGGACAGGTATAACGCGTGAACCAGTAGGTGATCGCTAGCCCTACGAAGCTAATTCGAATTCATAATCCATCTCTCCCTCGCCCCCTTTCCACCACGGCAGACTTTCAGCAGAGAGAGTGGGTCGGGGGTAGATACTTGGAGTTTGACCCAGCGCTCCTCATTGCATCCATGTTTGCGTCGCACTTTGCCCCCATCCCCAGCACTTCTCCCCGCGAGGGGAAGGGAGTAAGAAGGCCGCGTTGTGTGCAACGCTTTGTGGCCTTCACCCACTTCGGTGCAGTGATTTGTTCAGAATTCCTGCAGGGCTTCTCTTGATCAGCGGCCTGGATAGCAGGCCGCTAGGCCCCTTCGATTTGGCTCAGTCGGATCAGCGAGATCAACTCTTCCGTGCTCATGCGACCTGCTCGGTCGGCTCCGTCCAATACGCCACTGATCAATTCACGCTTGTCTTCATGCAATGCGAGGATCTGTTGCTCGATCGTGTCCTTGGCCACCAAACGGTAAACGGTGACTGCCCGCAGTTGTCCAAGTCGGTGCGCGCGGTCGGTCGCTTGATCTTCGACGGCTGGGTTCCACCAAGGATCCATATGGATCACGTAATCCGCCGCAGTCAAATTCAGACCCGTTCCTCCCGCCTTGAGCGAAATCAGGAATAGATCCCCCTCACCCGCTTGGAACCGATCCACTGCTTCCTGGCGTCTGGGTGTGGGAGTCGCGCCATCGAGGTATTGGTACTTGATCCCCGCCTTATCCAAGGACTCGCGAAGCAACGTCAGGTGCTGTACGAACTGACTGAATACCAAGGCGCGATGTTCTCCCTCGCGGAGTTCATGGACCACTTCCATAAACAAGTCGAGCTTTGCCGAAGAGTTGTCCCAACGTTTGTCGACCAGTCGAGGGTGGCAAGCCAACTGGCGAAGGCGCGTCAGCCATGCCAACACCTTGATGCGCATCTGCTGATCGTTTTCCGCACCGGTCTTGGTCAACTCGGACAAGGCGGCCAAACGCGCGGCGTCGTATTTCTTTCGCTCGTTCTCGGAGAGTTCCGCGAGCAATACCACTTCGGTGCGCTCAGGCAGTTCCGTGAGGACCTCTTTTTTGGTACGGCGAAGTATGAAAGGACGAACGACACGCCCCAAGGCTTGAAGTCTCTCTCTCTTATTGTGTCTTTCGATAGGTTCCGCAAAATTCTTTCGGAATCGATCCCAGGAGCCGAGCAGTCCGGGACTGACCGTTCTCATCAAACTCCAGAGTTCGCCAAGATGGTTCTCGAGGGGGGTGCCTGACAAGGCGAGATGCCAATCGGCTTGAATCTGCCGCACTGCTTGAGCGGTTTTGGTTTGAAAGTTCTTGATAAACTGAGCTTCATCGAGAACCAAGGTGTTCCAAGCTCGCTGTGTGAATCGACTGATATCGCGCTGCAGGAGTTGATAGCTCGTAATGATCAGGTCGCCAGGTCCGGCGGAATCGATCAATGCCTGGCGATCATGCTCGCGATAGAGCAGCGGTCGAAGCGTAGGAGCGAAGCGTTCGGTTTCGCGTTGCCAGTTCACACCCACACTGGTCGGAGCGATGATCAACGCGGCACCATTCTTCGCTCGCTCGATCAATATCCCGAGCGCCTGGACCGTCTTTCCCAGACCCATGTCATCGGCGAGCACACCACCGATTCCCCAGTGGGCTAATCGCGCGAGCCAACAGTAGCCAGCTTGTTGATAGGCTCGGAGTTCCGCCCTGAGTTCCTTGGGCACGACCGGATTGAGGTTCTTGGCACCCGAGAGTCGGGCGAGCGCTTCTTTCCACGAGTGGTCCGCTTCGTAGGTGATGTCGCTGCCGAGCGCCTCTTCGATCACCGCTGTACCCGCTTTTGAGACCCGGATTTGTCCGGCATCTCCGATCGATACGTCATCGATTACACCGAGACGTTGCCTCAATGCCTCGGAGATCAAAGCGAATTGGCCGTCCCCTAAAGGCACGAAGCGGCGCCCTTGCCGAAGCGCGGACAGCAACTCTGAAAGAGGGATTTCCAAACCGTTGAGTTCCGCGATACCATCGACACCAAACCAATCGCGGCCGCTTGAGAGACGTACCTGCAAGCGTTGCGGCGTGATCTCGCCGATGACCTGCATTGGCAGGCTCTTCGGCCAGCAGACCGTGGGAGCGGCGTCTCCCAATCGCTCGATGCGCTGTAGCAGATCAAGCGCCTCGTCGGGAGTCTGCGCGACCCATGTATAAGTCCCATCGTAGGCGAGCAAATTCAGTTGCAATTGCTCGGCGACTTCGTCGGCGAGTGAAGCTTCCTCGTCGAGAGCCCGCAGCAATTGGAATCGGCCAGCTGCGGTAGCGATTCGCAACCGCTCCGGTTCCACACCAGGAACCGGTTGCTCCGAAACCGAATCACAAGCCACACGGAGTCCCACCTGCATCGTTTCTTTACCGCGAGGAGACAAATGCAATTCGATCTTCGGCTCCAACGGATGCTCGGGCCCTGCAAGCGATTCAGGCAACTGAACTTCGACACGGCGAGGTTTAGCAACCTGAACAATCAAGTCGGCGAAGTATTCCGCGCATTCGCGATCCAAGACCGCTTCGCGACGCTCGGCCACACTGAGATCATTGATCAAGCGAACGATGCGTTGATCTAATGTGCTCATCCACAACGTGTGCCGCTCGCGATCGTATCGCAAGAGGAGCGATTCTCGGTTGTTGATGTTCTTCAAGATCAAGCCGGGTTGATCCTGAATATCTTCGATCAACATATCCGATTGGTAGACCATCGGTTTGAAGACCTCCCCTTCGGAATCGAGCCGGATCTCCAGCGGCACCTCGCGTATGCGCACCGGAGTTTGTGCAGCATCGTCCAGAGTCACATGGGGATGATCGATCAACATCCTCAAGCACTCGCGGGTCATGCGAGGCGTCTGGCCTCGATAGGAGTCTTCGGCGGATTGCAACAACAACACCAACATCTTATCGGTGCCGAAGGCCAAGGCCTCTTCTGGGATCGAGTCGAAGTTTTCGCGGATCGGACGACCCTTGTTCCAGCCGCCCCGTTTGCGCGATGTCTGCACGTAGGCATGGATCTGACATCCCTGGGCCATATTCAATCGCCACTGAATGCGTTGCAATCGAGTTGGCTCTTCATCGGAATCATCAGTCTCCGGGATCACCTCTTCCACCTTGAGATACTGCAGCGACTCCACCAACTTGCGACCCGCCACACGACCATCGGAGATACAACTCAGCATCCATTCCACGGCCGCCGATGGAGAACGTTGACTCAACTGGCGACGCAGATAGTTCAGGCAATAGATCTGGTGCACGCAAGGCTTTTGAGCTTCCGTGCATGAGCAACTCATCGTGATGCCACGAATGACTCTCGATGAAGTGACGTCGTCGAGGTTCGCCAGTTGCTTGGGATCCAGTTCGATGGAGATCCCGGTGGTGAACTGGCCTTTGATAGGGGAGACCCCTTCGAGTTCAAAGAGCCAATTCAGAACCGAATCGGTCTTCTTCAGTCGCGGCAAGTCTCCCGAGGTGAAATACCTAGCCATCAGCAATTGCTGAGGGCGGAACTTCTTCTCGAACTGGGCGATGCTACTCAGGATGTGGACGACCAATCCGCTCGCTTTGGGCGGATCCAATTGTGCCAAACTCGTCATTCCGTCAGTCAATCCGTTAGGGTGCGCAACAGGCAAGTCCACTAGTGTCGCCTATTTTGCCCCGCTTTGGCAAGGCGAAAATGCCTTGCCAATAAGCTGTTAACGAACCGCTCGTTGCGAGTCTTTTGCGAAAAAACTTACTCCGAGACTGCCGCCGAGAATGCATCCATTCCGCCCACAATGGGCAAGGTCAATCGAGTTCCCTCCAAATCCACGGAAATTCGGGTCCCGGGCTCGGGCCACAACGTGAAGTCGCGGTCGCTCGAGAAAATCATCAGCCCGATTTGTTCCCCAGCCGAAATGACTTGGTCGTCCGGTTGCAATTCAAAGGTAACGTCCCGAAATTCGCCTCTGACCAATGGGGTTTCTGTTTGGATTGATTGGGCATTTGCTGGGTCTGCCCAACCTCGGGTGATCACGTCGTCGGTGATCCGTTCGCTCCCTGTCCATGGCAACGAAACCAGCCAAATCGAGAGGCATGCCGTCGGTCGATCGCATTCCAATCGCACCGTAATCTTGGCGACTCCCGACAGGTGCACTGGCTCCTTGAGCTTGGGGGTGGCATAGAGCAATCGATGGTTGCACCATTCAGCCTGCAACAGTTGCGGACCGCTGAACGAAAAGTTATCGATGATCTCTTCGACTCGCTTGGTCGCCTCACCCTGTTCATTGGACGATCCAGTTTTTTCTTCTGGCAGCAAGCGTCCGATCGTCCGTCCTCCTGGCATTGGAGCAAACGTTACATCGCTCGCTGCAGGATTGGGGTAATCATCGTAGGTCTCGGGACGACTGGCCCGCTTCCCTTCGCGCGTGATCCATGCCCTCGGTTCATTCTCGACGCCGTTATCGATGCCGTACAAGTAATGGGAAAACCAGCGATTGAGCAGATGCAATGGTGGCTGCCCACCGTGGCCACCTTGATGGTAGTAGATCTTGCAAGGGAGTCCCTTCTCTTTGCATGCTTTGTAGATGCGGTAGCTGTGCTCGGGCATCACATTCCAGTCGTTGAAGCCGTGCGCCATCAGCATCGGAGCTCGCATGCGTTCGAGTTGGTTTAGATAATCGCGGCTGGCCCAGAACGCATTGTAGTCCCCGTTGGTTCGATCGAACTCTTTGAGCATTCCTTCATCGCGCACGTTGCAATTGCAGTAATTGCGTTTTTCTTCGTAACCCGAGTGAATGAAGTTGTAGAGGACATCGATGTCTTCACCCATGTAACCACCTGGATGGCGAATCAAGCCGTTGGACCGATAGTAGTGGTAGTACGAAGTATTGGGAGCGATCGGCACGATGCATTCGAGACCCTCTACTCCCGTCGTAGCTGCTGCAAGGCAGAGCGTTCCGTTGTAGGAGGTGCCGATCATTCCCACCTTGCCGGTCGCCCAGGTCGCTTCGACGGTCTCGTCTCCATCGACGCTTGCGAAGCCTCGAGCGCGTCCGTTGAGCCAATCGATCACCGCTTTGGGGGCAAGCGATTCATTGGGCCCTCCGACCGTTGGGCAGCCTTGCGACAATCCTGTTCCCGGCGATGAAGAATGAACCACGGCGAACCCGCGCGGTACCCATTCACCAAGATGCTCCCCCGATAATCGAGGCCGTTTGGATAACTGAGTAATCGCAGGCGGTGTTTCATGCTTGGGCGGGTTCGAGTTTAGGTTTTGCCGTGGGCTCCACATGTGTTCAGGTAACGTGGAGCCCATCCCCGCATAGTACGGACTCGACTGATAGATCACCGCAACCTTGAGTCCATCGGTTTGAGTAGCTTCGGGGCGAGTCACACTCACATGCACGCGATCCAATTTCCCATCGCCATCGGAGTCGAACTCGGTCTCAACAAACAAATCATGCTCAATCCAGTTGGACTTGAACGCGGGCACGACCTGCGCTTCCCCCTCTCGAAAGACAGGTTGTTTGATGTCTTGAGCAACAGGTGCTTCGTCTTGTCCGAATGCGGAGCCTCGCAACAGAAGGTGCGAGCAGAGCATGCACAGTGCGATTAGTGTTTTGGAAGGGCCCGCAAATTTCGATGCGATAATCGTTTGGTGAAACCGTTTCATGCTCATGCTGCTGTACCCCTCATCGTGACATCGAAACCCTAATCTCTTGCGCCCAATTCTAATCATCCCGTCTCTTCGACCCAATGACGGCCAGCAAAGGATATCTCTGGGTCCGACCTGCCCGAACGGACCACGGCTTGAGCCATCACTCGTGCGATCCATTCCTCGGCAACCGAGCGATCCGATCGCCCGTGCTGATTCACAGCTTGCAATCCCCAATCATTCGGCTTCTCGACCAGGACTCGAATGTTCGCTGCTCGAAACAGCGCGCTGAAGATCGACGGCCCGATGGGTGCTCCCTCGATCCAGATTGGCACGATAGGAACCTTGGCACGCAACGCAACGATCGCTGCGCCAGGGCGAATGGTCATCAATGGTTGTCCCGTACGATTGATTCGCCCCTCAGGAAACATCCCTACGAACCGCCCTTGCTTCGCGAGAGAAATCGCATGCTTCGTGGATGCGGTATCCATACCGCTGCGATGCGTCGGTATCGTCTCAAAGGATCTTAGCAAACCACCGATAATCGGCTTCTGAAAATAGAGACTCGTCACCATCCAATGCACCCGCCTACCTGCGCACAACTGCACAAACATCGGGTCCATCGAGCTGCAATGATTCGCGACCAAAATCGCTCCTCCTAGCATCCGATCGGTCAATAACCACTCTCTCCGCTCCCAGTCGACGTACTCGTGCGACCACTCGATCCGAACCCGCCACAACAGCCTCGATACAACGTAAACCGGCAGGTACAAGAAGCGTTCCTGCAGGCTGTATCGCCCGGGTCCGAACAATTGCCGGCCCAGATACGCGCAGGCAGAAGCGAGGCAAAGAATTAAAAAGACTAATGAAGATAAATGCGACAGGGTCATTCCCGGGTAGCCGTAAGCCTCGAAGAACTAGATGTTTAGGTCGGTCAGCCCACAAACGGAACGACGCTGGATCGTCGAATCATGCTATCAAATCCTGGAAAAGTCCATACTTTCCATGGAGAGAACTGTGAAAAGAAGGTAGCCAAAGTCGGGGGGGGCCGATATCGTAGATCCTGTCGCTCTTCAATCGATCCATTGCCGGTCGGTGGGTGCGGCGCCTCCCTCCATCGAAGCGATGTGTGGTTGATGGACCAAGGGTTGGTTTGAGCCTCGCGGCCACGGGCTCAAACGCAGAATCGATCGCGAAGCAGAGATCGGTTCCCCACCCTGAGACCACACGCACGCTCCAGCCTTGAATCGGGACGTTGAACCAGCATGGATTGACCTCTCGATTTGACCCAGCAAAGCGCGTTGAAAGGACTATCAGGTGCATGCTGCGATGGTTTGGGTGAGGTGCTCTCCCCGACCGGCTCTTTTTTTATTTGGCGTTCAAAGTGACCTCTCCCACAGTGCATGTCCCGGTTCTCGTCGACTCGGTACTGACGGGTTTGAGACTCGATGGGGCGAGGGATTCGTCCTCGAAACGGGTGATCATCGATGGAACACTCGGTGGTGGCGGTCACGCGATTCGGATCGGTTCCTCTTTAGCCCCGAGTGAAACCCTGATCGCGATGGACCGCGACCCGAGTGTCATCGAGCGAATGGTACCGTTCTTGGAGTCCGAACTGGAGACGACCGCAGAGCGTTCCGAAATTGGTTGGTTCTTGCAACCCATTCAGGGATGTCGCTGGATTGTGTGCGCGGAATCGTACTGCGCGATTCCTGATCTTCTACACCAGCTCGGCATCTCGAGTGTAGATGGCATCTTGTTGGATCTCGGGCTGTCGAGCGATCAATTGCAGGATGCACAGCGAGGTTTCTCCTTTCGGACCGATGGTCCTCTCGATCTACGGTTCGATTCTAGCTCTGGGATCAGCGCAGCGGATTTCCTGAGAATCAGGACCGAGAAGGAAATCGCAGACACCATCTATCAGTTCGGCGAGGAGCGATTTTCGCGGAGGATCGCGCGGGCGATTGTCGAAACGCGCCAAGCGCAGCCGATCGAGACTTCGAAACAGCTTGCCGATTTGATCCATCGCCTGGTGCCAGGGAGAATCCACGGTCGGGTCGACAGTGCGACTCGAACGTTTCAAGCTTTGCGCATCGCTGTGAATCGGGAACTCGAGCATGTAGAGCAAGCGATGCAAACCCTGCCTCAGTGTTTGGCAATGGGTGGAAGACTTGCCGTGATCTCCTTTCACTCTCTCGAAGACCGAATCGTCAAGCATGCCATGCGCGAGCATGACTTGTTACATGTGATCACCAAGAAGCCGATTGTGGCCGATCTCGCTGAACTGGACGCGAATCCGAGGAGTCGTTCTGCGAAGCTTCGGGTCGCCGAGCGGATGGATGCCTAGTTCGGCTTCATCTCAGCGAGCTCATCGTTGAAATCGAGAACGGGTTCCTCTGCGGGGGCCTCCTCTGTTGCGGCGTCGGTTGGCTCCCCGGCTGCAGCGTTGGCTACGGCAGGCTTGGTCCTCTTGGGCCTGGACATAAGACCGACCACTAAAGGGGCGATCAGGACGGTGAGGGTAAACAGAATCCAAAGGTAAGAGATCAGAGTGAACATGAACGTGAAACCATTGGCCAAGCAAGGGGGTGCGGAAAAACCACGACCGGGTAGATCACTGGATGTCCAGCGTACTTGAGATCCCGTGGAATAGCAAATTTTTTCAGAACCCGACGCGTCAGCGAGGAACGCATGAGGAAAGACCTCAAAAGCTTCGTAACTCTATCCCTAACTTGTGTTTCGGGTTGAGAATTACGTTGGACATGCGCGGTCCAAATCAGCCGCGAACTCGGCGATTCGGACGACCGGTGGAGCGGGAGGCTGGTTGGCTCGTGGGGCGTCCCCCCGGCGAAACCTGTCCCTGGCGAATGACTGGGGCGGTAGCTGGAGACTGGACAGTCTTCGCAGTATCCTCAACTTGAACCCTCTCTTCAGCCAACGTTGCCGGAGCTCCCGACCGTTGCTCGAGGAGGGCTTCGATCCGAAGTTGGTAGAGGGCGAGCGCCCGGGTGGCATGGCCTCGCGGTCCAATCGGCCACTTGAAGTCGCGCCGATCGTGGATTTTGCTGAGCAGGAAGTCGACCGCTTTCTCCACCCGCGGACTGGTCAACTCATCATCGGATACCGTGAACATCAGCCACTCAAGCATGTGACCCGACGTTTGAACTTTGCGTTCGTCGTTCGGCTCGTTGCCCCGACCTGCATACCAGTTGGTGCTGAAGCTACCGTCCGGGTTCTGGATCTGCCAAGTGTAGCGCACATACTCGTTGATGAACTGGGCTGCACGTGCAAATTGGCCGTTGATCGGCAAGCCCTGCAGTTCCCGCTGACGCAGGCAGAAAGACAAGCCCATCAAGCGATGCGTTCCACCACAGGCTGAACCAACAACCGGCTGTGCCATCTCCTCCCGCAGTAGTTTTTCCAGATTCCAAACTTTGCCATCGTTGCTCCGCCACTGTTTGTCGGCATCGACGTAATACGATAGTCCGATCAACTTAAACGTCAGCTCCGACTTCTCTTTACAGGTTGCCATCTCGTAGCGAACCAGATCCTCGACCGTGAACTTTTTGGAACCGATCTGAATCGGGTAATCGAGAGGAACTTGGCATTGCGCGAGAATGGCCAGGAACTGACCTTCGTGCCCTTGAACTCCCCCTCCGACATTCGGAATAAAGAAGTCTCCACGAGGTGTGAAAATTCTCTGCGTGCGGCACAGTCCATTGTGGCACATCCATCCGATTGCATTCACTCGGCCATTCGGGCCGATCAACTCGTAATCTGCGCCATAGGCCAGGATTGCATGCATCACAGCCCATGGTGAGCGAGCGGTGGTCGTCTCCGGATTGTCGAGGTAGTAGTTGAGGCAACTCTGAACTCGTGCCAATCTTTGCTGCATCGGGACCGGTATATTGGCTCGCGGCTTGTCAGTGATTGCATGCTTCTTGCTCGGTGATCGAATCCCATTCCCCGGTGCATCGCTCGTATTGGGCTTGACTGCGCGGTCTGCATCCATTCCTTGCATTTTATCGCTAGTGGAGTTGCGAATGCTCTCGGGCGAGGGTTCTTCCTGGGCAAGATAGTCACGCATGTCCTCGTCCGAAGACTTGATGCTCCGCTTGGCGGAAGTTTCCTTGGCAGAAGTTTCCTCGGCGGAAGCCTCTTCCGACTTGGATTTCATAGACTGCGAGAGGGCGCGAGGTGTTGTCGATTCTTCCAAATCAACTGCATCGACCTCGAGCAACGAACGCGGAGTTCGAACGTTCCTCGAAGAAGCATCCTTGACGGATCGCTCTTTATGGGAGGTAGTCTCTTTATTCTCGGTGCTTTGCTTATTCTCGGCGCTTTCCTTAGCGGCGGTGGTTTCTCGGGATGGCACATCTGCAATCTCGGCAGGTTGATCCGCGTTGTCCGCGAGCATTTCCTCCGATGTCTCTCCAATGACGATACCGCCAGTTGACTCTTCCTCATTCGCGGCCTCGCCATCTTTCGAAGCTTCCGTGAGTTCCGGAGGATCGAGCGCTCCTAATGCGGCTTCGGGAATCTCGATGATCGCGTTGTCATCTTCGCCAGCGATGTTTGCGTCTGCCTTGATTGGCTTCTGGGATACCAGTGTAAGCCATTGCATCCATGGTCCAAATTGCTGAGTGCAGATTGAAGCAATGCGTTCTGCAAGTTGCCGCTCTTGGATAGCAGTTGGTTCTTCGGCGACTAGAGGTAGCGACGTGGGGTCTGGAGCCGCGGCATTGGGTTGACTCGTCCCATTAGCGCGCAGAGGATTGTCTTGACCTAAACTCCACTCTGACCAATTCGTCAGAACAGCCCAAGTTACCAGCGTGAAGGCGGCCAATCCAAGACGACTGATGTGACATGACCGCATAGCGAATAATCAGTTAGACGACATGGGAAATGCTGAGATACTCTGTCGTCTATCGGCACCCCCTATTGGGCGCATACAGAGATAAATAATGGAATTCGTGCGCGATCGCTCGAATGCTATCATCTCCACATTGGAACGAACGACTTCATGGAATCGGCTAAGCTCGCCTTCGGCTCGGGGATATCTTCACCAGCCAAGTAGCGTTTCCATGCATCGATGTCTCCGCCGTAGTTCTTTCCGGTGATGCTCTTGAGAGCGAGCGAAGCTTGGTATTGCATGGCTGGGTTACGATCCTCCAGTTTGCTAGCCAGGAACTGACGGACCTCGTCAGTAGGGTGTTTTCCGAGCGACTCGGTCGCTGCGAGTTGTACGACGCGGCTGCTATCGGATGTAGCCATCGCCATGAGAGCTGATGCTGCTTCGGTGTTGGGCCGAGCGCCGAGGGTCTGAGCGACGGTCAATCGCACTTTGTCGTTTTTGTCCTGGCTCAATGGGGTAACCGCTGCCACAGCATCTTGGCGATCCATAACTTCTTGGAGAACCAATACCGACTCGCGCCTCAGTTCGGGGCTGGTTTCAGTTTGCAGGATATCTGTCAACTTAGCAATCCATCGCGATTGCTCTTCGGTAGGCATGTTTGCGATTTGACGTCTCAGAAGTCGCATTTCATTGACTCGCTGCGAGTAGACGACTGTTTTTTCACGGTCTTTACGCCACTGCGATTGGATGTAGGGATTCAGCTTCTTCATTTGGAAGAAGGGGCCATCGGTGCATCCCGGTGCGGCGGCGAAGAGAACGCATGCCAGAAGGATTCTGCTAATCCTGGAGTCGAGTTGAGGTGAAGATGGCAACGGCACGGCGCGTTTCCTTGAGGTTGGTACCGAGGGATTTCTCGGGGTTCGCTGGGGAGAATAGCAAGCTGGGTTCCCTGAACGCCAGATCAGAACGCGAACCGAGTAGAGTTGGCTTCCTGTCTTGCAAAAAGAGGAAAATGTGGCAAACTGTCAGTAGTGGTCGAGGAGTAAACCTTGGCTTCACGTGGCTTTGCGTTGCCTTAAATGGGTCTATTTGGATTCGAGCGGGCACCGCGGGGCGAATTGGAGAGGTGGCTGAGTGGTCTAAAGCACCGGATTGCTAATTCGGCGTAGGGTTAACTCCTTACCGCAGGTTCGAATCCTGTCCTCTCCGCTGGATTTTTCAAAAATCTGTGCTGGCACAGTGCCTGTTAGCCAAGCAGTGCCTGTTAGCCAAGAATCGCAAGCATCAGGGTGGATGCCGACCCCTGATGAAAACACGCCACCCAAGCACCTCTTTGCTAGAGATCAGCTTGTTTTTGCTAGAGATCAGCTTGTTTAGCGGGTGGCACGAGTCACCCTCCCCAATCGATATCGGATCGGCACTTCCGGCCAGCTAGACGCGGACTCGAACGCGACGCGATCGCCTGCCCAGCACGATCGCGATCGCTATCGCAAATAAAGCGATCGCCACCATGGGAGCGGTATGCTCAAAAGACAAGAGATAGTGTGCCGGGCTATCAGGATCTGCGTTGCCGTGACCGGGATGGGCCCATACGAGACATGGTATCGACGCCGCCCAAAACGATGTCGCCATCAGCGAGCAAAAAAATCTTTTCGTCAACATAGCATGCATCGATTGAGTTGTTGGTAGAGAACTTAAGTGTACGAACGGCGACGCTCCTGTCGGAACGATTTCCGTTGTTCCGCATTCTAGATTGTAAATCCTGTTCATTCTAGATGCCTTTAATGCTAGGAAAGATCCTCTTCGTCGATTCGAAATCGATGAAGCATGCGATGCAAGATTGGCGAAAGTACCAGTCCTGTAGCACCCACCAAAACCAGCCCGCAAAACAGCGCATAGAATGACGCAAAGATCTTGGCGACATTCGAGTTGAGAGGATCGATCGGCCCCATGCCCCCGAGGATCATGGAAGCATTGAGTAACGCATCGATCCAGTCTAAGCCAGCGAGATAGTGGTATCCAAAAATTCCTACTGCGAGCGTGAAAAAAATGAGTACGCTCGAAAACGCGATCGAGCGCAGCATGCGGTTTACGAAAACATGTGTTGGTGCCAATTTAGACTGGCGAGACGACATCGCTCACAATCTCCGTTTCAATCGTTGAATCGTCGAACTATTGTCTTAACAAAAGGGTGCGCCGAAGTTTTGTTTGGTGCGGCGTGTTGAGCCGCTACGGCAGCGTGCCAAGGTATGCAAACAAATCGGCGACTTCCTGGGCGGAGCGATCGTCGAGTAGTCCGCTGGGCATGATCGATTCGGTGGAGAAGGCCTTCTGTTCGATTTGATCTTGATTGATCCGTAGGATGGAACCGTCGGCAGTCTGGAGAGTCACGCCATCGGCCGCATTGTAGATGATCATACCGGTCAGGACTTCATCATCGACGGTAAGGACGCGGATGGCGCGATAGCGATCGGGGACATCGCGGCTTGGCTCGTAGATGGCTCGAGCAAGATCTTCGAGAGAGAAGCGTTTCGAGACTCCGGAAAGGCTTGGCCCGAGCGCTGATTGTCCTCCATGGCAGAGCGCGCACTTGGCCCGAAACAGGTTTGCTCCTCGTTCGGAATTTCCCGATACACCCTCGATCGACTTACGGATGCTTGCCACATCAGCTTGGGCGCTAGGGACTACCATTGCGGCCATCTGTGCTTCGTCGAGTTGCGATTGCAGGTACGCGGTCCATTCAGGCCAGGAATCTGTGGACGGCGGCGGCGTCTTTCGGCTGTCGGCGGCGACTCGTCGCGCTCGATCGAGAATAGCTGATCGAGGCAATGGGGTACCGGTATTGAAACTGGCAGACAAAAGCTTTGCGATCGCGGGGAATTCTCGTGCCGGATCTTTGATGGCAAGCGGATCGAGCCCCCGCCATGCATCGGGCCACAATGTCCGATCGGTCTCCTCGATCGAACTGAGATACAGATCGTAATCTTCCTCTTCTGGCATTTGCGCCAAAAACGCCAAGCAGGTTTGGTGGAGGTTCTCGAGTTGACATCCCCTTCTCAGTGCATCGCGCAGCGATTTGTCCAACGGTCCAACCACTGCAAACTTTACCAGCGGGATCGACCATTCTTCGGGCGAAGCAGACTTGAGTTGACCGCGAATCTTCTCGCGAGCTTGTTCTTGGATTTCCTGCGGGAAGGCGCTGATCAGCGCGAGATCTTCGCTGCAGTACAGATTGGATAGTTCGATGAAGGCTGGTCCGAGTTTTTCATCGCGCGCGGTGAGTCGAGCGACAAGTTGATTGAGCCGAATGGGCCACTGATTGTCTGTGTACAACCCGCGTCCTTTTACTTTTCGGATAATCTCCGACAAGGCGGCAGCTGTCTTGCTGGTTTCGGGCGCGGTTCTCGGCGCGGTGCATTGGGCCAATGCGCAGAGCATGTGAAGGTCGGAGGTCGGATGGCTATCGGCAGTGATCTGTTCTAGGATGAAGGCCATGCATTGCTGGTCGCTGGGCTCCATCATGGCCATGGTGCGGATCGATTCGGCGTAGACGGCATCCCAGCCCTGTGTTTTTGCGGTTGCTGCAAAGTAAAGGAACCAACGCGCCATGTTGTTGCGCGATGATTCGGCGATTTGATTAGTATACAAGCCGCGGTATCCATCGCTGATATCGGCTGGTGCATCGGTTTGTAAAGGAAAGTCCCAGCGACGATCACCGAGAGCGGCCTGTACATATGCGAGGCTTTCCATCAATTCCCTTTGAGACAGTTTGTCCCGGTTGTCGCCCCATTTGCGAGTGACCGCATCGAGCAGATCTTTATCGGGTGTTTTCGAGTTCGGGGCGAAAAGAGCTTTCGCGATTTGGGTTTCCAACCGACCCGCCAGTCCAGTCTCGTTAGGGGAACCTGTTGCTCGGCTAAGCGCCCACAACCACGTTCGCCGCAGTGCAGAGTCGGAGGGTCGGGATTCCAATTTTGGGGGTTGGTTAGCAGATACAGGCCAACGCTTGAGTCCTATTGCTTCCCATCGCAGTCGTTCCTCGTCAGCGCCCAGATGAACCTCCCAACGCGTACCCAATCTCCCTTCGATGGAATTGGCTCCGAGACTGCGAATCGCAACTTCGCGAGTCGCTGCAGGCGATTGTCTGCCCGCCACCCACCATGCGGCAGCCCGCACCGCAGGATCCTTTGAAGAAGTACCTCGCTGGATCTGCTCCGCGCTGACTGTCTCTCCAAGTCGGGTCAGCATCTGCGCTGCTCTCAGTACGTACTTCTCCGTCATGTCGACCGGGCCATCAAGTGATAGACGCCCCATCGCCACGTCAACGAGTTGACCTCGAACGCGCGGAGTGACTCGAGGCCGCCACCGAGCGATCGACCAGGCGCTCCATGGCGAGGGGGACTTGAGTACCGACTCAAGAGTTTCGGCGTCTTGCGCAGAGAGAATTTTCTTTTCGATAGCAGAAACAAGGCATGCGGGTAACGGATCGCCGGCAGGCGCGGGTAACTTCGATGTGCCGGGCGAGTAGGAAACTCGGTAGATAGCTCCCACGATTCCTCGACCTCCGACGGAAACCAAGAGACTTCCATCGGGAGCAACGCATGCTGAAGTGGGAGCAAAACCAGCGGTACCTGTGGGCTCCATGAATACTTCGCTGGGGATCTTGTCAGGGATCCGCTCATCGGGCTTCAAGTTCGCCGAGGGATAGATCGCGATGACGCGGCCAAAGGTCCAATCCAAGACGAACACTGCATCGCGATAGCGTTCCGGAAAGGAAGTATGTTCATATACAGCAACGCCTGTTGGCGACCCACGCCCTAACCGAGCCAGAACCAAGGGCATCGTTACCCGATAATCATCATCCTTCCATGCGGCGCCGCACCAACCTGCATCGGTTCCAGGTCCCATAACAAACGCTCTTGTTGGTCGGTACCAAGGAAGGGTCGCTTCCCGTTCGTCGTCGCTGTCATAGGTTACCGCTTGCCCGTCGGGCAAAAAATCAAAGTCGTAGCAGTTGCGAAGGCCATGGGCCCAAACACCTCGACGGGAGAAGTCGGGACTCATGCGCCACAGTGTTCCAGCACGCGGTCGAGCAATGGGCGCGCTTGAGTCATTTGCCATTCGACTGATGTTGGCAGCGAAGTTGCCTACGATCAGATACCAACAGCCATCCGGACCACGCTTGATGGCATGCGCATCATGTTCTCCACCGGTGGGGAGTTCTAGCACTCGCTGGGCTCGACTATTCGCGACCAAGTCCCCATCGGTATCTTCGGATCGCCACAATCCTCCATCGGCGACCCAGTAGAGCGATTTTCCTTCGCTCCACATTCCCTGTGCCCCTTGTTTGACTTCGCGGGTCCAATCGATGCTCCGATCGAATATTCCATCGCTATCATCATCGATCAATGTCCGAACGTAACCCGGTCCCGATACGATCGGACGACCCGCGTTATCGAGAGTCATGCAAAAACAATCGTGGGCCAGCTTGTCGTCGGCCACACGCTGCACAACGAATCCATCGGGAACGGAAAAGGGTGGATCCTGTCCCCGAGCCACCGTACGAAACGACGGTGAACCGACGGCCATCAACAGGATTCCGACGCGCAGCAAACAGTTTTTCCACCAAATGTTCGACACGGATGCTCTTCCCGGAGTGGGGATTCAAGTATGTTGGACGATGGTCTGGCGCGGTCCAAAAAATGGTTCGACTCGTATATAGTATCGAATCCGCGTTGCCGTGCAGCCCAAAGAGGCGTCGATCCCACAACAAAAATCTTAAAGCGGTCTATCAGAATGTGTGCATCACCCTTTTCCCGATCCGTCGGGGTTCATCTGGTTTTGTTGACGCTCGGCGCGATGTGGACATCGGCCGCGTGCGCCCAGTACTCGGTGAAGCCGCAGGATGACAGGGTCGATATCTTGCACGAGGAAACGTTGTTGACTTCCTATCGGTTTCGTTCCGGTTCCAAGCCGGTCTTGTGGCCGATCATCGGTCCTGATCAACAAAGAATGACCCGGAGCTACCCGCTCGATCCGAGTGTGGAAGGAGAGGCTCACGATCACCCCCATCATCGAGGGCTTTGGATGACCTTTGGTGATATCGATGGCGGGGATTGGTGGGGGGAAGGACCAGGACGGGGTGTCGTCCTTCATCGCCGCGTGACGGAAGCGACAGCGGACGGAAAAACGGCTCATGTCACAGCCGAACATCAGTGGGTTAAACCGCGAGGAGAGGGAGAGGAGCCGCTCCCGTGTCTGAAAGAGACGTGCCGCTATACATTCAGTGGAGATGCCGAAGAACGAGTTATCGACTGCGAATACTTGTGGAGTATCGATGGACCGCACGATACGGTGACCTTCGGTGATACCAAAGAAGGAATGTTCGCGATTCGTGTCCCCGAAACCATGCGAGGTGATCGTCCTGGCGGGGAATTGCTCAACAGTGAAGGAGATCGTGGCGGAGATGTCTGGGGCAAGTCTGCTAAGTGGGTGGATTACTCGGGACCGACTGTGAAGGAAGGTGAAGCCATCTACGGAATCGCCATCCTTGTTCATCCTGAGAGTTTTCGCGCCGCTGGACTTTGGCATGCTAGGACATACGGACTATTTGCTCACAACGCCTTTGGTATCAAAGACTTCCTGCCCGGGCGAACGAAAACCGAGTCGGGTCAGCGTGAAGCGCCGCACCCCGGGGGGTATGTCTTGAAGGCAGGCGACTCGCTCGCGTTCAAGTACCGTGTCGTTCTGCATCGCGGTCGATGGGGAATCGAGAGTGGCAATGATCACTGGAATCAATTCGCAAAAACCGCTATGGCTTTGCGCTAACTCCTATCGAGTCTGTAGGTAGAGGCGTTCCTTTGAGTAACCAGTCCGGTTCCCCCATAAGTTTTGATTGCCCGCATTGCGCGAAGCGATTGCGAGTGGCCTCATCCTCAGCAGGCAAACGCACTCGCTGTCCGAGTTGTAGTGGCAGTATCATCGTTCCCCAGAATGAAACCGCAGACGAGGATGCGGATTCCTGGTTGCAACTCGATAGCCCCAGCAAGCCACCTCAATCCAACCGTTTATCGAAACCGCAGGCGGAGCGGAAACCTACAACCCGATCTCCTGTTCCCCAACGATCAGAGAGTCCCAAGCAATCGGACAGGCCACCCACGTCAGAAAACGGTCCGAAGCTTGGGCAGAGTCTCTTCGACGACGACTTGCCCGAGCTAAAGCCGTTGGATCCAGAATTGTCTCCCATCCCCAGTCCGCTGTTGAGCGAGATGAACTTTCCATTGGGAGAGGATCTACCTGATTCTTTGGATGCACCAGCTTCAACAACGAAAAGATCCGTGCCCTCGGATAAATCGGCAGAGCCTTCGAAACGGCCGGTCGATGAGGATTTTTCATTTCCGTGCAAAGTTTGTGGAACGCTTCTTTACAGTCAAGCATCACGTGCAGGGACCAAAACGCGATGTCCTGATTGCCACTCGGAACTGAAAATCCCCGCGCCTCCCGCCAAGAAGAAACAGGCTGAATTCAAGATCGATCCTGAGGTGGCTAACGTTCGGCTTGCTCCTATCGAGAACTCCAATCCTCGAACACAGATCGGTGATTCGCTCAAGACCAAAGAGATACTCGAGCGAGCGGCGAAGGAAGCGGCCCTCGAGCGCAAGGAAATCGATGCGGTCGCGGTACCGTTCGATTCGCAGCGTTGGCTGTCTTTAATTTTCGGATTCTTGCGCGACCCTGGCATGATTTTTTTGTCGGTTATTCTCGGCGTATGTGCTGCGGTCTGCTTTGCTAGCCTGCATGCGATTGGCTCTTTGGAACTAGCATCGATTCAAAAGGTGATTATCCGGCTGGCTGTATTCCTGTGTTTCGGAGTACCTCTTTTGGCAGGAATATTCATGTGCTGTATGGTGATCCTTCCGATGGCAGCCAACCGCAGGACTCGCGTTGAGGATTGGCCTTTTGGTAGGTTTGGCGAGGCGATCGGGGAACTGGTCATGTTGGCTACCGCTGTGATCCTAGCGGCTTTGCCCGGCGGATTTTTTGCATCTGCTGTGTCCTTGATGGGGCTACCATCCGTCGTCAGCGAGATTCTCGTTCTGCTGTCGATCTGGGGGCTTACGCCGTTGCTGCTCCTGAGCATGATCGATAACAATGCGACCACGCAGCCGTTTTCTTCGGTCATCTTCAGGTCGCTTGGCGAAAGGCCGGATTCATGGGGAGCGATGTACTTTCAATCCGGGATGGCGATCGCAGGGCTGTTTGTTGTGTATGCCATCGGGTATGTTACCAACTCGATGATCACGGCATTATTCGGGTTACTGCTTCCCCTGGGCTTGTTCTTCATTGCCAACCAATATGGCGTTCTGGCCGGACGTATCAGCGACATCACAAGCCTGGGTTTCGAGGGGGACTTCAGCCAGGACTTAGAGGAATGATTTCTTGAACTGTTAAAATCAGTCTGTCCAAGCAAAAATGCCAGACACAAATGCCAGATGAAAATGAGAGAACAGGAATACGACCAAAGCCAGGAATCAAGGGCTCTTTGGAGACTGGCGGCTTACATTTTTGGGATCGTGTCGGCAAGTATCCTGATGTTGTCGGTTAACGCAGGTATGGTCTTCGGACTAGCTGCCGTCCTGGAGTCTACTTTCCAAAACGTCCCTCTTATCGAGCAGATCATTCAATACTCCATTTACGTCGTTCCGATGTTGCTGCTGTACTTGGAGTGGTACGCGTGGGATATTCTGGTTTCGGCTCGACGTCGCCATTAATGGCACGATTTGTAAGCAGAGTGCGTGGGAGCTTGATTGCAGTTTCCTTTACGAGGCACGAGCCAACGTCGAATCGCCGGTTGATGCGTTGGGCATCTGGAGAAGTTCGGCCTCTGGCTGTCCCGCGCAGCAATTCGCCCTGCCGCATTCCGACCTCCATCGCCTTCTCATGTTCAGTCCGTGAGCTACGATCAGCAACAACCCTCCAACTGGCGTCATCCATGGTTGAGCGATGCTCATCCCCGCCATCAGGAGAGTAGGAGACTCGGCTTGTTCCGATGCAGGAGTTTGGCCAATGCTCGAATGATGATGATGCGTGTGATCATGATGCGAATGATCATCGTGGGAATGCCCATCATGGGTGTGATCTGAGCCGGCGTGAGAACTGGCCAGAATCCCACTTCCTTCGATGGAGCAGTTGCTGCTCGAGCAGCAAGTATCGGGGACCAGGAAGGCGGCGGCAAGAATCAATCCCAAACCCGATGATGCGAAAGAGAACAGGCCGAGGTCGCGAAATCGGAGAGTTGTTGGCACAATTGCGATCGCCACCAAACTGCAGCAAATCACCGCTGCAATTTGGTGAAACCTCGGATCGGCCATCCATTCAGTCAGTTTCAGGGTCGGTAGCGCTGCCACCAAGAACGGGGTTGCCGCGCAATGGACAGCACACGCGGCAGAGGCGAAAATTCCTAGCCGATCCTTCCAATCACGCATTCCACCAACTCCCATTCCTCGTTCGAATCTAAACCGACTCTGGTTCTCAGAGACCACACGCTGCCGTTCAAGAGTTCCCTATCGTAGCGAGATTGCTTCTAGATGCAATCCAATTGCGAAAACATTTTTATTCTTGTTGTCCAATGAGTGCATCATCGTCAAGAGCGGAAAAGATCGGGAAAAACTACAGGAATGTCCTCGGTGAGGTCGCAAACGCGGCTGCGGCTGCGGGCAGAAGCCAAGCGGAAATCCGAACCATCGGAGTGACCAAGTACGTCGGTGCCGCGGAGGCGATGGCTCTGGTGGATGCCGGTTGCCTCGACCTAGGAGAAAGCCGACCGCAGGAAATTTGGGGAAAAGCTCCACAACTTCCATCACCCGTGAGATGGCATCTGATCGGGCATTTGCAACGGAACAAAGTTCGCCGAACGATCCCACAGATTCATCTGGTGCATTCGTTGGATTCCGCAAGACTCGCGGACGAGATCCTAAAGGAATCTCAAGCTCTTGGGATTCGTACCGCTGTCCTTCTCGAAATCCAGATCGCTCAGGATGCGACGAAGACGGGTATGCAACCTCAAGAGGCGCAAACTTGGCTCGAACATTATGCTTCCGATGACCGGAAGCAATCCCAACTGGAGGTTAGGGGATTGATGGGGATGAGTTCGCTCGGCGCCGAATCGTCACAAGTCCATCGCGAATTCGCGTTTCTGCGAAATCAGATGCATGCCTGGAATCAACGCTTTGGGATGCAGATGTCGGAGTTATCGATGGGGATGAGCCAAGACTTCGCGATCGCCATCGCAGAAGGCTCGACCATGGTCAGGATCGGATCGAGACTGTTCGAAGAGTTACCCAACGACTGAACGTTAAACCCTCTGAAAGGCGGTTGGCAAATGTTCCAGCAGATCCTCTGGCAGTGAACTTGGCGTTCCGAGACGCTGGTGAGCGATATCGCCAGATAGTCCGTGCAAATAAACTGCAAGTTGTGCGGCCTCGAATGGAGCAAGCTTCTGGCATACCAGCGCGGCCAGGATGCCGGTTAGGACATCGCCGTTGCCTCCGACCGCCATGCTCGGGTTACCGGTCGAATTCTCATAAACTCGGTTTCCATCTGTGACCATGGTTCGATGCCCCTTGAGAACGATGATCAAGCCGAGATCATGGGCGATTTCGATCGCTCGCTGTTGTTGAGCTGCTCGGTCAGCGGCGGCAATACCGCAGAGCCGCGACCATTCGCCCGGATGGGGTGTAAGGATACGAGGTCCTCGCGGCTTCAGATCCTGCCATGCCGTGCTAGTCAGCGCATTGAGAGCATCAGCATCCAGGATGGCGGTGCTTCTCCATTCAACGAACAGTTTGGCCACTTGATGGTCCGAGTTCGGGTTCCGTCCCAAGCCTGGTCCGATGGCCAGGGTGCAGTTTTCGAATCGAGGATCTTTCAATCCAGACAACTGATCGTCGAGTCCGAGTGTCATGGCAGACGGGAGTGCCGAGGCTGCGATTCCCTGGCAAGCGGTGGGTACCGCCAGAGTGACGAGTCCTGCTCCGGCGCGAAGGGCTCCTCGTCCGGCGAGGATGATGGCTCCGGTCATGCCGAGGCTTCCCCCGACTAGAAGAGCATGTCCGTAGAGTCCCTTGTGAGCATGAGCGGGTCGGGGAGCGAGCGTTGGGATGGCTTCAATACTTTCTAGCGATTTCATGTACCATTCCTTAACGAATCGTCCATTCCTGAGCAAGCTGGAGTCAAAAAACTGGGGAGCTTCCTAGAAACTCAGGAAGGGTCCCAAAGATCCCGACCTTCATGGTACTATACGTTTTCCTATCCTTGTTCCTCGAAGTGGTTTGCGCGCCTCCAGGTTACATGTTTTCGGCCTAGGATGGGGCCCTTCGGTAATTTGAACCGCGTTTGATATCGTGAGCAAAGCCAAGATTGTACTCGTCGCCCTTGTTTGGCTCGTCCTGTTCGGGATCGGAGTTTCGATCTGGCGTTTGGTGATTTATCCTCGTCGGTCTCAGCAGCAGGCCGAGCAAGCCCAGCAGCAAGAGAACGAAAAAGTTGAGAAGACATCGGGAACGAGTCGCTACAGGCATGAAATCCAGCTCGGTCTCGACAGTTTTTCCGGATACGCGATTCTGCGAAGTGAGGAGTTCCGGAAGCAGCTCGCAGATCGAGGCATTCGCATCAAGAACGTCGACGACGGCGCCAATTACGCCAAGCGTGCTGAGGGTTTGCAAAAGGGTACGCTACAGATGGCTGCGTTCCCCATCGACGCGTTCCTGAAGACTCTCTCGAGCAACGATGCTCCGGCCGCTACGATCGTCGCGATCATCGACGAAACGCGCGGAGCCGATGCGATGTTGGCTTATAAGGGCAAGTTCCCCGATATCGATCGACTCAATCAGAGCGACGTTCGTTTTGTGCTCGTCGGGGATTCCCCCAGCGAGACCCTTGTTCGCGTGGTGATGCAGGACTTCGATCTCAAGAATGTCGGAGCCTCGGCCATCGAGACAGTCGATTCGCCCGAAAAATTGATCGCCCGCTATCGGGCTGCTTCCCCCGCTACCAACGAAGTGTATGTGACTTGGGAACCGTTCGTCAGTCAAATACTGGCCAACGATCAACTCCATGTGTTGGTCGATAGTTCGCGATTCACGGGTTATATCGTTGATTCGTTGGTCGTCAGCCGAGATTACTTGCTCAAAAATGGCCCTGTGGTCGAATCGGTCCTCGAAGCCTACTTCACCGCACTTCACTCCTACAGTGAGAAACAAGCCTTGATTCGCTTGTTACTCGAAGATGCCAAGCAGACCAAGCAGGAACTAACTGCGGAACAGGCAAATCGCTTGGTAGATGGGATCCAATGGAAGAACACGCAAGAGAACTTCGCTCACTTCGGCAAGCGTGCGGGAGCAGTCGTTCATGTCGAAGACATGCTCGGGCGAATTGCCACCGTTCTTTCGAAATCGGGAGCGATATCGAGCATTGGCAGCGACGAGAAATTCAATCGTTATTTCTTTGATCGCCCGTTAGAGAATCTTCAGACCCGCAACTTTCATCCTGGTCTATCTTCTGAATCGGTAAGGGTCGAGGAAAAACTAAAGGCTCTCAGCGACGAGCAGTGGGACGGGTTGGTAACGGTAGGTACGCTCAGCGTACCGGAGCTTGTCTTTCTGCGCGGCAGCGCGACATTGTCCGATCAGAGCAAACGGATTCTCGACGAGTTATGTCAGAAACTGCTGGCTTGGCCGCAATACTATCTTACTATCCGCGGAAACGCTTCGAAGGCTGGAGACATGCAAGCCAATCTTCAACTGGCGCAGCAGCGAGGAGACGCCGCGCTGAAGCATCTGCTGGCCCTCGGCATTCCACCGGAGCGAATGCGCGTCGTCACCGGCGAAATCACCGGGCAAACCCGGGTGAGCTTCGTTGTGGGTCAAGTGCCGTATTGAAATCGAGCAAGGGGAATAGGACAGACTGCTTTGGACGATCTGCGAAAGCGAATTATGAACGAGCTGTTCGTCGCGCCGTCGGTCGTATTGCCGATCGTCGGTGGCGCGACGGCTTGGCTCATGTCCTGGGGGGTGGGGGGCGTCGACTGGCTCAACGCTGCTGGATTGGTCGGCGTCTTGGTGGGGATCGGCTGGTTCGCGACACGGTTTATCTTTCGGATGGATGCGATCACCGAAAAAGCGATGCGGGACCAAGTGGCCGAGCAGATTCGTCGCGAGGAAACCAAGCTCAACGATCTAGCAGAGCGTCTCCTGGCCGATCACGATGCTCGCACCGAGGATTGCTTGAAGATCCTTCGGGTCAATCGAGCCGAGATCGAGCGGGTGGCTCAAACCCCTGGCATCCAGTTGCGGAGCATGGAGATTGTCAAACAAGCGAGACAACTTTTTTGGGCCGCAGTGGATCAACTCGAACAGTCCCTAAAAATGTATCATCTAGCGCAGCAACTGAGCGGACCAGCGCGACGCGATGCCCTCGAGCAGCGAGAGCGGTTTCTCAGCGAAGCTGTCGAGAGTTCCGGCCACTTGCGAGATGCAGTCGAAACATTTCGTCGGTTCGCCGACAAGAACCAGGAACGCGATATGGATACACTCCAGAGCGAATTGGCGGCTTCGATCGAAGCCGCCAAGCGTTCCGACGAACGCATGAAGGAACTCGAAAGCTCCCCCGACTACGAGTCCTTTCTGAAAGAATAACCCAAGATCCCTTTTCCCTTAGTGAATTCCCCGAGAGGAGTTGAGACTCATGTTCAATGCGATAGGCCGTTTTTTTCGAGCAATCAAGTATCTGTTCACTGGCAAGATCGACGCGGCCGCCGATGCCCTGAGCGCTAACCCGACCGTCATCTCCGCCAACTACGATCGCATCATTCAGGAAAAGAAAAATCGGCTAAATCAGTATAAAGATGCGATCAGCGCCATGATCGCGCAGGAGGAGGCGAAAAAAGCCAAACTGACTTCCCTCACAGAGGAAATTCAAAAGCTCGAGAAACTCAAGTCCGGAGCTGCCGCGCGAGCCAAACAATTGGTGGATAAATACAACGGCGACTCGGTCGCGATCAAAAATGATCCCGAGTACGCCAAATGCCAGGCCGCCTTCAAAGACTTCTCCAGCACCCTGGCTGAGAAACAACAGCGAGCCAACGAAATCGACGAGGATCTCAAACAGCTCGTTCAGAATGTGACCGGCCACAAGAACCAAATCCAAAGCTTGATGCGCGAGCTGGACAAAATCAAGGAAGAAAAGCACGATGCGGTTGCCGACGTCCTTTCAGCGACGGAGGAAAAGCAGATTGCCGATATGGTCAACGGCATTTCCAACGACAAGACCTCCGAGGAACTGCAACGCCTTCGCGATATGCGTCAAAAGGCATCTGCGAATGCCCGCATCTCCCGCGAACTGGCCGGCATGGATTCCAAGCGGGCAGAGTCCGAGTTTCTCGAGTATGCGCAGAAGTCCGCTGCGGACGACGAGTTCGACGCACTGATCGGTCTGTCGCAAGAGAAGAAGAGCAGCGAACCGCCTGCTCACGACACCAAGATTCCCGAGGCATGATTCAACGAAGGCTTTCACCGATAACTTCCAAAACCCGGAGAACAAGAGATGAAAATGAAATCGATGTGGAGATGGTCCGTCCTCAGTTGCTTCATCGCGGCCTTGGCCGCCGCGGGATGCACCGAAAGCAAGCCTGCGACAACGGCAACCAACAACCGGACTGCTAACGCAGACACCTCCGACACAGACATCAAACTACCACCAGCCAGATTTCGATTGGCTTGGAGCGAATACCCCTCATGGAGTATTTTCGGCGTAGCTGACGAAGTGGGCTTGATCGATGGCACTCAAAACGGGATGGGCTCCATTGAGAAAGAGTTCAACGTGGATATCGAGTTGGTGCTGGCCGATTACGACCAGTGCATCAATCTCTACGGCATATCCATGACCGATGCGGTATGCATCACCAATATTGATATCCTACCGGCAGCCCGCTCCCGCGCTGCGGTCGCAATCATCCCGACCTCCACCAGCGCAGGGGCCGATGCTTGTATTACCGCAGGAATCGATTCGCTTGAAGGGCTCAAAGGAAAGAAAACCCACGGGCTCGAGAAGAGTGTGTCTCAGTATTGCTTTGACCGTTGTTTGGAAAATCGGAAGGTCGCAAACGCCGATTACCCTTTTAGTCAAATGGATCCGGCACAAGCTGCCGTCGCCTTCCAAGGAAAAGACCCAAGCGTGCAGTCGATCATGGTTTGGAACCCATTTGTAATGCAATCCTTGCGTAGCCGTAGCGATGCCAAAGTCCTTTTCAGCTCCGAGGAAATCCCCGAAGAGATCATCGATATGGTTGTCGTCAGTAAAGATTCCCTCAACAAAAAAGGGGGCAAAGACTTTGCGATGGCGATTCTGAAGACGTTTTACGTCATGAATGAACGGATGGCGGATCCGAAGACTTCCGACCAAACACTGGTTGGGATCGGTGCTAAATTCTCTAAGCTCGAGTTGGCAGATATGAAAACGATCGTCAAGCAGACTCGCTTTTACTCGGATCCGAACGATGCGATCCGGCTCTTCACCAGTGATTTGTTCCAAAAAGAGACCATGAAAAAGGTGAATGACTTCTGTGTGAAGTATGGTATGACCCCCGAGCCGATCAACCTCTCTTTTGGAAACAAGGAAGGAGCTATGGACTTCGATGCCTCTTACCTGAAATCATATATCGAGTCAAAGAAGTAGATTGGAACCTCTCTAGTGATACGTCGGAATCTTCCCAAGTGGCTGTTTGTTTCGCTCGCAATCGCTGGCGTTATCGTCGTGCTTGCGGTGTACGAATGGCTCTCGGTAAGACAGACTGCTAATAATCCCTCGCAGACGACCGTTCCCTCTTATTCCAAATTGATTGAGGGGATACAACGAGCTTTTAAGATGCAGGGACCAACTGAAGCCCCAAAGCCACCGATGTTTTGGAATGACATCGGGGCTACTCTGTCGCGTTTAGCACTGGGCCTCGGTTTGGGTGTCATCGCTTCAACCATCATCGGTATCCTTATGGGTTGCTACCGATGGATCGAGGCACCGATCAGTCCAATCATTACATTCATGTCCAAGGTTCCGCCGGTCGCAATCATGCCCTTCTATTTCTTGTTCGCAGGAATCAGCTTTCGCATGTACGTGTTGATGGTTGCTCTTGGGATTTTTTTCTCCATGACACAAACGATATTCCAAGCCGTCAGAGACAATGTCAGCGACGAGGCAATCAGCAAGGCATACACATTGGGAGCCTCCGAGCTCGAAGTCATTTACGAGGTAATTTGGAAGCAAATCCTTCCCAATGTTTTAGACTGCATTCGCTCCCAAACCGGACCAGCCATGGTCTATCTGGTTCTTGCTGAGTACTCCGTTGGAGAACCTGGTATGGGTTCCCAAATTCGGATGCAGTATAAGCTCTTGTCTTTTGACATCATCCTGTTCTACGCGTTCGTCCTAGGTGTACTGGGACTCATCCTCGATTCCGGCCTGGAATGGTTCCGCAAATGGCTTTGCCCCTGGTTTCGAGAGGGGCGGTAGAAGTCATTTCCAAGGGTTCTCGGTCCTCTCCCTGCTCGAACCGCTGGGGTACGACCGGAGAAAACTACCAGATTTTTCAATGCTGGCTCACAAAATACCTATCTTCTAGTAGACGCTGGCACATGCGGGTCTTAAAGTAGTTAGCGGAGTACGCTCCTCCTCTGTCTTTCTATTATGTATCCTTTTCTAACCTTCGGAGGTGGGTAATGAATCGAACTTCTCGACGACATGGCTTTACGCTGGTCGAGTTGCTGGTGGTGATTGCGATCATTGGTATTTTGGTCGGATTGTTATTGCCAGCTGTACAAGCCGCACGCGAGGCGGCACGACGAATGAGTTGTGGCAACAACATGCGACAATTGGGAATGGCGGTGCACAACCACGAATCAGCTAACAAATGGGTACCCACATGGGCAACCCAATTCCGCTTGACCGACACCTACGCCGCTCAGGGCAATCCGTTTTTTGCTCTCACCTCGGATGCTCGACGAAGTTTCGGGGTTCTCGGTCTGCTCCTTCCTTACATTGAAGGGAACACGATCTATCAAAACTTCGATCTGAGAAAGCCTCTGATCGATCCTCGCAACTTGCCGCCACCCCTGGGTGCGGTTGTCCCCGCTGCGGCGACCTCGACTGTTCCTACGTTTATTTGCCCATCGACACCGACTCTCCCTGCAGAATCGGATTACGGTCCTTGGTTCAATCAGGCGGGTATTCTCCCGTCGGGCGTGCAGTTCATTCTGCCACGGACCGATTATGTTGCCCTGCGCGGTCTGGATAGCACGTTGGCGACTTGCGTTGGCTTGCCGAATGCCACTACCCATAATTCGATGCTTGGAGCAAATGATGCTGGTGGGGAGAACGCGGAAATCGTCGTCAACCCGAAACGAAAATTCGCAGCGGTAACCGATGGTCTTTCAAACACCATCTGCTTTATTGAGATCGCGGGCAAACAGCGACTCTACTTTAATGGAGCTCCCTTTCAAGGAACTTGGACGACTACTCCACCTGGGTTCACCTTGAACTCTTCCTATGTCGACTGGAACAGTGCCCGTCACCCGCGAGGATTGGCTGGTACAGACCGTGCCACTCCGAATCTTCAGGGTTGCTCGGTCATCAACATCTACAATGAAAACAACCCCTACTCCTTCCACACCAGCGGAGTGCAGGTTGTTCGTGGCGATGGTTCTGTGACTTTCATGGCTGCATCGACCGCGACTCAAGTGTTCACTGCACTGGTTACGCGTAACGGCGGCGAAGTTGCGAACATTGACGAGTAATGGTCTAGGCCATTATCAAATTGTGAGTTAACAAAGAGCGAGCCGACAATTTCGTCGGCTCGCTTTTTTTGTTTGATCGCTAAGCTAAGTGCTATTCTTCCAGCGACTGCAGCACCAACTCGTAGATCATGTCGTAGTCCCAATCCAAGTTGTTGGTTGGGAACAAATAGACGCACGGACCTGAAAAGCCGATATTCGCGATCCCATGCGGTCCGATGTCGTATTCGTAGCGAAGCAGGAAGCAGGCTTGCGGATCTTGGTAACCGGGAATTATTAATTCGCGACGATCGACCAGCTCGATCCGTTGGGGTGCGATCGCAAACCATTCGGGTTGACTCAGATGCAGAGCGAGCATCGATCTAGCTCTGGCTTCGTCGCTTTGCCACTCAGGTCGAATCCGACCACCTAGCCCCAGTTCCTCGGCATACTGCAAAACACGCGGTCGCGTCGCGTCATCCTCCACCAACTCCAGCAAGCGGTCGACTGCTGACGATTCCCCTAGCTTCGCCAAAGCGAATCCCGCCTCGGCCCGAATGCGACGATGTCGCAGATCCATGGCTTGATTGAGTTTCCCGATGGCTCGCGAGTCCCCCAGCAAAGCCATGGTGTGACAGAGCGACACGGTAAGCGATACGCTGTCGAAGAGGATCTGTTGAATTTCCGATACGCTTTGAGAAAAACGGGCCGGGTCTTCTTCCAGAAGCCCCAATCGAGAGACGACACCTCCCAAGAGGGCAAGTAGGTTTTCGAATCGTTCCGAGGCTGGATGCGGCGTGACACTCTTTTCCTGCGAAAGGAGGTTTGCGAGATCCAAGGCAGGGGCGAGAACGGCCGGATCGGTGGAATCGAGCAACCGTGGATACACGTCATCGACTTTCCAATGTTCTGACTGAACCAGCGACGAAATCGCCAAGCTCGAGTCTTGCCACGAATGCGGGGGACAATCGACCAGGAGATCTACTCCCAGCACGATCGCGGATCGAACCTGGTTTCCGAGCAGAGCCTGGAGAAGCATTCCTTGGATATGCCGCATTCGAAGCTCGTAGAAGCGTTGGTAGAGCATCGCTCCGCGCTGCGCCGCCATGGCTTGCATCAGTGGCGAGGATGCATCATTTTCCGAACTGGGTTCCCGAATGATCTGGAGAATCCATGTCGCCAGCCATCGAAGGGCCTGCTCGAGCAAGCCTCGCAGACCAGCGTCGCGTTGCAAGAGTTCCTTATCGAAATCATGGTTCAGCACAGCGTCAGCCAACAACAGGACCGCCCAGTGCGATGGTGGCCGCTCCCAGCGAAGCGGGCAGGTTGTTTCCGAGCTCAATGCCGGTTTTTCTAAGCCGATTTCGCCGGCGTTCAACGATTCCGCAAGTCGCGTCACACAGACCTGCGACCACGCGACATCGGCATGGGTGTAATCTATCGCCATCTTTTCCCGAGCAAATCAGCTGGTTTGGATTGAACAACTGGAGTTCGACAGGGTATCGTAGAGCGAAAAGCGAATTGCAAGAAGATGCCCATAGAAACAGGATGTCCATGAATTTACCCAAACCCGAGCATTTCTCGGACCTCCAATTGTCGCCGATCATGATGCGGTCGTTGGAGAAACTCGGTTGGTCGGCCCCCTCTCCGATCCAAGCGGGCGTGATTCCGTACGCCCTCGAAGGCTACGATGTCCTGGGCCAAGCCCGCACGGGCACCGGGAAAACTGCCTCGTTTGCGATCCCGATCTTGG
Source organism: Planctomycetota bacterium (assembly GCA_018970165.1). Taxonomy (GTDB): domain Bacteria; phylum Planctomycetota; class Planctomycetia; order Pirellulales; family Pirellulaceae; genus JBKCUI01. The sequence goes on along the minus strand of JAGWWZ010000001.1, from coordinate 33,738 downwards.
AGCAATTGGATCCGTTTTCCGAGAATCCTTATCCACAGGCACTCGTCATGGTTCCCACCCGGGAGTTGGCTGCTCAAGTCCATGGCGAGTTTGAGAAGCTAGCCTATGGTTGTCCCACTCGAGTCTTGGAGATCTCCGGCGGCAAACACATGCGACGCCAACTTAAAGCCCTCAGCGAGGGCGTACAAGTCGTGGTCGGCACCCCCGGGCGCGTGATCGATCACCTCCAACGCGGCTCCCTTCGATTGGACCGACTGTGGTGCGTCGTGCTCGATGAAGCAGACCGCATGCTCGACATCGGATTTCGACCGAGCATCGAACGCATTCTCCGCCGATGCCCCGAGAACCGGCAAACGCTGCTACTGAGCGCCACACTCGACGAGCGGATCCGCGAATTGGCGAACCGATATCTCTACGAACCCGTGGTGGTGGACTGTTCCGAAAACGATGTCTCGGTCGAAACGATCGAGCAGCGATTTATCACCGTCTCTCCCGAAAACAAGATGCCGGTTTTGATTGAGCTCCTCGATCGCGAGCAACCGCCGCAGGCCATCATCTTTTGCCGAACCAAGATCGGCACAGCGAAGTTGCACAACCGCTTGGAAAAACATTTTCGAAGCAACCCGAGCAACGCGGTCCGATTGGGGATGATCCATGGCGATATGAATCAATCCCAGCGCGATGCGGTATTTCGAGCGCTGCGCGAAGGGGAGTTGCAAATCCTGGTGGCAACCGATGTCGTCGGTCGCGGTATAGATGTCTCCTCGATTTCACATATCATCAATTATGATCTGCCATCCGACTGCGATGACTATGTGCATCGCGTTGGACGAACTGGCCGAATGGGTCGATCGGGAATCGCATTCTTGTTTGTCAGCAAGGACGAGGGAGAGCAACTTACAGAGATCGAGCATCGCATCAATCGTTTGCTCGAACGCGATCCGCTCTCGGAGCCAGTCCCCAGCAAGCGTCCATCGCCAGTCGTTGTTTCAGACGACTCCGTTGAGAGACCTGCGACTCGCAAATTCGGTGAAGCCAAAACCGAAGGGACGAAGCCTCGTTGGAATCGTTTACGTCGCAAGGTATGAGCCTAGGGCGGCAACACTGAAATCAAGAAAAAACGAGAGGCCTGCTCCTCTCGTTTGTGGTTTGAACTCAGAGAAAGACTTCTGCAGATCAACTTACGCGTGGGATCTCGAAACCCGCTCTCTGCTTGCGGGATTGCATAGCCGCTGCGAGTTCATCCCCTTCGATCTGTTCGGTTGCTGGATTCCACTTGATCTTTCGCTTCAGTCGTCCAGCGACAGCCGACAGGTGGCAAACGTTCATCGTTTGCAGGTGAGAGTAGACATCCGAGACAGGCAAACCACCTTCTCGAATGCAGCGATAGAAGTTGTTCTTGTGTCCTTCATGTGGCTTGCCGTTGTACAGGGCCGATGCATCGGCATCTCCGTAGCTGTCCTTGTCCCAAGATTCCTCGATTGGCTTGCCCGTGATCTTTTCCCGGTTGACAAAGATGCGTCCTTTTGTTCCTTCGATCAGCACACCGTTATCGCCTCTGCTGGTGACATGTATTTGCAGACCGTTGGCGAATGTGTTGACGATGTTGAAATCGTGCGATGTATTGAAGTGATCGTCGGCTAGAGGATTGCCGTCCTTGAATTCGACCGGATGGTTGCAATCGGAACCGTCGATTTCCACGGGTCCTGTTCCTTCGGCAGTAAGCTTTGCGGCCCAGAGTGCGATATCAACATGGTGAGCACCCCAATCGGTGAACTTGCCGCCGGAGTATTCGTACCACCAACGGAAATCGTTATGGCAACGTTGTTGAATGTATTCGACTTTCGGAGCTTGGCCGAGCCACATATCCCAATTGAGATTAGCGGGAGCAGTCGTTTTGGCGAATGGTCCGCCTGTCGGACTGCCGTTGATCCCGCAAGTGATCTTCTTGAGGTCTCCGAGCAATCCCTTTTGGGCCATATTGACCGCACGCATAAAGAGTCGACGGTCGGATCTCTGCTGGGTCCCGATGAAGAACATCAGTTTTGGATTGGCTTTGCAGGCTGCGCGGATCAAGCGATTCTCCTCGAGTGTGAGGGTAAGCGGCTTTTGGCAAAAGACGTGCTTGCCTGCCTGAAGGGCTTCGATGGCGATCTTGGTATGCCAATGGTCGGGGGTTACGATGCTGACCACTTCGATGTCTTTGCGATCGAGCACTCGGCGATAGTCCTCGACCGAATCCGCCTTGCCCTTGCCGATATTGTCGTTGCCCCGAGCCCGTTCGCGATGATTTGCATCGACATCGCAAACCGCCACAACATCGCCAAATCGCGAATGATCGTGTGCATCACCCATCCCCATCCCCCCCATGCCTATACAGCCGATCGTGAAGCGATCTGCTGCTGAAAGAGGCTTGGCCTGTGCGCTGGTCGACCAATAAGGGACGGTTGCCAGGGCCGCAGCCCCTGCGGAGGTTTGAACGAGAAAATCGCGGCGGGTTCGTCTGCTCATGAGAGAGGACCTTGATCAGTGGAGGGAAGGAACAGGTGAGTCTCAAGCCGAACGAGGCCATTGCCTCGATGCGGCGTTTTGTATTCTGGTCTCAGGATGTGTCATATGTCCAGCATCCCCAAGGCAATCCCCCTCAGTTTTTCAGCTCGGGATCGTGGGTAGAAAGCTTATCTTTCGACGAGGAAGGTAACCGGACCGTCATTGACGAGCGAAACCTTCATGTCTGCCTGAAAGACCCCTTGTTCGACAGGAATACCGAAGGATCGAGCATGTTCGCAGAACGAAAGATAGAGTTCCTTGGCTTGATCTGGAGGTGCAGCGTCATCAAAACCGGGCCTCCGACCGCGTTGGCAATCGCCGTAGAGGGTGAATTGGCTGACGATCAACAGCTGGCCCTGGACATCGACGATCGACCGGTTCATCTTCCCTTGATCGTCAGCGAATCCTCGCAGATGGATACACTTGTCTGCGAGCCATTTCGCAGTTTCCAGGTTATCCCCCCTTCGAACGCCAAGCAGAATGAGCCAGCCGGCTCCGATCCGTCCGACTACCCGATCATCGACTTCGACGCGAGCTTCGGACACTCTTTGCAACAGCGCCCGCATTCTAATGGTTCCACTGGAATTCGGTACTGTTGAGAAGGACCCAGTACATGCTACCGAGGGCCTCGCTTCGAGCCGGACCGACCTTGCCACGAAGCCTTGCCCCAAACAGTTCTCGTTCCTCGGGTTCAGGCATTCGATTCAGCGCCGCCAGATAAGCAGACTCGATGGCCGAGGCGTCGCTCGCCGTGAGGCCAGCGATGCGAGTCGGGGCATTCAGCACGGGATCGTTCTTGATCCGTTCGCTGATGAAACCACCATTCATCATCAACAATCGTTGCGGGATGGTGACTGCTTCTTCTTCGAATTCGTCTTCGCCCCGATCGCCGTAGGCCTGAGTAAAATCGCGTACGCCACCGAACATTTCCAACTGCGAGATGATCGAAGAGGACGCATCGATGGCTTTCAGTCGACATGCCTGAAGAATCGAAGCGGCCATTTGCTCGGGCCTTAACTGCGTCATCGGGAACACGGCCCATACTTCTTCATGTTCGAGCGTTGGCTCATCTGATCCAGACCCCAGTCGCGAATCGCGTTGGAAGACACGTGTCGCGACGATGACTCGAATGAGGCGATGCAGATCGTATCCATGTTTCGCAAAGTCATCGGCGAGGATTTCCAGCCCCGGAGGAAAGGGACCGTTGAGAGGAATATCATCGATCGGTCGAACGAGAGGTCTGCCGAACAGAATTGCCCACACGCGGTTGACTGTCGCTCTTGCGAAGGGTCGGTTTTCCGGGTGTGTGATCCAGTTCGCGAGCGATTCGCGATCGTGTCTATTTGTTGGACACAAATCTTGCTCGAAGGGTACATCGGGCGAAACGATCGTTTCATCGTTTGCGTTGAGGAACCGATAGCGATACTCACCATCGGTATTGCGCAAACCGCGGAACGGATTCTCCATGCGGACTCTCGCAAAGTACGCTGCAAGTTCATGGAAGTCGGCTTGTTCGCCGGATCGAGGCTCATCCCCTTCGCGATCGGAGAATTTCACGTTCCCCAGATAGTCTTGGTGGCATTGCAGACAATCGATGCGCATGCCGAGGAACGCACGAGATGTTCTACCAGCAAGGACGATCGGATCAGGCTTGCCATTCCCTCCCTCGACCATCGTCACGGTGTAAAAATTGACTTCGGGAGCATCGGTCCACGAGCCTTCTGCGGTGATGAGTTTACGGACGATCTGATCGTAAGGGATGTTTGCTTGAAACTGATCAGCGAGCCATTGTTGGTACTTGCGTCGGCGGAAGATCAGGAATGGGCCGTCGCTCGTTCCGACGGTCGCTCGCGCCCAGCGTTCAGCAAACTGATCCGCCCACCGCCTTTCGCTCAGCAGGTATTCCGTCCACCAAGCAACGCGGTCGGCCTCTTCGATGCGTTCCAAAGCTCGATACTCTTCCAAAGACATGCTGTTGCCAACCATGGCCAAGCTCAATCTTCGAGCGACGACATTCCAAGGTGCATCGGGTGCGGTCTGCAAGTCGGACTCTTGGGCTCGAACATCGAACTGGCGATCTATCTGTGCAGCGAGTTCGAGAATCTCGGAATCGAACTTTCGGGCGACTTCATCGGGTTGTCGCAAAAGCATCGGACGATCGGTCGTCGCCCAAAGGATCAGACCCACGATCGATACGCCGACACCTAGCAACAGCAATCGCTTTTTCCATCTACCCACCGGGCGTGTGGGTGGGGTAGTTGGTTGGCTTGAAGCGGTTACCGATGTTGCCGTTATTGCTGGCATGATATCCGTAGCGGAAACCACCTCAGCGATCACGGGAGGACGCTTGAACGGTTCGGTGTGGTTTGAGCTTGTTTGCATGATGCACCTTCTATTCGAAGGAGTCGGTCAACGCTTGGGGGAGATCGGAAAGAATCTGTTCTTTACCTGCAGATTTCTCAAACCATGTGGCAATTCTTTTCTTCAACAGATCGCTCTTGGCAGCCGACTCGCGGAATTGAGGGGCCAGGGAGAAGAAAGCAGCTCTCGCAGCGACATCGGTTGGCTTTTCGGAATCGAGGGTTAGATCAAGCATTGCGATCGCTATACCAAACGGGAGTTTCTCCCAGGGATGGATTTGGTTCTTGCCGGAAACCCTAACCACCAATCGCTCTGGCGAATATTCCACAATGCTTATCGCACTTGAGCCCATTCGTAGCGAGGAGATGCCTTTGAGTTTCTTTTTTGCTTCTTCGAAGGAGTCATTTCCGATCTTGTAAAGTTGTCCCAATTGATCCAGCCGGGCTGCTTGTTTGCTGCCTGCAGGAGTCTGGGCGGTTTCGGTCGCTTTAGCGATTTCCTTCTCGAACGTCTCGAACTTGGCTTGGTCAAGTGCACTTCGAGCCCCGAGCATCAGCTTCTTCCAATCCTTACTTTCTTCAGTAGGTGTTTCGCTTTCCATTCCAGCTGGCGATTTCTCAGGCGAGGGCTTCATGTCCGGCATGGCTGTGGGATCATCAGGTGCTGGGACGGACGGGGATGTTGGATTGGAGTCTGGTTGAGGTTTGGTTTCTTCCGCCGGTTCGGGGGCGGCCATTTGGAGGTCCTTCGAACCGAGCATAACCTCGGGCTTGCTTCCTGGCTGTCGCGATCTGTTCGATTGGTTTCGCTTTGGTTCATCCGGCGAGGAAGGATTTTTGGAGTTTGCGTTCTCCTCAGTGGGAGGCTGTTCACTCGGGAAGATGCCGGTTTCATCTTTGGCTCCCTTCGAGATGCTAGGGAGTTTGGGGTTTTCGGGATTATCAGCCTGCCATTGCCCGTCGGCTAACCGTTTATTTTTCGAGGCCAATCTGCTTTGGTCGCGCATATAGGCCCATATGGCGACTCCTAGGATCGCTTGCGAACCGAAGAAGAAAAGAAGTGAGAGTATGATTCGTTTTCTCTTTCGCCTTCGGGCCATCTGCTGAGCTAGAGATAACCCTCCGGAAGTCCCATCGCGTATCGGAGAAAACGAAGATAGAGAAGGGGCTGAATAAGAGTTGACGTTACTGTCTTCTTCCGAGTGGGCGTATTCATAGTCCGAGAGCGAAGGAAAGAGTAGCTCGAGTTCTGCAAGTCGAGATTGTGGATCTCGGATCCGTTCGAGCAAAGCGCATGAGCTGTCGCGTGAAAAGGATGATGACGCGGCAGATTCAAACGAGAATGGTGCCATGGGATCGGCGTTTGGGAACAAGTGGTAAGCGTCTTCGGCCTTATCTTCTCTATCTCCTTTATCTTCTCTATCGCTAACAGACTTGTCGCCTCCTGCACCTCTGGCCAGTTGCGGCACTTCTGCTTGTGAGCTTCTTAGTTTCTCGAGTTGTAGGTTGTACCTCTCTCGTCTTTCTGGATCGAGCAGGATGGTTTGGGCTTGCTTGAGCAACTTGGCGATGATTTGAGCCGATTCGGGATATTTGCCCGTCTCCGATTGCATCCAGCGATTGGTCGCTTCTTGAAGTGCTTTGCGGATCTGCTGAGGGTCATTGCAATAAAGTTCAAGCCCAATCACTTGGTAGTAATCGAGTTGCGAGATGGGAATGGTGCGCCCCAAATGTCGTTCGATGGCTTCTAAGACTTCTTGCATAGATCAATCAGGCGAAAGGATCGGAGGAGTTGGTGGACGAAGGACTGGCAGGTTGCCTCGAACGGCGTTGTCCAAGTCCCTTCAGGAGGCTGACCCACAGCATGAGCATGAGCGGGGATGTGTAGCAGAAAAGGAGCATGAACAAATGAGCCGAGCGGTCGGGTTTGTCAGTCCCATTGGTCGAGCTTCGGATCCCGAACATGTCGTTGATGCTTTCCGAGATCGCTGGCACACGGGCTGCGAACATCAAAAGGAACGAAATAGCAGCAAAAACGACCATCGAAATGAGCAAAGTCCACAATCCAACCGTGGATCGAGACCGATCATCCTGGGATGCAAAGGGTGTTTGAGCATCGGTCGGATTGGGTGTTGGAGGCACTCGGGAAGTCCTTCCGCAACAAGAGGGGCTTGTGATCCTCTCTAATATATCCGACCAAGCCATAGACAACGACTTCTGGGTGACTGATAATCTGTTTTTTCCGAGTCAGAATTCGGATGCTAAGTTGATATAAGGTTTTGTGCGGCGCGAGCGGCCTCCAGCGATATCTTCCAGCGGTAACTTCAAGCAGTGATCACCTATTGAGTTGATGGGGTAATTCATGAAGCGGAACACTAGGTTCTTGGCTTTTGCGCTCTGCGCCTTAGCGACAACAGGTGGGTGCGGGAGCAAAACGTCGCAAACCGCTGCCCCGGCAAGCACGGCAAGCAATCCACCTGCTGAGAAGGCAACGGCGGCACCTCCTTCGAATGCCGTGCAACCCCCCGGTGGCCAAGGTACGGAAGAGGAGGCGTCTAGCGGGAACGCGGCACAGACTTCTAGTAAGCCCTCGTTTCCATCTTTTGGCGGGACCGTAACACCTGGAAGCCCCAGTGCGAACGCAGGGAACGCTCCTCCTCAACGTCCAAGCCTCTCTGTAGGAGGTGGTGGAGCGGTTGGAGGTCAACCTGGATTTGGAGGACCTTCTTTAGGAAACGCTGGTGGTGGTTCTGCGATGCCTCCCGTAGGATTTGAGGGAAACCCCGGTTCGAATACCGGTATAGCCGGTGCACCTCCTGCTGCCCCTCCGCCAAACAACAATCCGTTCCAAGATCCTTCGAATTTCCTGCCACCCACGTTGTCGTTACGCGACCGAGCGGTAAACGCGTTTAAAGGGGGAAATTTACCTCGGGCCTACGCCCTTTATCAATCGCATCTCCTGTCGTTGCCCAACGAAGAACGCGAAGCGGAAATGAGTAGCTACCGCTGGGACAAGAAGCGCGTCGTTCCCCGCTTGGGCTACAGCTTTGCAATGGGAGTGATCGTGAACAACACAAGCAGGCAAGACAACCTCCGCCCCATCGGTACGAAGAAGGCAGAGCTGAGTGCGGGTCCTCCTGGTTCCTCTGGACCAGGTGGTGGGTTTGGAGGTGGTGGGCCCGGAGGCGAATCCGGGTTTCCTGGCGGACCTGCAGGGCTAGGCTTCGGAAATCCAGGCGCGGCTGGCGGTGTCAACAGTGGTCTAAAGAAGCTGCCGAAAGATCTTACCGATGCTGCTGGCAAGTATGCGTCGATATTCGTCGACGAGTTTGGCAAAGCTCACTCGGATGGCAAATGGTCAGAGGCGTTTCACGATTACGAGTATGGTGCTCCGATGACCTCGTTGCCGATGCCTACCGGGCTTGCTGGGAATACGATGCCAGCGGGTGGCGGCCAGGCAGCAGGGCAGCCTGGAATACCCGGTTTTAATGCTGGTGGTCCACCCGCTGGTTACAACGGTGGACCAGGTGCAGGTGGACCTCCAGGATTCGGTGGACCTGGCGGTCCTCCAGCTGGATATACGGGTGGTCCCGGTGCAGGAACTCCTCCAGGTCTACGCGGAGGCGGAGGCCCCCCTGCGGGATACAATGGCGGCCCTGCAGCAGGCGGTGCTCCCCCCGGATTCGGTGTTCCCGGTGCTGGTCCCGGTGCAGGTGCAGGTGCCGCAGGGGGTGGCAGCGGATCAAACATCAACAGTCCATTTCGGTTTCTTCGTCCCGACCCGCAGGATGGTGGAGCTGGTTTCGATGAAGCCCCAACCGGTGTCCCCGGCGCAGCAAATCCCAACGCTCCCGGATTCGGAGCACCTGGACCTGGACGGCCAGGTTTCGGTGGGCCAGGGTTAGGGGGGCCAGGGTTAGGAGGGCCAGGATTCGGCCAACAGAATACCATGCAAGCTCCCGTGGACCCCACACTTGCAAAGGATCTGGAACTCCCTTCCGATACTTTTCCTTTGACTTCAGGACTGAATTACATCGGCAAGGGAGACAGCGTCGGTGAACTGTCGAAACGGGCCATCGAACAGAACTACGATGCCTTGATCGTCTTCGAGGTTGATGTCTCGCTTCTTCGAGTCAATAACACGATCAAGAACGATTGCCGAATCCGTGTTATCAATTTACGAGCTGAAAAAGATTCGAAAGAAAAGTTGATCGTTGGTACCTCCCTCAACAACCAAGAAGTAGCCAATGACAAAGATCCTGATTCGAAAATCGAGAAAGCGGTCGATATCCTCCTCAAGAAGATGTATGAAGCATATCCCTTGGAAGACCTTCCCAACTTCAAGACGGAATCGATTACCAACAAACGCCTTAAGGATTTGGTCAACGACAAAGTCCGTAGCAAACTTGATCTGCTCGCAGAGGTTGAATTGTACGCTTCCAAAGGGTTAGTCGATGATACGCTCAAACTCGCCGCTTTCGAGCGCATTGCAGGGGCTGATGGCAAGACACTGGCAACCAGCACACCTGAAGATCGAATCGAGATGCTTGAGAAGTTGTTGAAGCGGCAGTTTGATTGAACGAGGTTGAGGGATCGATTGTCAGGAACTTACATCATGATTTGCAACGGTTACAAATTACTCACTTCACTCGCTCTTGCTTTGGCTTTTGCACTCCCGTCGCCAGCCCAAGAGTCCCTCTGGTTGGATCTGCCAGGAAATCAGCTGTCGGATCTACCCGGAAAAGGGAAACGTGTTGTTTTGATCTCCGGAGACGAAGAGTATCGCAGCGAAGAAGCTCTTCCGATGCTCGCGAAGATTCTTTCCGAGCAACATGGCTTCGATTGCAAAGTCCTCTTCGCGATCAACCCCGAGACCAACACCATCGATCCGAACTATTCAAGCAACATTCCAGGGCTTGAGTCGCTCGATCAAGCGGACTTCATGGTCATGTTCTTGCGTTTTCGCGCACTTCCAGATGAGCAAATGCAATACATCGACAGATTCGTGAAGGCCGGAAAGCCGTTTCTCGCCATCCGCACCTCGACCCACCCGTTCAACTTCGGTGGCGATGCCAAGACCTCCTACGCCGAGTGGTCGTGGAACAACGGTAAATGGCCTGGTGGTTTCGGACAGCAAATCATCGGTGAAACCTGGGTTTCCCATCATGGCGTGCACAATGGGCAGGCCACGCGAGGCGTCATCAATCCCAAGCACTCGGCTTCTCCACTACTGAATTCTGTGACCGATGTATTCGGCCCAACCGATGTCTACGGTGTCACGCATCTCCCGGAATCTGCACACGTGCTTATGTACGGCCAGGTCCTTTCCGGGATGAAACCTGACGATCCACCTCTCCCGGGTGAAAAGAACGAGCCGATGATGCCTCTGATTTGGACTCGGAATTATCAAATGACCGGCGGAAAAGAGGGAAAGGTAATCGGTTCCACGATCGGAGCAGCCGTCGATCTGCTGAGTGAAGACCTTCGTAGACTGTTCGTCAATTCGGTCTACTGGGGAATAGGCCTACCCGTTCCGAAGAAAGCAAGCGTTACTGTTCCCGAAGCCTTCAAGCCGAGCTACTTCGGCTTCAAGCAAAAGGACTTCTTCACCAACCAAAAGCTTACGCCCAAAGCCATGCTTCGGTAATGCGCACCTAGTTCGCTAGATGCAATCGACTTCGGATTTCCACAGATCTAAGCAAATGCTTTTCTACGGTTGCCAGAAGCGGATCGATCGTCTGCTCTTGAATGCGATGCGGTGGACACCAGTTCCACCACCGAAATCCTCGATGTTCAGTGCACTCGATTTCTTCCTCCTCGAGCAATAAACCCAAATAGATCGTCAATTCCTTCATCACTTTCCGCGAAGGGTCTTTGCGAGAGGCGACCCAGTATCGATGCTCGAAAACAAATCCTGGATCCGTCCATATCAGTTCGGGGCTCAATCCCGTCTCTTCGTGCAACTCCCGAATCGCGGCTTGCGGTTTCGTCTCCCCGGCATCGAGATGCCCCTTGGGCAAATCCCAACGATCGTCGTGTCGCATCAACAGGAATTGAATGTTCACGCTGCGACGGAAAATCAGGTAGCCGCTTGAAAAAACACTCGGCTTCAATGAATCGGGCTCAGAAGGCTGCATAACGAAGGCTCTCTAAGGGTGGAAAGCATAGGTCACTTGACTTCGATTGACAATCTCCGGTCGTCGGATACTCTGACCGCGATGTTTCGGTCGATTCTCGCATTTTCCAGATTGAGTCAGCATGAAGATATACACAAAAACAGGAGATGCGGGGACTACAGGGCTTTTTGGCGGCCCTCGCGTATCCAAGGATGACGTTCGGATCTGCGCCTACGGTTCTGTCGATGAACTGAATGCCGTGTTGGGAATTGCCCGGAGTACTCCGCTCTCGGAAAGTTTGGACGCGATGCTCGATCAAGTCCAACACCAACTCTTCTCTATCGGCGCAGAATTGGCTACGCCCAACCCTGACGAACACCATCTGAAGTGGGATGGAGATCCTCATGTTGCACAGCTTGAGAAATGGATCGATACGATGGAGAGTGAATTACCACCTCTCCGGTCTTTCATACTTCCCGGCGGCAGTCCGCAGGCAGCACATCTGCATTTAGCCCGTACGATCTGTCGACGCGCGGAACGAGAAATTGTACGACTCAGTCATGACCCTCGCGTCAGCGATGTCTCGCATATCATTATCTACTTGAATCGTCTGAGCGATATGCTCTTTGTCATGGCTCGTCGCGCCAACCGCTTTCAAAACGTGGCGGATGTTCCCTGGGAAAGTCCTCGCAAGTCCTAGCCATCTGCAAGTCTCATCCATCTTCGTCGAATCGGAAGCCTGCCATGCCTCGAACTCCGCGATCCATCCAACTGGCGTTGGTACAAATGTCCACGACCAGCGACATACCTGCCAACATCGCTAAAGCCATGGATCATGTTCGCAAAGCTGCCCGGCAGGGGGCACAAATCGTTTGCCTTCAAGAGTTGTTCAACGCTCCCTATCCTTGTCAGAGCGAAGACCACGATCGCTTTGCAGGGGCCGAGTCGATTCCTGGTCCCACCAGCGAAGCCATGAGCCTCGTAGCTAGAGAATGCGGAGTTGTCGTCACCGGATCCGTGTTCGAACGCCGAACCCATGGACTCTATCACAACACCGCCCTGGTCTTCGATACCGATGGTTCGCAAGTCGGCTTCTACCGCAAGATGCACATCCCTGACGATCCACATTACTACGAAAAATTCTATTTCGCACCCGGCGATACAGGCTTTACGGTCGCAAAGACCCAATTCGCAACTCTCGGCGTTGGAGTATGTTGGGATCAGTGGTATCCCGAGGCGGCTCGTTTGTTCACGCTCCGCGGCGCGGAGATTCTATTGTACCCAACAGCGATCGGCTGGCTTGCTGCAGACAAACCCGTTTATGGTCGCAGCCAGCATGAAGCATGGGAAACGATGATGCGATCGCATGCTATCGCCAATGGGGTGTTCGTTGCCGCATCTAATCGCGTTGGTCTCGAAGACTCGATCGAGTTTTGGGGGGCATCGTTCGCCTTTGATCCAGCTGGGAATTTGCTCCACCGCGCTGGCCATCACGAGGAAAGCATCGCAATCGTCGAGTGCAATCTCGATCAGATTGATCTTCAGCGGACTTATTGGCCGTTTTTGCGAGATCGACGCATTGATGCCTACGCGGATCTGACTCGCCGCTGGATCGATGCGTGAGTAACTCTATGAAAGAGCGTTTACCATTCCATGATGCGGCCGTCGATTCAGGCTATCGCTGGGTAGCGGAATGGGAGCCGCATGAAGCGACTTGGATCTCATGGCCTCACAATCTGGGGACATGGCCGGGTCGTTTTGAAAACATTCCTTCGGTGACCGAGCGGGTGATTCGGATCCTCGCCGAGGTCGAGCACGTCCATGTATGCGGTGGCCCGAGTGCCTCATTTGAGCAAGCCAAGAATGCGCTAGCGGGGGTGCAAAATGTTACCCTGCACGATATCCCTACCAACGATTGTTGGATTCGCGATTATGGTCCAACGTTTGTTGTGAATCGCGATAAAAAAACATTGGGGGCTGTCCGTTGGCGATTCAACGCATGGGGAGAAAAGTACAAGCCGTACGATGATGATGCGGGGGCCAATGCTCGTATCTGCGATCGACTCAATGAACACGGCGGTATTCGATCCCTCGATGAACATTCGATGGCAACATTCCCATCGACGCTGGTTTGTGAGGGAGGAGGGTTGGAAACCGACGGCATGGGAACCTTGATGACGACCAGCAGTTGTGTCATGGCTTCGACACGCAATCCTCGTTGGACACGTTCGGAAGTCGAGGCGGAACTGTGTCGCATGTTGGGAGTGACAAAGATCCTGTGGGTGGACGGTGGAGAACTTGCGGGGGATGACACCGACAGTCACATTGATCAGTTGGCTCGTTTCATTAGGCCCGGATTGGTCGTCTCCGCGATCTCGTTTACCAGCGACGACAGCAATGCTCCGAAACTATCAGCTCAGCGTAAGCTCCTCGAGAAAATGACCGATGCTCAGGAACGACCATTGCAAATCGTTCCCTTGGTCACGCCACCTCCGCGGTTGATCCAGGGCAAGCGTGTACCGGAAAGCTACTGCAATTTTTATCTTGCGAATGGAATCTTGATTGTTCCGGTGTTTGGATATCGAGAGACCGACGACGCCGCTACAGCGATGCTCCAGGATCTATATCCCGACCGAGACATCATTCGTGTCGATGCTTCCGACTTCATCTGGGGCCTGGGCGCATTCCACTGCGCTACCCAGCAACAACCCAAGGTGTAATGGTTGGCGATGGGCGCCACACGTCCACCCGGAAGCTTGCGATTGCGGCGACTATAAGAAAGCGTTGTTCGTTTCGATGCAATCGAGCTAAGATAGGATGGTTGATATGAATCCTCTCCGTTCCATCCCGTTCCACATTCTTCCCATCTCATGAGATATTCGCAACTCCTGTGCGTGTCGATCGCTCTGTTCGCGTTGGCTTCGGTATTACGCGCCGGGGATTGGCCTACCGCGCGGGGCGATGCGTGGTCGACCGGCTTCGCGGATGAAAAGCTACCCAACCAACCCGAACTCTTGTGGGAATTCAAACCCGAGAAGTCGGGCTTCGAAGGAAACGCCGTCATCGCGGACGGCAAAGTCTGGATAGGAGATGTGGAAGGGAGTATGTTCTGCTTGGATCTGGCTACCGGCAAAGAGATCTGGAAAGTCAAGCAGAAGAACGGCTTCATAGTCTCTCCCGCCTATCGCGACGAGCGCGTTGTGATAGGTGACTTCGATGGCCAGATCTTTTGCTTCTCGGCGTCCGATGGAACTGTCCTGTGGCAAGCGGAACTCGGACAAGCCATCGCTGGCGGAGCGAACTTTATCGACGAGATGGTCCTGCTGACCAGTGAAGCCGGGCAACTGTTCGCATTGGAGTTGAAGACCGGCAAGCAGTTATGGGAATATGCCACGGGGGACCAGTTGAGATCGGCGGCGACCCTCTGGAACGATTACGCGCTGCTCGGAGGTTGCGATGGCCGATTGCACAAAATCAATCTTCGGACCGGTTCAGCAGAGGGCGAAGGATTATTGCTCGACGGCCCGAGCGGCTCGACTCCAGCCGTGCTCGATGCGATAGCCATCGTGCCGACTCAGTCCGGGCAGGTTCTCGCGTTCGACATGGAAAAGGGATTGAAGAAGTGGAGCTTTGTCGATGCCGAGCGATCGCAAGAAATCCGTTCTTCGCCAGCAGTGGCCGTATTGAGCGAAACATCGCACCAAAACATCGCGGTCGTCACCACTCGCAATCGCCGCGTGTTGGGATTGGAGTTCGACAGCGGCAAGATGCTGTGGGAAGCGGTCGTTCGAAAGCGTTGCGATGCTTCCCCGGTGATTTGCGACGGCCGGGTTTGGGTCGGTGGGCTCGACGGCACACTCTACGCCTTCGATCTTCGAACCGGCGAAGAACGCTGGTCTTACTACCTGACGGGGCAACTGATCGCGTCCCCTTCGATTTCCAACGGCAAAATCATTGTTGCCACCGACAAAGGGACCGTTGCCTGTTTTGGAAACAAAAACTAAACGCGTAGGCTACAATACTCGTCATGACGCGATTGGAAACCACCCAAACAACAGCACCCCCGACACCACCGTCCACAGGCCAGGTCGGAGGTCCATTGTTGTCCAGCGAGATGATGGCCAAGCTGGAGCGGATGGAACTGGTCACCCGAAAAATCTTCCGGGGCCGGATGAAGGGCGAGCGCCGCAGCAAACGCAAAGGGCAGAGTGTCGAATTCGCGGACTTTCGCAATTACGTTGCTGGCGACGATTTGCGGTTCATCGATTGGAATCTCTTCGCTCGCATGGATCGACTCTACCTAAAGCTCTTTCTTGAAGAAGAAGACCTTCACTTTTACGCACTGGTGGACGATTCCCTGTCGATGGATTTCGGCTCACCGACCAAGTTCTTCGTCGCTCGCCAATTGGCCGCTAGCTTAGCCTACATCGGCTTATGTCGCGGTGATCGTGTCTCGATATCCACATTCGGACGCTCCGCATCACCGGTGGTGGTGCGAGGCAAGACCAGTGCCCACCGATTGCTCGGTTATCTGGAGAGTGCCACATGCTCCGATACGCCGACAACTACCGAAGAGGTCATGCGACGATTCTGCTTGAAGAACACAGGCAAGGGGATCGTCGTCGTGATTACCGACCTGATGAGCAAGACGGGATACGAGACCGCGCTGAAGATGTTGGTCGCTCGCGAGATGGATGTTTACTTGCTCCACATCCTGAGTCCCGAAGAGCTAGAGCCCAAGCTGGTTGGCGACCTCTCACTTCTCGATTCCGAAGACAGCGAACGCCGGGACATTTCGGTCTCCGCATCGCTGCTGCAACGCTATGAGCAAACGCTCAATGCGTTTGTTGAGCAAGCGAGGACATTTTGCAATCGGCGATCGATCACCTATGTGTCGGTCCGCAGCGACCAACCGATCGAGCCGTTGGTCAATGAGTATCTCCGATCTCGCGGTTTGGTCCGATAGAAGGGCGCTGGCTTCATGAACTGGATCAATACGCTCAGCCCTTGGCAATGGTTGATCCTCGGAGCCATTCCGCCTGCGATTCTGAGCCTCTATTTTCTCAAGTTGCGCAGACGCGACATCGTCGTCCCAAGCACGATGCTTTGGAAACGCGCGATCGAGGACTTGCATGTGAACAGTATCTGGCAGCGGCTTAGGAACAACCTGCTGCTCATCCTTCAACTGTTGTTCATGGCATTAGTCATCTTGGCTTGCCTCCGCCCGGGTTGGAGCGGCATGAATCGGATTGGTGAGCGTCGGATCTATATCATCGATAACTCGGCGTCCATGGGTGCGACCGATGCCGATCCGAACCGGCTCGAAATTGCCAAAGCAAAGGTGCGAGAGCTGATCGAAGACACTTCGAGCGACGATGTTGGAATGCTGATCGCGTTCTCCGATCGCGCCGATGTTCGACAAGGCTTTACCAGCGATAAGCGACGACTGCTCGATGCCGTTGCTTCGATCCAAGTCACCTCGCATACAACCGATGCTCGCGAAGCCTTACGCGCCGCGGCAGGGCTCGCAAATCCAGGTCGCGTTAGCTTTGAAGACAACAAGGACGTTCAAGTTGCCGATGCGGTCCCCGCGACCGTCTATCTCGTCACCGATGGAGCGATCGGCGATTTGGGAGATGCGGACTACGGCCAACTCAAGATCGAGTACCTACCGGTTGGAGTCGCGGATACAGAGAATGTAGGAATCGTCGGCTTTGCGGTTGAACGCAATGAAGAACAACCCGATCGCCTCGAAGCCTTTGCACGCGTTGCCAATACCGGACGAGAAGCGGTCGAATGCACAACCTCCCTCTACTTAGATGATGTTCTCTTGGATGCCGGCACTCTGTCGGTAAACGGAGGAGAAGAAGCCGGTCTTCGCTTCGAGATGCAAGGGATTGAGCGAGGCAAACTAAGATTGGAACTAGACCACAATGATGCGTTGTCGGTCGATAACGTTGCCTATGCTGCGATCCGTCCATCGCGACAGATGTCGATTCTATTGGTGACCGGTGGCAATGCAGCCTTGGAAGCAGCCCTCAAAACATCGCGAGTACGACAAATCGCCGATGTGACTGTTGAGAACTCGGCATTCCTTACCAGTCCGGAATACGCGACCGCTTCTGCCGAATCGAAATACGATTTGATCATTTTCGATGGCTGTACCCCAACTAAGATGCCTGAGAGCAGCACGCTATTCATCGGTAGTCTGCCTCCGGACGACATCCAAGCCTCCTCAATTCAGGGAGATACGCAAGGGGAAGAATCAAAAACGGCGGTCTCGAAGTGGCATTTCGGTCCGCCGGTCAGCCCAGCTCTGATTCTCGATGTGAATCGACTCAACCCGATCACCCAGTACTTGGAGATGGCCAGCGTGAATATTGTCGAGGCCCGAGCCGTTACTCCTCCCGAGAACGGGTTGGTGCTGATGACTTCCGACTCGGGACCCGTGTTTAGCTTAGCACCGCGGGGTCCATACCAAGATGCCATCCTGGGATTCGATATCGTGCGGGCCGGACCGAATGGACTCGAGATGAATACCGATTGGGGCATCAAGCGATCGTTTCCTGTATTTGTTTATGGAGCCGTCGAGTATCTTGGCGGTGGAACAACGCAAGCATCTGCGCAAAGTGTTCGTCCCGGCCTGCCGATCAATCTAACACTATCAAGCCGCTCCCCGACCTATGAAATCGTCGACCCGAAGGGGGAACGTACCAAGATCGATCGCGGGCCGGACGGGAGATTCATCTTTACCCAAACCGATATACCAGGAACGTATGAAGTCCTCGCTCCCGGTTTGGAATACCCCGTAGAAATGTTCTGCTCGAACCTTTTTTCTCCAAGTGAAAGCAACCTCGCGATCGGTACGGAGATTCAGACCAGCGCCGAAAAGATTAAGGCAACCGATATCACCATTCGAGCTCGACAAGAGACATGGCGATGGCTTTTGATGATCGGCCTAGTTCTGCTCATGATCGAGTGGGTGGTCTTCAACAAGCGAGTCTTTATTTGACCGCGATGCACCCCGCACGATGCGATATCGAGGAACTGGAGGCTCAATGCAAGTTCCGCTTCTCGAGAGCCTCAGGACCGGGAGGTCAGCATCGCAACAAAGTGGAAACGCATGTCACGGTGGAGCATCTACCGACAGGCATTCTCGCTGCTGCTGGCGAGGCTCGCTCTCAGGGCGAAAATCGACAGCGAGCCATGCATCGGCTGCGCTGCGCGCTTGCAGTCGGGGTCCGTAGCCAAAACGCCACCCCAAGCGAGCTATGGCGACGATATTGTCGAGGTCAACGCATTCGAGTCGCCGACACCAATCCGGAGTACCCGGCTGTTCTCGCAGAAGCGCTCGATACGCTTGCTGCATGCGACTGGGATCCCGCAAACGCCGGAAAAGCTCTCGGCGTATCAGCCACCCAAATCGTGGGGTTAGCGGCGCAATATCCACCCGCACTCGAGCTGCTCAACCAACAACTCACGGCGCGAGGCAGAGCCAGACGCAGCCCGCCGAGAGACTCCTAAGAGTCGGGCTTTTGAATTTGGATCGTTGGGTCCATAATGCGCATCATCGAAAGACATGTAGTCGCAAAATAGAAGCAGACAAGGGTTCGATTTCCTCATCCGACGGACGTATGGCATGGTCAAGAAAAGTATTTCCGATGTTGATTGTCGTGGCAAAGTAGTCTTGATGCGGGTCGACTTCAATGTCCCGCAAGATGATAGCGGAGCAATCACCGACGATCGTCGCATCCGCATGGCTATCCCGTCGATTGAATCGGTGCTGTCGCGGGGTGGCAAACTGGTCCTGATCAGCCACCTGGGGCGACCTAAGGGGAAAGGCCCCGAACCCGAGTTCACGCTTCATCCAACAGCAGTGAAATTGGCCGAACTGCTCGAACAACCGGTTCAATTCGCTACCGATACGGTCGGTCCAGAAGCGGAATCGAAGATCAAAGCTCTGAAGGATGGTCAAGTCGTCGTCCTCGAGAATCTACGATTCAATGCCGGCGAAAAGGACGGAGACCCAGCGTTTGCGAGCAAGCTAGCGGGCTGGGCAGATATCTATTGCAACGATGCCTTCGGTACATGCCATCGAGAAGATGCATCGATGGTTGCAGTCCCGCAAGCGATGGGCTCAAAACCCAAAGTGGTCGGTTTCCTGGTCGCGAAGGAAATTGAGTATCTGAGCGACACCATCGCCAATCCGAAACGCCCCTTTGTCGCCATCCTGGGAGGAGCCAAAGTGAGCGACAAGATCAACGTCATCAAGAACCTTTTGTCCATTTGCGATTCCGTCCTCATCGGAGGAGCGATGGCCTACACATTCTCGCTTGCCCAAGGAGGCAAGACCGGAAAGAGTTTGGTTGAGCCAGACAAGGTAGCATTGGCCAAGGAGTTGATTGCCGTCGGCGGTTCCAAGCTGATCCTGCCGGTCGACACGCATTGCGGAGATGATTTCCGGGGCGAATGCAACAAGCAGATCGTTCGCGCCGGAGAGATTCCTGATGGATGGGAAGGTCTCGATATCGGGCCCGAGACGGCTGCGCAATACGCTGAGATTGTAGGTCGTGCCAAGACCTTGGTATGGAACGGACCGATGGGAGTTTTCGAGATGCCCCCGTTCGATGCAGGGACCAAGGCGGTTGCGAAAGCGATCGCCGATAGCGATGCCACCAGCATCATTGGGGGTGGTGATAGCGCCGCAGCGATCGAGCAGCTCGGTTTCGCCGATGCGGTAACTCATATTAGCACCGGTGGCGGCGCAAGCCTTGCGATGCTGGAAGGGGAGAAATTCAAGGCAGTCGACCTGCTCGACAACGCATGAATTTTGGCTGTTTCTTGGCTGTTGGTTCTTGCTAGCCGCATGGGCGCGAGCCCTTGGGTGGGAACTGTAGCAAACGTGGCCATGTCCCGCGCACCTCAACCCGGATGCTTGCGTATCTCGGCCGCAATCCGCGGCCACCTGAGCGTTTCTTGCTCTGCACACGTAGGTCGCAATTTCCGCCAAGACGCATGCAAAAATCTCGTACCGTTTGTGGAACTCAGAAACTGAGGCTGTTAGACTGATTGTCTTATATATAAGGTTTAATCGACGAAGCGTGAACTATATGAAAATTCGTGGTTATGCTTCGTTTTTACTCTGCTGAGTTCATTCTGCGAAAAGGTCTAACGCCCGATGTCTCATTTACGCATCAAATGTCCAGGCTGTCAGGCAACGTTGCAAGTCAAACAAGAAATGCGTGGCAAACAGATTGCATGCCCTAAGTGCCAGAAGCGTCTTCAACTCCCTGAGGCTCCTCCGGTGAAGGCCGCCATGAGCGCTGAAGCAACCTGCGAAGGACGAGACGGGACCACTGGATTATCTTCCTGACCCGATCGACTCTCAATCTGAGTTCCCCAGTCCAGCAGCCAGTTCATCCTTATGGCAATCGGGTGGTCTTTCTGCGTCGATACCAGCTCCGTCATTTCCTGCGTACTCTGCCCCTCAACAAGCATCGGCCTACGGCGCTAGTCCGAAGCCCAAAAGGACTGGCGATCGTGAAATGACTTCGGCGGATGAGAACATGCAGTCCACCGCAATCTTCCTTATCGTCGTACCGGTTCTCGCTGCCATCCTTCCTTTGTTTGGCCTGCAATTGCGTCGGCTTGCAAGTTCTGGAGCGTATGCACCCTTGGGCGCTATGATTCTGGGATTCATCGGCGCTGGCATTGTGGTCTATGCCAGAAGAGGTCGAAGCGACGCGATTGTTGCCGGTATCGCGGCTATCATGATCACACTCGTCTTTGGCGTGGGAGGATTTCTTCTACAACGTGGTGAGTATGCTCAAGAGGAAGCCGTATCAACGAATCCAGCGGGACCGCGTCAGGCGACACCCCTTAGCAATTTTCAAAGCGGAAGGAATCGCAATCAATCGCTTCCTCTCTCGGACAAGAACCGAGAGGAAGCGGAACGAATTTTTGAACAGAACAGACAGAGTGCGTTGGAGAATGAGAAAATGCACAAGAGAAACGTCGAGGAAGCGCTTCGGAACATGAAAGATAATCGGCCTACACTTCCTACTCCTCCAAAACGTCCTTCGCCAGATCCATCAGGATCTCCGCCGGATCAGTTTGGACCGCTAGAAGAGTTTCCTGGTTTGCGTCGTTGAGTTGCATACGAGATGAACTTGACACATCTGTTGAGCGGGTACAATCGGCGTCATGCACCCGTTGTCACTCCCTCAATAAAAGCGGAACGGCGCAAGCCGTCCGGTTGGAAGTGAGGCAAACATGGCATGGTGTTGCGCGCTTCAACCCGGATGCATGCGCAACTCGGCTAGCAATGCCCGTCCACGCCCATCGCAGAGCCTCTGGGACGTGCCATCCGAAGGATCGCATTTCGGCTAGCAAGTTCGGATTTGGCCTCGTCGGCCTCTTCGATTCCTTAAAACGAAACAGGGGATGCTGTGGTTAGCATTCCCTGTTGAATTGGTTGAAGACTCGAACCTAAGTGAGATTACTCGCGGTTATCGTCCTGAGACGGATCTTGGGCCATAGGCACCTCCACAATCCCCTTCTCCTTGCCTAGCATGATGAATGGCGGAGGTGAACCACCACCGGCGCTAGGTTGGTTGTAGATGTAAATGGCATCCAGGGCCTTGGTGATTCGCTGTGTGCACTCACCCAAGTGGGCTTGCGAGTAAGGATCCAAACCAGCACCAACTGCCAACACCGTGTCGATCTTGCCTTTGACTTCCTTGAGTTGTTGCAACGAGAGCGAAGAGATCGCCTTGTTGCTTGAGCTACCTCCAGGAATGGCCAAATCGATCAGTCGGTCGAGGTGCTCGCGTTGCAGATTGCGACGCCAAGAGCTGATCCGGGGCTTACGCGGAGTTGCCTCCCCTTCGAACTTTCCATCCAGTTCGGACCAAATCTCGGTTCGCAGGCGATTCATCACCTCCGGCAACGTCACGGCATCTTGATCGCTTGGGACGAGTTGCTCGTTGTCGAAAACACGGCGCAGGGTCGTCGGATTCATGACCATCGTCAATGCGCTGGCTTGAATGCCCAGGATACGGTCGTGGATCGGGAAGGTGGATTCGCCCATCGAGCGAACACCTTCATCGGCCCACTTGTCGACGGTCAAACGACTCAGGATGTCATTGGTCAATCCGAACGAATCATCTCGGAACGCATTTCGAATGACGAAGTCCATTGCCTTTCGCTGCTGTTCGGCAGGTACCGGAATCAAGGATGGACGATTGCCTGGATCACCCTTCTTATCGCGATTGACCGTGGTGCCTCCCAACCAGTTAGCCATCATGCTGATGGATTTGGTTTGTTCGCCAAGTGTCAATTCATAACCGCGACGGGCTTTGGCCCAGCTGTCGCCATCTTTGACAAACTTGTCGAGCAATCGCTCTCGGTATAGCTTGACCAATCGCATTTGGTTTTCGCTGTAGTCGAGTGGATCCTTAGAATAGTCGTACCGACGAGCCAACGGATCGGGACCGCTGGTGTCTTCATCGGTACTGTACTGCATTTCCGGTTCGCTAGCTCGCTTCAGGATTTCCGGAAGCTTATTCTCTTCAGGCAGGTAACCGTACTCGATCGCCCAGTAATCATAGGGGCCGATGCCAATCATCGTGTAGTCACCCTTGGTCTCACTGTCGAGCTGATACGGCATATTGATCGGTATATAATCCATCACCGATGTGGCAATCGTCTTCTGGCCCTTGACGGCGTTGGAATTGATATCCTTCAAGGACAGGTAACCGGACGCCTTGAAGTTGTGGCGAAGTCCGAGGGTATGGCCGACTTCGTGGGCGACAAGATCTGCCAACAAGGGACCTATGAAGGACTCAGGCATGCCATCGAGCATGTCCTCCTTGGGCTTCTCGGCTTTCTTCTCTTCTGGTTTACCACCCTCGGCAGGCTTCGGATCCTGCATCAGTTCGATCAGGTCCAATGCCATACGAGCCATCGACATATCCATTTGCTTGCCGAATGCGGCGTTGCAGAAGCCATTGACTTGGCTGGTTCTTCCAACCAATCCATCGTATTGTTGGTCACCCAATAGACGCGAATCCACTTGCGTCAACGGATGCCCTGCGTAGGGAAGTTTCGCCTGAGCGGCATAGACATCCTGCAACCGTTTGCGTTCGGCTGGCGGAGCCAGTCGCACTCGCGGATCCCACTCGGGATGGGAGCCCAACCAGGCGATCGTCTCGGAGCTCATCCCTTCCATAGCGATTTCAGGCATCAAATCGTAGTACTGGAAGTTGAAGTGCCGAATCCAACCGTCCGTCAACACGATATCCGCATCGAGGATTTCGCCGGTGATGGGATGCACGCGACTTGGTCCGATGGCAGTGCCGATATCATTATTAAGCCAGCGGATGAAGTTGTACTGGACATCCTCGGGATCGAGGTCCATTGTGTCCGGGGATCGAGGGTCCTGGTAGAGGACTTCGATCGCGTCGGAGAAACCGACCTTCTCAAAAGCTTTGTTCCAATATTCAATCCCTTGCTTGACCCAGCGTCGGTATCGCACGGGGGTGGTGTGTTCGATATAGAAACGAATCGGAGTGACAGGAGGGCTAACCTTCAAAGTCGGATCGCGCTTTTCCAATCGCCAGCGAGTGATGTAGCGAACCCGTTTCTTGTCGTCATCGTAGCTTCCCAAGTCCGTGAAGTTGGTCACGAAGTAACCCACGCGCGAATCCGCTTTCCGTGGACGGTATCCGTTGTCCTCGGGAACTTCGCTCAGCGAGTAGTGAAGGGTCTGCAACTTGCCACCCGCGGTCACGACTTCAAACGCCAACTCCGTGTTCTTGGTGAACGGCTTGGCCTTCACGATCTTCGTGAGCTGCGGATCTTGAATGCGGACCGACGGACCGAAGAACTTCGAAGCCTGTCCGACAAACAGTGCGTCGGCATCGATCAGTGGACCACCGCGCGGAACCATTGCAACGATCGGCACATCGAGCAGTACCGTGTCTGTAAAGAGTCGCTTGACCGACGATTTCGATTCTGGCTCACCATTGGAGCGGATATCCAATTCAGGGAGAATGAGCGCCAGACGCTTGTTGTACATCCGCCAGTAAACGTAGTAATCGCCCGCTTGGAGACCTGCGAAGCGATCGCCGCTGCTGACCGTCAGAGCGATGAAGTATTTCTTGCTCATGAAATCTTTGGGGATTTCCAGGAGCATCTGACCGTCTTTGTCTCGCACCCAGACGTTGTAGAGGGAGCCGCGGTCCGGGGATTTCGATTCCACCTTGGTGTACCCCTCCGCAACTTTCTCAATTGGGGGATAGTCGGGTGCCGGTGCGGTTGGCTCTGGTGCTTGTTGTCCGATCGCGGGAACGCATGCTGCTAGCGCCATGGCCAGCATCAGCCCGCATTTTCTTGCGTTTCGATCAATGCTCATTCGATGATTCCACTCAAGGTTTATAAGAAACGTACACGTCAAACATGGCCTCGACCGACCAACGTCTTTATTCTGACTAAGCTTAGAACGCGGTCGATCGATGTATTACCGGGGTGTCACGGGAAAGGAGAGAAGCTTCGGAGGAGCAATCCCTACAACTCCGATGCTCGGTTCAACCCGAAGACCCTATATCTGGAGTCCCCAGCTTAAACCCTGGAATTGATGCATTATTAACAGCCGATAAAGGTAGGTCTAGCGATTGCGATGACTTTTCAGGCTATTGATGGAGTACGAATGGGAAGGGGAGGAAGCGGTCCCGATGGGGCAAATCGTTGGCTAATTGCTTGAGTTATCACTATTTCAACAGCGAAAAAGAAGGATGTTGCTTCAATCTGTCGCGGTCTTTTCAAGCCTCCCGACTCGTTCCGAGATGACGGTAGGACGATTCCAGGGTTACAATGCGTGCTCGGCGTTCGAGCGAACCCCACGCGACTCAACTCCTGCTAATTGTTCTCCTAATGTCTGCAAATTCTTTGGCGTTTTCACGCAGTGATGCCTCCGGCTCGGAGGCGATGGAACAGTACAGTTACGACGATGCGGTAGTCCGGATGTTTGTGACTGCCACGATTTTCTGGGGCTTGATAGGCACCATCGCGGGAGTTCTCGTGGGGGTCCTGCTAGCAGCCCCTTGGATCTCGGAGGGGCTTCGAAGCGACGTTTCCCCAATCCTGTCGTTCGCGCGACTTCGCCCATTGCATACCAACGCAGCGATTTTTGCTTTCGCCGGAAATGCGATCTTCGCGGCCGTGTACTACAGCACCCAGCGTCTTTGCAAATGCCGCATGTGGAGCGATGTTCTGAGCCGCCTCCACTTCTGGGGATGGCAAGCGATCATTGTCGCGGCCGCCATCACGCTCCCTCTCGGAATAACGCAAAGCAAAGAATACGCCGAACTCGAGTGGCCGATTGATCTCGCGATTGCTGTCGTCTGGGTCCTGTTTTTCGGTCTCAATTTTATGATGACTCTCGTCAATCGCCGAGAACGGCACATGTATGTGGCTCTGTGGTTCTACATCGCCACGATTGTGACCGTGACGGTACTGCATGTCTTCAACAATTTGGTCATCCCAGTTGGAGCATGGACAGGAAGCGGATTGTGGAAGAGCTACCCGATCTACGCGGGTGTTCAAGATGCTTTCATGCAGTGGTGGTACGGTCACAACGCAGTCGCCTTCTTCTTGACAATTCCGTTTCTGGGTTTGATGTATTACTTCCTTCCCAAAGCAGCAGAGCGACCCGTCTTTAGTTACAAGCTCAGCATCATTCAATTCTGGTCGCTGGTATTCATCTACATCTGGGCTGGTCCCCACCACTTGCATTACACCGCGCTGCCGGAATGGGCCAGCACTTTCGGTATGCTCTTTGGCATCATGCTGTGGATGCCTTCTTGGGGTGGCATGATCAATGGCCTGCTGACATTGCGAGGGGCTTGGCACAAAGTCACGACCGATCCGATCCTCAAGTTCTTCGTGGTGGGTCTGACATTCTACGGCCTGGCAACTTTTGAAGGCCCTATGTTGTCGATCAAGAGCGTCAATGCGTTATCCCACTACACCGACTGGACGATCGCGCACGTTCACTCCGGAGCACTCGGATGGAACGGCTTCATGACATTTGGGATGATCTATTGGCTGTTGCCTCGCCTGTACCAGACCAAGCTGTGGAGCACCAAGATGGCCGAATGGCACTTTTGGATCGGAACCATTGGCATCCTGCTGTACATCATCCCTATCTACATTGCAGGTATTACCGAGGGGCTGATGTGGCGAGCTTTGGACGAGTCCGGCAGTTTGAAATACCCAAGCTTCTTGCAAACGATCCAAACCGTAGTCCCATTCTGGTGGACGCGAGTCATCGCGGGATCGCTCTATGTGGTAGGTATTTCGATGTTGGCGATCAACGCCGTCATGACTTGGCTGAACCGACCTGCCACCTACGAAGTACCGGTCTACTCCGCTCCTAGGTTGACTCGCGAACACGTCGATGCGCCGATTCCCCAAAGCACCCTCAAAGGGAAGCCGGTCCTCGAACTCGCAGCTAAAGTGGACGAAGTTTCCCAAATGAATTGGCATCGCAGATGGGAACGTTTTCCCATTTGGTTTACGATCGTTACCACCATTGCGGTCTTGATCGCAAGTGCTCTTGAAATCGTCCCGATGTTCCTGATCCGAAGCAACGTTCC
The DNA here is from genome assembly GCA_018970165.1 of Planctomycetota bacterium. Lineage (GTDB taxonomy): Bacteria > Planctomycetota > Planctomycetia > Pirellulales > Pirellulaceae > JBKCUI01. The sequence continues at coordinate 7,056 of JAGWWZ010000001.1, read as the reverse complement.
CACAATCTCAACGGTCAAACCTTATACACCTTTGGAATTGGCGGGCCGCGATGTTTACGTTTCGGAGGGTTGCTACAACTGTCACTCCCAGATGATTCGCCCCATGGTCGCGGAAAAGCTTCGCTATGGTGACTTCAGCAAAGCGGGCGAATCGATTTACGACCACCCGTTCCAATGGGGATCTCGCCGTATCGGCCCCGATCTGGCTCGCGAGGGGGGACGGCAAAGCAGCTTATGGCATTGGCAACACTTAGAAAACCCAACGAGTCGGTCGGAGGGTTCTATCATGCCCCGTTACAGACACCTCCTGGATGAACGACTCAATTTCAACGCCATCACCGATCGAGTCCGAGCCGCGAGCTATCTTGGAGCGGTCTACCCATTCGATATCGAAAAATCTCCCGAGGTAGCTCGACTTCAAGCAGACAAGATCGCCGCCGAGATTATCTCGCAAGGTGAAAGCGTTGATTACAACGGCCAATTGATCAAGGACTCGACGGCTATTGCTTTGATCGCATACCTGCAGCGATTGGGTACCGACCTCTACAAAACGGAAGAGCCCGCTGCAGCGCCCGCGAATGCAGAAACCACTACAGCAACCGCCGCTGCCAGACCGGGATCTGCACCCGAGTGGGCAGATCGCGATTCAGGCGCTCAGTAGGAAGGAATGGAAAGGGATCGAGATGCTCAAAGATGTTGTGTCATGGCTCGATTACTCGGTATTCGATGAACTCGCACTGGTGATTTTCGCAAGTTGCTTTGTCGCCATTGTCGCTTGGACCGCCTCCCTGCGACGGGAATCCACCCATCGCTACGGCTCGATCCCATTGAGCGACGAAGTCGTCGATCCCAGACCCCAGCAAAACACAAATCCCTCCTCGAACGGGAGACCGAACTGATGGCATCCACCCCCACGGCACCCCAAAACGATGTCACCTTAGGACACTCCTACGATGGAATCCGCGAATACGACAACCCGCTCCCCGGTTGGTGGACATGGTTGTTCATCATCACCGTGGTCATTTCACCTATTTACATCTTGTACTTCCACGTCGGAGCAGAAGGCCGATCCTTGGAGGATCAATATCTAGCAGCCATGGATGCCAACACCCGAAAGAAATACAAGAAGATCGGAGACTTGACCCCTGATTCTAAAACGATCTACACCTACTCCCAAGATCCGGAGTGGATCGTTGTCGGCCAATCGATCTTCAAGGTCAATTGCGTCTCATGCCACGGAGCGGACGGAGGGGGATTGGTCGGCCCCAACTTGTGCGATGAAAACTACAAGCACATCAAGGGGGTCACCGATATCTACAAAGTGATCAACGAGGGGGTCGCGGGAGGTGCGATGCCCGCGTGGGGAACTCGCATCGGCAACAAGAACGACTTGATCATGGTTTCCGCCTACGTAGCCAGCCTCCGAGGATCCAAGCCGGCCAAACCCAAAGGACCCGATGGCAGTCCAATTCCACCCTGGTCGCCCGATTGATTCACAAAGCGGCTTGCCCCCCGCTCGGCTTCATCCCCATACTTTCAGAAACAACCACAATGATCGAAATCTACAAACATGAACTGATCGTTTCCGATAGCGATATCGATTTGGTTGGTCATGTCAACAATGTGGTTTACCTGCAGTGGATGCAAGATGCTGCATTAGCTCACTCATCCGCCCTCGGTTGGTCGGCAGAACGCTATCAACAACATGGCGCGGGCTGGGTGGCGAGGCTTCACCAAATTGAGTACCTGCAGCCAGCATACGCTCGCGATCGGGTGACCATTCGTACTTGGGTTGCTGATATGAAGAAGGTGACATCGCTGCGGCGATACCACATGGTGCGGAACGACCCACCTAAAGATGATCCGAACGGCCCGTTAAAAGAAACGCTCTTGGCGGTTGCCCACACCAATTGGGCCTATATCGATTTCTCAACGCGCATGCCGAAGCGAATTCCTAGCGAAATCGCTTCGGCCTACCAAATCGTTTCCGATCAACCTCTGCAAACCTAGCAGGCGAGTCCTTCTGCCCGAGCAATATCTCGCAATGGGCACTCGGGATGGACGATCTTCAACTGCTCGCACACACTCCTGCAATCGTGAGTAACTGCTGGCTTCGAGCAGTTGTAGGAAGCCGCAGGTTCCGAAACCTGCGATGTCGCTCGGTCCGGTGAACCCTGACGAGCAACCATCGATCGCAGAGTTTTTTCAACCGCTTCCAGATCTCCCTGCTCCCACTGCAAACGAGCGGTCGTCAATAGCTTGGCAACTTCGCGCAATCGGTTCTGAAGATCCAAAGCCTTCTTGGCATCTTCGCGAGAAGACCCATTACCAACCAATTCATCGGAGACCAATTCACTGCGCAGAACCGTGATTTCACGCGGCGCATGAACACCAATCTGGACCCGGCTTCCCTGGATTCTCAAAATCTCAACCTCGAGATTCAAATCGGGAAACGTGATCCCATCCCCTTCCTGTCTTGCGAGCACTAGCATGGCAACCTCCTGTGTTGACTGCATATCAAGCCGCCTGTCTCGCTTCCTTGCTGTCCTTGTCGCCAATCCTTGACAACCTGTTCGTTATACCTAAAGGGCCGACCGCGACACAACATCAATATTTCACGCGTTCCTGAACTTTCAAAAAATATTCAGGCAAGTCTATCGTTTGCTAGCAATACTTTAAGTGAGTTCGAACAGAGAGTCGACGGCTGGGATGAAGGGGGTTGCCCCTGTTTTTTCTTTCACCGCTTTGGACCACGCGAGTGGGTCTTGTTTGATGGGTGGCCAAGTGTTGTAGTGGGTGGGCATTACCGTGCGGGGCGCAACCCACTGTATGGCTTCGATGCTCTCTTCGGGGCCCATCGTAAAGAGATCACCGATTGGCACGATGAAGGTATCGATACCGTGGCGAGCGATCCATTTCATATCGCTAAAGGGTGCAGTGTCACCCGCGAAATAGATCCTGTAGCATTTTTCGTTTGGACGGAAAATTTCGATCACCCAACCTCCTGCGGTCCCGCCGTACGAGCCATCCGGCAGACTGGAAGAGTGAATTGCTGGCACCAACATAACGCGACCAAACTCCGTTTTCAAAGCACCACCGTGATTCATTCCTACGGTATGTTTGACATGGTGTTTATGCCCGAGCCATTGGGCGATTTCGTAGTTGGCCAAGACTTGTGCTCCGGTTCTATTCGCGATCGCTGCTGCATCTGCGATGTGGTCTGCGTGCCCATGAGAGATGAGGATATGCGTGGGTGACAGATCGGCCGCTTTGCTGAGCGCTGCGGGGTTGTCATCGAGGAATGGGTCGATCAAGATGCGGCAGGGGCCGATGTGAAATCCCCATGTCGAATGGCCGTGCCATACCCCAAGGATTTTTTCATCAACGATTTTCGAACTCATGCGAGCTTCTCCGAGCATCGATAGGGAATTGCAGACAAACTTGAAATGCGATCTTACGATGCCCATAAGGGGCCGTCAAATTGAGGCCTTGGCAAATTAACAACTGGCAAATTGAGAAGCGATCGATTCGAGGGGAACGCAAACTGATGTCCAAGTCGTGGAGCCTAGCGCGTATTCGCGCCGTCGATCGGATTGCGATGGAAGAGTTCGCAATGCCGGGGCTGATGTTGATGGAGAACGCTGGCAGAGGTGCGGCCGATTGGATCCTTGCTCATGCTCCCGGGCAAGTTCGCGCGGTGATCCTGTGTGGCACCGGCAACAATGGTGGCGATGGCTTGGTGATAGCCAGGCACTTGCATGCTGCACATGTAGCCGTGGAGGTGTGGATGATCGGCGATGCATCTCGAATGACTCCCGATACCCGTTCAAACTATGCGATTGTTTCCAACACGCGGATTCCATGTCGATGGATCCCCCTCGATGCTGCAATCCCCACCGATGCTGGCGCTACAACCATTGTCTCGGATATTGCGCAGGCGGATCTCATCATCGACGCATTGCTGGGAACTGGTTCAAGTGGTCCTCCTCGGGGTGCGATGGCGATGGCGATTCGAGTAGCAAATGAGTCCGCTGCTCGGCGGTTTGCCATCGACATACCCTCGGGATTGGATGGCAGGACGGGAGTCGCATACGCTCCCACATTTCGGGCAGAGGCAACACTCACTTTTGTAGCTGCCAAGAACGGCTTCGATTCGCCGAATGCTCTCCCGTATGTCGGTCGAGTTATCGTTCTGCCGATCGGCGTCCCACCTGAAGTGATCGAAAGAACCGAAGCGATCGACGAAACCTGCGAGGTCCCAGAGTGATTTATCTATGGATTTCGATCCTAACGTTGTCGAATGCGGTCGCTTGGTTGGCGAATTTGTTGACGTTGCCTGGGAACTGGATCATTTTGATCCTGTGTGGCATCTACGCTTGGTTCTTTCCCGAGGATGCGGGAAGCGGCATCGGCTGGATCGGTTTGGCGATCCTCGCTCTGTGCGCCGTGGTTGGCGAGGTGATTGAGTTCATCGCCGGAGCCGCTTTTGCAGGAAAGCGCGGGGGAAGTCGCCGAGGGATGGCCTTGGCGGTGGTCGGCACAGCGGCGGGAAGTCTGACCGGAGCCGTCATCGGCGTTCCGATTCCGATCCTAGGTCCGGTGATTGGAGCCCTGCTCGGAGGTGCAGGCGGGGCCTTTGCCGGAGCTTGGCTGGGTGAGATTTGGAAGGGGAAAACGGCGGCCGAAGGGGCCCATGTCGGGACCGGGGCCATGATCGGAAGGCTCTTGGGGACATCGGCAAAGCTGGTTATCGGAGCTGCCATGGTGGTGATCGCAACGGTGGATGCGATCTGGTGACCATTTGCCCTTTTGGCAATAGTCCTTTTGGCAATAGTTCATATGGCAACGCATCTCTATCTCGACATGCAGGGCTTTTGTTCGAGACGGGTTCTAGGTCATAATGGAAGAAGTCGATAGAAGCCTTTTGTGACTCCCCCCGCTACCTCAATCATGGAACGACCATGTCCCACCTATCATCTCTTTCGAATTCGTCGCGCCGGGATTTTCTGATCCGATCGGCGGCCTCCTGCATGGCCGGTTCTTTGATCGCGGGGCTCAGCCGCACCGCGCTCGCTTCCGTTCATCCGGCATTGAGCGCACGCGAAACCGCGCTCGGCTTTCTATCCTTGCTCGGAAAAGATCAAACGGCCGCAGCCCGTATTCCCTACGTCGATGCTCGTCGTCCTCAGTGGCACTTTATCCCGATGGAGACACGCAAGGGGCTTCCGCTTCGCGAGATGAATCCGGCTCAGCGCGAGGCAGCCTTCGGCATGATGGCGAGCATGTTGAGCGAAGATGGGTTTCGCCGCGCCGTCGACATCATGGCCTATGAAGCGATCCTGCTCGAACTCGAAGGCCCCGCGCAGGCCAAACGCCGCGACTACCAGAAGTTCTATTTCGCAGTCTACGGCAACCCCGATCCGAAAGAGTTGTGGGGGGTCAGTGTCGAAGGGCACCACTTGTCGATCAACCTCTCGTTCGATGGTGACCGAGTGGTTGATTCGACGCCTCAATTCTTCGGCGTCAATCCGGCAACCTTGCGCCGGGATTTTAAAACACCCGATCCATTGAGCGCTGACGGCAAACTCCCCTTCGCCAAAGGCAAACGCTTGCTCCTGCCTGAAGAGGGTGCGTCCTACGAGCTGCTTCAATCGCTGGAACCCTCTCAACGAAGCCTCGCGATTTTCTCCGAGGATTGTCCGGAGGATATCCAGTGGCCCGGCCAACCGCAACCGGTACCGGCGACCCAAGTCGGACTCCCTTCGAGCGAGATGAACGACGGACAAAAACAAAAGCTCTCCGCTATCATCGATGCCTATTTCTCGACGATGCCCGCTGCAGTGGCCAAGGAGCGATGGCAACTGGTCAAACGCGATGGAACCGAAAAGATCTATTTCGGTTGGGCCGGGGGGACCGCGCCGGGCGAACAACATTTCATCCGCCTGCATGGACCCAGCTTCATCGCCGAACTGTGCAATTTCCAAACCGACCCCGAAGGTACTCGAGCCAATCACATTCACTCGGTGTGGCGCGATCTAACAGGCGACTTCCATCTGTCGATCCCAAGCTAAACGACCACAGTGTACGCTGCGGAGTGAGCGTACGATGCGGATCGCACGTGCTGCGGATCGCACGTGCTGCGGATCGGCCGACCTTACTTCGGTGCAACTACTTGTTAATAAATCGGGCGGTCGATGATCAATACTCTTTTCCTTCCTGAACTGCGCGAGATGCTGTCGGAGAATCGCACGGACGAACTCCGAGAGTTCTGCGTTGCACTCCACCCGGCCCGAACCGCCGAGTTCATGGAGGGATTGGACAACGATGAAACTTGGCATGTGCTCCAGCATGCGCAGCCAACGGTGCAAGCCGACATCTTTCAGTACTTCGATTGGGATCGCAAGATCGAGCTACTGGCGACCCACGATGAGAAGCAAGTGGCAGTGCTCGTTACGCAATTGCCAGCCGACGACGCTGTCGATTTGCTCAAGGAACTTCCGGAAAAGCGGGTCGAAGAGATTCTGGCCTTGGTGCCAGCCCCCGACCGCAGAGATATTCGCCGTCTGCAGAACTTTGAAGAGGGTACTGCCGGGTCGCTGATGACCACCGAGGTCGCTTGCTTGTCCGAGACACTCACGGTTCGGCAGGCGCTCGACGAACTGAGTCGCCAGGCCGAGAGACTGGAAACGATTTACTACATCTATGTGGTCGACGACACCAATCACCTGCGAGGGGTCGTCAGTGGCCGAACGCTGATCTCTTCGATCGGGCGACCGGAAACTCGGCTTGCCGATTTGATGAAAGGGGACGTGGTCGCGGTCAATGTGCACGATGACCAAGGAGTGGTCGCTCAAAAGGTAGCCTTCTACAACATCATGGCCATTCCGGTAGTGGACGACAACAACCACATGATGGGGATCATCACACACGACGACGTGATCGACGTGGTGCGAGAAGAAGCGGCCGAGGAAATGCAAAAGATCGCGGCCGTGGAACCGTTGACCGACTCGTACCTGCGCACCCCTTTGATGATCCTGTCATGGAAGCGCGGGATTT